>JAFMIU010000021.1 GCA_017853835.1 Pirellulales bacterium | reverse complement strand
ACCAGATCGCCTCCGTCATGGATCGGGCCAAGCAGGAGTTCGGCACGATCGACTTCCTGCTCCATTCGATCGCCTACGCCCCCCTCGAAGACCTCAAGGGCGAAACGACCAACTGCAGCCGTGAAGGATTTCGCGTCGCGATGGAGACGAGCGCCTACAGCCTCCTCGCCGTGGGACGGATGGCCCGCAGCTTCCTCTCGAAGGATTCCTCGATCCTCACGCTCACCTACTTCGGCGGCGAGAAGGTCGTGCCCGGCTACAACATCATGGGCGTCTGCAAGGCGACGCTCGATATGTGCATGCGGTACATGGCATTCGATCTGGGCCCCGCCGGGGTTCGCGTCAATGCGGTGAGTGCCGGCCCGCTGCGAACGCTCGCCGGCCGCGGGGCCGGTGTCGATGACATGCTCGGCCTCTACCAGCACATGTCGCCCATGGGCCGCAACATCACCCACGACGAAGTGGGCAAGGCGGGTGCCTGGCTCCTTTCACGCGACTCGCAGGGCATCTCCGGTGAGATTCTCCACGTGGATGCCGGCTACAACGTGATGGGCTCGCCAGGCCGCCT
Organism: Pirellulales bacterium; assembly: GCA_017853835.1. GTDB lineage: Bacteria > Planctomycetota > Planctomycetia > Pirellulales > UBA1268 > QWPN01. Next base: position 42,880 of record JAFMIU010000021.1, on the reverse strand, counting down.
CCTCGATCTCGTGCCGAAGGATGCGGCTCAGGGATGAGCCAGAGGTGACGGTTGCGTGATTACGATCGCGGTGGCTGTGGTGGTCCACGATGGCAGCGTCCTCGTCGGCCATCGCTCCGCCGACGCGACCGAGGCTGCGGGCCTCGCGGAGTTTCCCGGAGGGAAGGTCGAGCACGGCGAAACGCCGGAGCAGGCCGCAACGCGGGAGTGCCGTGAGGAAACCGGGCTCGTCGTGCGGCCGTTGCACCGGCTCGACCATGCCGTCGGCGCGTCCTCCACCGGACCGATCGAGATCGTCTTCGTGGCCGTCGAGCTGGTCGATGATCGTGTCGCCCCTCGGCCGCCCTTCACCTGGGTGCCTCGGTCGGGACTCGACACCCTGGTGTTCCCGTCCGCGAATGCTCGTGTGCTCGCGATCCTCGCTCAGGGTGGATCGTAGCCTCCGGGATGCCACGGATGGCACCGACCGATGCGGGCGAGCCCCTTGAGCGTGCCTCGCACCGCGCCGTATTTCGTCACCGCCTCACGAAAGTAGGTGCTGCAGGTCGGCTGGAAGCGGCAGTGCCGCCCGAGCAGCGGGCTGAGCGTCAGCTTGTACGCGATCACGCCCGCGATCAACACGGCCGAGGCCGCCCGATCGAGCCATCCGCCGAAAGACCGCCACACGCTGGGCGATGGCCGGGCCATGCTCACCTCCGTCGCCCTCGGCCACCCGGCGGCCTGGGGTTCGGCACCGCATCGGCCGTGCCATAGCCCTTGCGACGCACCACTCGCTCGACGAGACCACCGATCAGCGATTCGATCTGCTCGGCCCCTTCCGCACCGCGCGGCGCCTTCCCGGACCGCACGACGAGGATGAAATCATTGCCGGGAGGCAGGCCGGCACGCACCTGCCGAAAGGCTTCGCGGAGCCGTCGCTTCCATCGGTTTCGCACCACCGCCGACCCGATGCGCCGCGACACCGACAGTCCCAGCCGCACGCCCGACCCGTTCTCGGGGTGCGGGGCTGCATAGAGCACGAGCGATCCCGACGCCGCGGACGCCCGAGCGTCGTACACCCGGCCAAACTCCGAAGGCCGCAGGAGCCTCGCCCGCTTCGGCAAACCCGCCGGACGTCCGGCTACCACCGGAGTTGGGCCCGCGGGCTCGACTCGACGGTCGCCTGCGCCGCCGTCGCTGCCTGCAGCAGGCTCTCCATCGCGGCTGCGTCACTCGTGTCGGGCAGCATGATCTGCACCTCTGCGATGAGATCACCCTTCGCCCCGTTGGCATGACGCACCCCCATGCCGGCCGCCCGCAGTTTGCGTCCGCCGCTGGTGCGGGGCGGCACCTTCAGCGCGATCGTGCCCCAGGGGGTGGGCACGTCGACCTTGGCACCGCTGATGGCCTCGGCCACCGTCACCGGCAGCGTGACCTCGAGCGTATCGCCGTCGCGACGAAAGATGGGGTGGGGTTCGATGTCGACCTCGAGCAGCAGATCACCGGCGGGGCCGCCCCCCGTGCCCGGAAGCCCCTGTCCACGCAGCCGCATCCGAGCACCGTCAGGAACCCCCTGAGGAATCGTCACGCTGATCGTTTCCTTGGTGCCGCCTCGATCCACCGCCACGTCGGCCTTGCCGCCGTCGATCGCGAGCGTGAAGGGAATGCTCAAGCGAGCCGTGATGTCGTCGCCAGGAGCCTGCGCGGCGCGACGCTTTCGCCCTCCCGCGGACCGCCCCCGACCACCGCCGAAGATCTGCTCAAACCCGCCGGCGCCTCCGAAAAGGCTCTCGAGGTCGATCTCAGACCCACCGCCGCCCCCGGGAAAGCCGCCGCCCCCCGGAAACGGGCCCCCGCTCCAGCCACGTGGACCGCCCGCCCCCACGCCCTCGAACGAACTGCCGTAGCGGTCATACATCTCCCGCTTGCTGGGATCGTTCAGCACGTCGAAGGCGGCCTGAACCTTCTTGAACTTCTCCTTCGCCGCGTCGTCATCGGGATGGAGATCGGGATGGTACTTCCGCGCCAGCTCGCGGTAGGCCTTGCGGATGTCTTCCGCAGACGCTGTCCGAGAAACCCCGAGCGTCTGGTAATGATCATCCGCCATGAATCTGTCATCCCGCGTCGCGGTGAACGATGTGCCGATGGAACGATTCTAGGAACGAGGCCGATCCCCCTCAAGGCGGCAGTGCTCCGCACCGCGTCCCCGTCAGGAGACGGTCGGCATCGACTCCACCGCCGCGGATGGCCGTTGGTCCAGAAACTCATACTGGCAGCGTCTCGACGGCTGCCCCTCCGCGGGCGAAAGCATCTGGAAGGTGCCGCTTGCATCGAGCACACGCGCCCGCGTGTTGTCGGCCAGATACACCGGCACGATGTCGTTGAGGATCCGCGAGACGAGCTCCAGCGACAACACCGGAAACATCACCTCGACCCTTCGAAAGAAGTTGCGCGGCATCCAGTCGGCGCTCGAAAGAAACACCTTCGCCTCCTCGTCGGGGCCGAAGATGTAGAGCCGGCTGTGCTCGAGGAACCGATCGATGATGCTCCGCACTCGGATGGTCTCGCTCAGCCCCGGCACGCCGGGCCGGAGGCCGCAGATGCCGCGTGCCACGATGTCGATCGGCACGCCGGCCTGACTGGCGCGGTAGAGCGCCTCGATCACGCGATGGTCCACGATCGCATTGAGTTTGGCGAAGATCCGGGAGGGTCGCCCCTCGCGAGCCCGCTGGGCCTGCTCGTCGATCAGCTCGATGGTGCGCTGATGGAGCGCCTCCGGCGCCACGATCAGCCGCTGCCAGGCATAGCCCTGGGAATAACCCGTCAGGAGATTGAACAACGCCGACGCATCCTCGGCAATCGACTCGTCGGCGGTGAACAGCCCGAGGTCGGTGTAGAGGAGCGCCGTGGTCGGGTTGTAGTTGCCGGTTCCGAGATGGACGTATCGCTTCAGCCCCTGCCCCTCCTGCCGCACCACCATCGAGACCTTGCAATGCGTCTTCAGGTCGAGAAAGCCAAAGACCACGTGCACACCGGCACGCTCCATCTGCCGCGCCCAGCTGACGTTGTTGGCCTCGTCGAATCGCGCCTTGAGTTCCACGAGCGCCGTCACGTGCTTGCCCGACTCCGCCGCCGCCATCAGAGCGCGGGAGATGGGGGAGTCGCCGCTCGTGCGGTAGAGCGTCTGCTTGATCGCGAGCACGCGGGGATCGGCCGCCGCGGTCGTGACGAACTCGACGACTGGGTCGAATGATTCGTAGGGGTGGTGGAGGAGGATGTCGCGATGGGCGATCGCCGCGAAGATGTCCGGACTGCGCCGCTCGAGCCCTCGCGGGATCCGTGGCGTAAACGGCTTGTCGTGAAGCCGGTCGAAACCGGGCAGCTTGTAGAGCTCCCAGAGCGACGTGAGGTCGAGCGGACCGTCGACACGGTACACCTCGCTGTAGTCGTCGCAGGTGCCGTCGGCCGTGCCCTTCAGCCCTTCCTCGTCGATGATCATCTCGGCCAGGCTGTCGTTGGCCCGCGATGCGATCTCGATGCGAACCGCCTGCCCACGCTGGCGGGCCTTGATCCGATCCTCGATCAGCTTGAGCATGTCGTCCGACTCCTGCTCGAGCAGATCAACGTCGCTGTCGCGGGTCACGCGGAAGGCCGTCCACGATTCAACCGTGAATCCGCCGAAAAGCTCCGGGAGGCGGGCCGACACCACATCTTCCAGCAACACGAACGGATAACTGCCGGGGGCGCCGCCCGACAGCGCCAGGATTCTCGGAAGCACCTGGGGCACCTGCACCACCGCAAACATCTTCTTCGGTCCGAGCCCCTCCCCGCGATGCAGCATCACGCCGAGATAGAGGCCGCGGTTGTGATAGCGGGGCGAGGGATGGGCCGGGTCGACCGCCATGGGCGTGAGGATGGGCAGGGCGCGCTCACGAAAAAACCGATCGACCTGCTCCCGCTGACTTCCCTCGAGCGACGCATAGCGAAGCAGCTGGAAGCCCTCGGCCGCCATCGCCGGGCCGATGCTGTCGCGCAGGCAGCGATACTGCCGCGCCACCAGTTCCTGGGTGCGGCAGGCGATCACCTTCAACTGCTCCATGGCCGTCATGCCGTCGGGCGAATAGTCCTGCGGCGCGCTCTCGCCAAAGGCCTGCTCCCGAAGCCCCGACACGCGGATCATGAAGAACTCGTCCAGGTTCGAACTGAAGATCGCGAGGAACTTCAGCCGCTCCATCAGGGGATTTTCGGCGTTCTCAGCCTCCTCCAGCACCCGCTGGTTGAAGTCGAGCCAGCTCAACTCGCGGTTGATGAAGCATTCCGCCCCGACGGTGGTGCTCGTCGTCATTTCGATCGCCGTCGCCATGATCCTCTCGTCGCAGCCTGAGCTTCCCGATCAATCTCTCTTTCGAGTGTACCCTTTGAGGATGGCGAGGCCCTGCCATTCCGTTCCTGACGAGTTCCTCCCATGACCGTCGCAACCGGCACAATCGGACATGAATCGATCGGCCGTGCGGCGCGGTCCTTCCCCGTCGGCAGTCGGGGGTGGTGCGCGGCGATCGCCGGCGTCGTGGAGGCCGCCGCGCCCAAGCCGGGGAATGTTCATCCGCTCGCGTCGTTTCCCGACCTCTGCTTCGCCGATCTGGTCGCCGCCGCGCTCGCCAGCGCCGCGGTGCTCGACCGCGCCCCGCACCAGCCGCTCGGCCGCACGATCCTTGACGCCGTGTCGGCGTCCCGGGCCGCAGCCGACACCAACGCCAATCTCGGCATCGTGCTGCTCACGGCGCCGCTGGCCGCCGTCGCCGATGGCGTGCCGATCTCCCCCGAGGCCGTCGCCGACGTGCTCGGGGGCCTCTCGCGAGATGATGCCGCCGATATCTACGCCGCCATCGCCCTGGCCCGGCCTGGCGGCATGGGCACCGTCTCATGGGCCGATGTCGCCGGCACGCCCCCCGACGACATCCTCGACGCCATGGAGGCGGCGGCTGATCGTGATCTCATCGCCCGCCTCTGGAGCCGTGGCTTTGCGCCGCTCTTCACAGGTCCCGCGGCCGACCTCGCCTCGGCGATCGCCGCCGGCAGGCCACTGCTCGACGCCGTGGTCGAGGCTCACCTGCGACAACTCGCCCGAGAGCCCGACTCCCTGATCGCCCGCCGCCACGGACGGGCGACGGCCGATGCTATGTCCCGACAGGCTGCCTCGATCATGGCGCTGCCGGCGGCCGACCGTCCCGTCGCCATCGCAGCCTTCGACGCATCCCTTCGCGAGCCGCGGCGGATCAATCCCGGAACCACCGCCGACCTGATCGCCGCCGCCCTCTATATTCTCCTTCGTGACGGCCGCCTGGCCTCGCATCCACTCCTCCATCCGGCTTCATCATGACCGAACGCTTCGAAGTGCGGCTCCAGAAGGCCGTCCACGTCTTCTCCGCCGGTCACTTCATCACGCTCACCGATGAGCTCTGCGAGCCCGTGCATGGGCACAACTGGACCGTTGGCGTCGACGTGTCGGGACGGCCCGACGCGCACGGCATGGTGGTCGATTTCATCGCGCTGCGCGACGCGGTGACGGGCGTGGTCGCGCGACTGGACCACCGCATGCTCCTCCCCACGGAGAATCCGCGGCTTGCGGTCGCGACGGCAAAGGGACCGCATGGTGGCGACGAGGTGACGGTCACGTTTCGTGACCAACGCCGCTGGGTGTTTCCCTTGGAGGAGTGCGTGCTGCTCCCGATGGTCAATGCCACCGCCGAGTGGCTCGCCCGCTGGATCGGCATGGAGGTGATCGGTGCCTTCGATGGCCGAGGCACGCCCCTCGCCGGAAACGTCCGGGTGTCGGTCGATGAATGCCTCGGTCAATCGGGGGTGTGGGAGCGGGTCGCCGACGCTGCCTGGGCGTGACACGCGCAGATGGCTGCCACACGCCGCGGAGACCGTCCGATCACTCGCCTCCGGCCACGATCAGTTTGGCCGCCGCATCGGTCGCGATGGCCATGATGCGACCGGCGAATCGAATGCGCATCAGACCGGTCGGATCCGCCCCCACCTCGACGGTGCCCGTCGTGTTGATCCCCAGACCGCACTCGGTGAGGTAGCGAAGAAACTCGGGTGACTGGTCGAGCACCCGCGTGAGACGAAACGCGACGCCGGCCTCGCACTCGGCGAGCGGTCGCGTGTCGGGCTCGGCGTCCACCAGCGTCACCGCGTCGGCCCGTGGAATCGGATCGCCATGGGGATCGACCTCGGGACGCCCCAGGAATGCGTCGATCCGATCCACGAGGAGGTCGCTCACCGCATGCTCCATGTGCTCCGCCTCGTCGTGCACCTCGTCCCAGGTCATCTTGAGCGTTGTGAGGAGGAAGAGTTCGATGAGGCGATGGCGGCGAATCACCCGCAACGCCAAGACCTTTCCAGCCCGCGTGAGCGCCACGCCCTCGTAGGGGCGGTGCGTCGCCAGCCTCGCCGCATCGAGCGTTTTGAGCATGCTCGTCACCGTGCCGGGCGACACACCGAGCGCCGAGGCGATCTGGCCCGTGGTGGCCGGCCGGCCGGCCTGGCCGCTGGTGATCTGCTCGATCGTCTTGACGTAGTTTTCGACGGTCAGGCTCGGAACGCTCACAACGGCCTCGCGAGGGGAATCGATTCGGGCGGAAGGCCGAAGCCAAACGCGACCGATTGCCGCGCGGCCGCCCACACCGCATTATGATCGCCCCGGGAGCCGATGGCATGACACTCAACGAGGCGGCATTCAAACGGGCCCTCCCGCTCCGCGAGGATCCTGCCGCCTTCGGCGCCACGTGCGTGCAACGCGGGGGCGTCTGGGTGGTGGACTGCGGCGTCGATTCGGCCGGCGGCACGGCGGCCGGCCTCGCGATGGCCGAGTCGTCGATGGGAGGCCTCGGGCACGTGACGCTCTCGGCCGGCGGCGTGCCTGGCGCCGGATTCCCGTGGCCCATGGTGGGAGCCGCGAGCGACTCACCGGTCGCGGCCTGCCTCGCCGCGCAGTATGCCGGCTGGAAGGTGTCGACGAAGGGCTACTTTGCCATGGCAAGCGGGCCGATGCGGGCCGCGATCGGCCGCGAGGAACTGTTCGATGAGATCGGCCTCCGCGAACGACCGCCGGTGGCGGTGGGACTCCTTGAAACCGCCTCCTTGCCCCCGGACGACGTGTGCGGCTCGCTCGCCGAAGCCGCAGGCGTGGCACCGGACCACCTCCTGTTGCTGGCGGCCCGAACCGCAAGCGTGGCAGGCACTCTCCAGGTGGTGGCTCGGTCGCTCGAAACCGCCCTGCACAAGCTCCACGACCTGCGGTTCGACCTCACACGCGTCGTGCGGGGGAGCGGCACCGCCCCGCTTCCACCGATTCCTGCCGACGATCTCGCCGCCATCGGCCGCACGAACGACGCGATTCTCTACGGCGGGGCCGTGACGATCGACGTGACGGGCGACGACGCCTCGCTGGCGGCGATTGGCCCACGGGCGGTGAGCCGATCGTCGGCGTCGTACGGCGAGCCGTTCGCCGTGCTCTTCGATCGGGCCGGACGCGACTTCTACGCGCTCGATCCGGCGCTGTTCGCACCGGCGATGCTCACGCTGGTCAATATCGACACCGGGCATCGGCACGTGTTCGGTGCGTGTGCCCCGGACATTCTCGCCCGTTCCTTCACGACCGACTGAGCGGGGCACCTCGATGCGGGTCGTGGTGCTCGGAGAACGCTGCGGCTGGCACGTGGAGCGGCTCACCACTGCCCTCGAGCGCCGCGGACACGACGCGTCGGTCGTCGCCTGGGGGGAACTCGGCGCGGCGGTGACCTCCCATGGCCCAGGGTTTCTCCCTCGGGCGATCGAGCAGGCCGACGTGATCGTGGTGCGCGGCATGCCCGGAGGACGATCCCCGACCGACCGCCTCGAAGAGGTGATTTTTCGCATGGATGTGCTCGGCAGACTGGAGGCTGCCGGCACGCCGGTCATCAATCGCCCCCGTGCCCTCGAGATCGCCATCGACAAATACCTTTCGCTCGCCGTGATGGCCGGTGCCGGTGTGCCCGTGCCGCACACGCTGGTCGTGCAGAGTGCCGACGACGCCCGTTCGGCCTGCGCCCAGCTCGGCGGGACATGCGTGGCAAAACCGCTCTTCGGCTCGCGGGGGCAGGGCATCGTGCGCATCGCAAGCCCCGAGGAGGCCGCATCGGCCGGGGCGCAGGGGGTGATCTACCTTCAGGAGTTTCTCGATCACCCAGGGTGGGATGCCAGGATCCTCGTGGTCGGGTCGGAGGTGCATGCGATGCGCCGGATCGCCCCCCCCGGGGAATGGCGCACGAACGTCGCCCTCGGAGGTCGCCCCGAACCCTTCATCGCCCCTCCTGAGTGGATCGATCTGGCCCGCCGCAGCGCGGCCGCCTTGGGAGCCGACATCGCGGGGGTCGACCTGATACCGACCCCCCAGGGACCAGTGGTGGTGGAGGTCAACGCCGTGCCGGGGTGGCGGGGGCTCCAGACGGTGTGCGACGCCGACCTCGCCGAAAGGGTGGCCAGCACGCTGGAGCGGGCCGCCCAGGCCGGCTTGTAACGGCAGAATCGGGTGCGCCGATCGGGCAAATCCTGCCGGACATTTTGGAAATGCGACTCAGGCCCCCTGCCTAAGAAACAGGCACGCCCACCAGTGCCACGAAACGAGGCACTCGTGCCACAAAAGAAGCCAGCCTCGCGCGAATGACTGCAAGTCGTTGCTGCACAATCACTTGAAGCAATCGCTTGACCGGCTGAGAAGAGTTCTCCGTCACCAAAGCCCTGGCGAACAGGAGTTGCCCCGGCGAGGTGATGGCGGCGAGCCGCTGCCAGCCTGTCATGACCAGGAGGAGCATTCACGATGTCGACGAAGACCGCCCCAGCCCCCCAGACTGAGAGCCACGCCGCCACCGCGGTTCTGGAGGTCGCCGAGCGACTCTTCGCCATGGAGCCTGAATGGGTGGTGTTCTTTCGGGAGGTGCTGGGCGTGGACGGCATCGTCCGCCGGACCTTCTCCGACGCCGACTCCCTCATGCGGTTCGAATGCTCGCCTCAATACGCCCGGATTCGAGAGATGCTCGACGGGCTCCGCTCCCGTCAGAGCGACCGCGCCTCCCAACGGGAGATTCAGCGGGTGGTCACGGTGCGGATGCCGAAGTCGCTCCACGAAACCCTCAAGAGCGAGGCGGAGCAGATGCGGGTGAGCATCAACACCCTGTGCATCTCGAAGTTGATGAAACTCCTCGACGACCAGGAACACCGGCATCTCGCCGGAGCCGATCTGGTGGCATCCGAAGTGAAGCAGACTGGAGCGGACCTGTAAGCCGGGTTCTGTCCCCGTCGCCTGGGCGACGGGCGGCGACCATTTCTCTAGGGCTCCGGTTGCCCGGAGCCTCGAGCAGCCGACCCGGAAGCAGATGCGAGACGGACCGCCTCGCGCCGTCGCCACCCCGAAGGATGACGGCCGAACTTCTTCCTGCTTGGCCTTGCTCCCGATGGGGTTTACCGAGCCAGACCGGTCACCCGGCCTGCTGGTGAGCTCTTACCTCACCGTTTCACCCTTACCGGCGGAGCGAGCCCCGCCGGCGGTTTGCTTTCTGTGGCACTGTCCCTGACCTCACGGCCGGTGGGCGTTACCCACCATCGCGTCCTGCGGAGCCCGGACTTTCCTCCCGCCGTGTTTCGGTGCCGAACAGGCCGGCCCGCGAACGACGGCCGGCGATCACCCGGTCCGCTCCAATCGCTTCAGAAGGGAGTCTACCTCCTTCAGAAGCCGACCGCCGCCTTGACCACCCTCCGTCGCGTCCGTACCCTCCAAAGAAGGCGGGGTTTTCCGCCGATTTCTCCAATGCGGCAGCCATGAACGGTGAATCTCAAATCTACGGCGAACTTCTCCCGGTGGGCGGCGGCGATCCGATCCCGCTCCTCAAAACCACCCTCGTCGTGGGACGGCGTGAAAGCGTCGACATCGTGCTCCGTTTTCCCAACGTGTCTGGCCAGCACTGTGAACTCTCGCTCGTCGATGGCTACTGGACGATCAAGGATCTCCGCAGCAGCAACGGCACCAAGGTCAACGGGGTTCGGGTGAGCGAGCAGCGACTCCAACCGGGCGACAAGCTCTCGATTGCGAAGCACTCCTACGAGATTTCCTACGATCCGTCGAAGCTGGGTGCCATTCCGGTGGCCGACGAGAAGTCGACCTCGGAAGCCATCTTCGGCCGATCGCTGCTGGAGTCGGCCGGCCTGGAGCATCGCCGGAGCGCCGGAGCGCCGTCTGGCAGGCCCCCTCGGCCCGGCACCTGACCCGACGCTTCATGGCCAAACCCCGCAAGTTCCGTGTCGAGTTTCGTAAGAACCGTTCGACGCGCCGCCGCAGCGGGGATCTGACGCGAGCCCTCGAAGGCGACCCGCAGGCGATCGACGACCATGCCGCCTCCGAACGGATTTCGGGAAAAGGGGATCTCACCCGCAAGCGCACGATCGTCGCCCACGCCGACGCCAACCAACGGGCGGATGGCCTCGCCATCGAACCGGCGGATGACACGGCCTGGCGCGGGCGTGTGCTCAACGTGCACGGGCTCGAGAGCCATGTCCAGGCCGCCGACGGCCGGATCGTGCGATGCACCATGCGGCGGGTGCTCCGGACCGTGGCCACCGACCAACGGCATCCGCTCGCGGCGGGCGACTGGGTGCGGGTGCGCGACGCGGGACCCGAAGGCACCATTCAGTCGATCGAACCACGCCGCACATCCCTCAGCCGCGACAGCCGCGGCCGTCGCCATGTGATCGTCGCCAACGTCGATCAGCTGGTCATCGTCGGCAGCGCCTCGCTTCCGTCACTCAAGCCGGGCCTGATCGACCGTCTCATCGTGGCGGCGGAAGCATCGAACATTCGTCCGGTGATCTGCATCAACAAGATCGACCTGGTGCCAACCGCCTCGCTCGTGCCGCTCGCGGGCGTGTATGCCCGCATGGGCTACCCGGTGATCCTCTGCTCGACCGTGAGTGGCGTGGGCATCGACCGGCTGCGGGCGGAACTGCCCGGCCGGGTGACCGCGGTGGTCGGCCAGAGCGGCGTGGGCAAGTCCTCACTGCTCAACGCGCTCGCTCCCGACCTCGATCTGCAGGTGGCCGAGGTGAGCCGCGACAATGAAAAGGGACGCCACACCACCACCACCGCCCGCCTTCTTCCCCACGGTCACGGCGGGTGGTTCGTGGACACGCCCGGGGTTCGCCAGTTTCAGCCGTGGCAACTCGTGCCTGCCGAGGTGCCGAGCGCGTTTCGCGACCTGCGGCCGATCGCCAATCTCTGCCGCTTCCCCGACTGCACGCACGACCACGAATCGAGCTGTGCCGTGAAGGATGCGGTGGCAGACGGCCTGATCGATGTGCGACGATGGGAGAGCTGCCGGCAACTGGCCGCCGGCGACGAACCCGACGGAGATGACGAATGAAGGAACGCGATCGCAAGGGCGTGCAGAGCGAGCGGGCGATCCTCGTCGGCGTCTTTCTCGACAACCCGGTCGATCCGGAGCAGCCCCTCGCAGAACTCGCGGGCCTCGCGTCGACGGCCGGGGCGCGTGTCATGGCCGAACTCACCCAGCGACGCGATCGGCCGGATCAGAAGACCTACCTCGGCAAGGGCAAGGTGACGGAACTCGAGGCCTTGGTGGCCCATCACGACGCCGACATCGTGATTTTCGACAACGATCTCTCACCGGCCCAGACCCGCAACCTCGAGCAGGCTCTCTCGGTGAAGGTGCTCGACCGATCGGAGGTGATCCTCGACATCTTCGCGGCCCGCGCCCGCACCTACGAAGCCCGGCTCGCGGTGGAACTGGCGCAGCTGGAGTATTCCCTGCCCCGGCTGAAGCGGATGTGGACGCACCTCTCGCGGCTCAAGATGGGCATCGGCATGCGTGGCCCGGGCGAAAAGCAGCTCGAGGTCGACCGCCGCCTCGTCGAGAAGCGGATCCACGACCTCAAGACGGAACTGGCGGCGATCCATGGTCGGCGCGAGCGCCAGGTGGCATCGCGGCATGATCGCATGACCGTGTCGCTCGTCGGCTACACCAACGCCGGCAAGAGCACGCTCCTCAATGCCCTCACCGGCGCCGATGAGCTGGCGGAAGACAAGCTCTTCGCCACCCTCGACACCCGCACCCGACGCTGGCGGCTTCCAGGCTGGGGGCCGGTGCTGCTGAGCGACACCGTCGGCTTCATCCGCGACCTCCCCCACCGCCTCATCGCCAGTTTCAAGGCCACGCTCGAGGAGACGCGCCAGGCCGACCTGCTGCTCCATGTGGCCGACGCCTCCAGTCCGCAGGTTGACGACCAGATCGCCGCGGTGCGGGGAGTGCTCGAAGAACTCGGTGTCGAGGAGAAAGACACGCTCCTCGTGCTCAACAAGATCGACGCGATCCCCGAACGTGTGGCACGGGAACAGGTGCTGGCCCGCTACCCGCACGCCCTCGCCATCTCGGCCCGTTCGGGTGCCGGCCTTCCCGACCTCGCCAGGGCCGTGAGTGACTGCCTTGGCAAGGGCTTTCGCGACATCGACGTTGAGACCGATCCAGGCAACGGCCGACTCCTCGCGTGGCTCGGAAAATACGGCGAGGTGCTTTCCCGTCGCTTCACCGACGATCGTGTGGTGGTGCACTGCCGCATCCCGGCATCCCTCCTCGGCCGCATCACCGACGACGAGGCGACGGTGAGGCCTCACGCCTACGCGGAGCCGGCGGCGTCGCCCCTTCCGGAAATGGGATGATGGCCATGGCGAAGGGACCGCGACAGCTCAGCGGCAAGCGCATCATCGTCACGGGAGGCTCATCGGGCGTCGGCCGTGCCGTGGCAGCCGATCTCACGCGGCGCGGCGCACGGGTGCTCGTCACGGCCCGACGGGACGAACGGCTCCGGGCGCTCGTCGAGCGCGGTGATGCCGAGGCCTTCCTGGCCGGTGACATCTGCGATCCCCCCACCCGACAGCAGATCGTGGCCACGGCGGCCGAACACTTTGGCGGCATCGATGGCGTGGTGGCGGCGGCCGGCGGCGGCGCCATCGGGCGATTTTGCGATCTCGCCCCCGCCACCTTCGCCAGGATTCTCGACCTCGACTTCCTGGCTCAGGCGGAACTCGTCCGTGAATGCCTGCCGTGGCTGGCGACGGGACACGATCCTGTGATCGTGCTTGTGGGTTCGATCCTCGGTCTTCATCCCCTGCCCCTTCATGGCGAGTATTGCGCGGCGAAGGCCGCGCTCCGCTCGCTTGCAGGAACGCTCCGAACCGAACTGGCCGACGACGGCATCGGCGTGCTTCTCGTCAACCTTGGGCCGACGGAATCGGAGTTTTGGGAGGGGCTGCTCGCCGGGCAAAAGCCCCCCTGGTCACGCGGCCACAGAATGCCGGCGGACCGCGCCGCTCGGAGCATCACCCGGGCGATGGAGCGGCGCCGTCGCGACGTCACACCGGGCTGGCAGGCCGTTGGCTATGCGATCGCGGCCCGGCTGGCACCCTGGCTCATCGACGCCGCCGCGTCGCGTCATCTCCGACGCGACCAGCCCGACCCCCGGCGCTGAACACCACCTCGGCACGACAGCCGAACGATCAGCCGCCAGACTCGAGCCGTTCGCCGAGGGCGAGAAGTTCTTCGGCGTCGAGAAACGCCTGCGGGTCGGCGAAGATCGCGGAGATGGCCGCCTTGTGGATCTTCATCTTGGTGCCGCCGACACCGATCGCTCCATACACCACCGCCCCGCCGTCGGCCTTGGCTTTGTCGCCGACCGACACCCCTTCGATGCCCGACGGCGGCACCGCGTTGAGGTCGATGAGAACCCTGACGCCAGCGGCGGCACGGCGGCCTGATGCGTCGAGCAGCACCGCCCCGGCGGCTCCTGCCGCCACGATCACATCCGCCTCACCCAGCACCCTTGCGAATGCCGACCCGGCCAGACACCCTCCATGGTGCTCCACGGCCTCGAGACACGACGCCGGCACCCCTCGTGTTTCGATCAGGCGCCGCACGACGGACTCAGCGCGATCGCGCGAGCGTGACACGACCACCACGTGGGCCCCCTTGCCCGCCAGCAGGCGGGCGACACGCTGCCCCACCGGGCCAGTCCCCCCGAGCACGACGGCGCGGCATGGCCTGGCCGCTCCCGACTCGAGCGGCACATGGCGGCCGGCCGCCACGACGGCCGCCGCCGCAGTGGTGTTGGCACCCGACGGATCGACGAGCACCCCCACACGAACAGGACCGAAGAACGTGGCCCTCACCCGCGCGGCCACCCCCTCGGCGGCCGCCACATCGGAGCCACCCACGAAGATCGCAGTCGATGCGAGATCGGCGCCACCGCGGGTGAACATCCCGCCGTGCACCAGCGGCACGACCGTGTCGGCGGTGACGCCTCCATGCCGCAACAGCACGTCGGCCCCGGCATCGACCGCCACGATCGCATCGAACGTGCTCGGCTGCGGGTCACCGTCGAGTTGGATGAGAACTTTCTTCGTCATGCGTCACCCCTTCAACACGAACGCCCGCCGGATGGGCGGGCGTCGCGATCGATCTGGTCGAAGCCGCCGGGCCCCGACGGGGCCCGGCGGCCGTGGAATCAGAATCCGCGGAATGGATGAGCGGCCTTGTCCTTGCCCGCGATCATCTCGTCGGCGGTCGGCTTGCCCGTCATCGCGTTGGCGATGGCGTCCATCGTCGCCTGATAGTTGTAGTCGTAGATCTTCTTGTCGTCGGCGGCGAGCCAATGGATGAACACGCCGCACACGATCACCAGGTCGTCGGCTTCCGACTTCGGGATCACGCCGGCGGCCACACTGTCGGCCACGGCCTTGGCAACCGCCGCCTGCGCGGGGCCGAACATCTGCACGGCCTGCTTCGCCCCCTTGATGGTCACCTTCGTGATCATCACGGTCGACGGCTTCACGGCCAGATTCGGCGTGAGCACGGCCAGCAGGTTCGAATGGCCCTCGCTCTGACGCGCGAGCGCGTTGGCAAAGGCCACACCCACGGGGCCGTCCTTGCTGCCGATCAAGAGATCGATGTGGGCAATTTCGTTGCCTTCGCCACTCAGCGCTTCACCGACGAACATCGACATGGGCCAACTCTCCTGAAAAAAGGAATCGCTCGGTCACTTCCGAAAGGAAAAACGAGCCGGCAGGATACCATGTTGCCGGATCCCGACCAAGGAGCGGCGATGCCCCTGACTCCTCCCGCCATTCCGATCGCCTCGTCCGATGGCCGTCGGCATCTGGTCGTCGTCGGGGCCAGCGCCCGTGGATTCGCGGAATCGGCCTCGCGTCTCGGATGGTGCGTGCATGCCGCCGACCTGTTTGCCGACCGTGACTGCCGCGCGGCGGCCACGAGCGTGATTCGACTCGGCGGCGCGCGGGACTACCCTCGCGACATTCCCGCGGCCATCGAGGCGTTTCCCGCGGCCCCCTGCGTCTACACCGGCGCACTCGAGAATCATCCCGAGATACTCGCGGCCATCGAGACCGCCCGGCCGCTCGCCGGCATCGCCCCCGGCGCCGTTCGCCGCGTGCGTGATCCAGCCGTTCTCGCCGCGGTGCTCCGTGACGCCGGCATCGCCTTTCCCCACACCGTCACCAGCCCAGCAGACGTGCCTCGCGATGGGACCTACCTCGAAAAGCCGCTCGCCAGCGCGGGGGGCCGCGGCATTCGCCCCTGGTTCGGCCCCTCCGGCCAGATCGAGGCATCTCGCGTGTGGCAGCGTCGCGTGGCAGGCCACTCGTGGTCTGCGGCCTTCGTTGCCCACGCGGGCTCGAGCACGATGGTGGCGGCGAGCCGCCAGTTCCTCGGGCGACCGTGGTGCGGCACCGATGGCTTCGCCTACTGCGGGTCGCTCGATGTGCCGATCGATCGGCTGTCGCCGTCGATCGCCACGGGGTTTGCCGCCGCCGGACGGGCCGTGGCGAACGGGCTCGGCCTCGTGGGGGTCTTCGGCGTCGATGCCGTCATCGATGCCGGCGGCACGGTGCATGTCGTGGAGGTGAATCCCCGCCCCACCGCATCGATGGAGCTCATCGAGCGGCGATGCGGCTGGTCGATGGCGGCCGCCCACCTCGCGGCCTTTGGCCACGGATCGCCACCGATGTGTGGTCCATCACACGATGCGTGGTGGGCGAAGGCGATTGTCTTCGTGCCACGCGACAGGCCCATCGTTCCCGTCATGCCCGAAGAACTCGAGGCCTGTGCGGCCCGGTGGTCGAATCACGACGGCATGCCCGCGATCGCCGACATTCCCGCCGACGACGAGCCGTTGCGAGCCGGAAGCCCGCTCGTGACCGTGTTTGCCCGCGGCCGATCGGCGGCAGCCACGGTGCGCGCCCTCGGCCACCGGGCCAGAGCGATCCGTGGCATGCTCATCGCCGCACCCGCAGGAAGCCCACTCGCCTGAGCGATGGAGGCTCGAATCAGGCGGCGCGGCGTTGCGGCATCGGCATCGCTTCGGCAGCCGCCGGAAGCGCGTACTGCATCATGTAGGCGTCTTCCGTCGTGTCCTGATAGAAGTCCTTGAGCACCGCCGTCGCGCGGAATCCGAGCGAGCGGAAAAACAGCTGGGCCGCGAGGTTAGTCTCTCGCACCTCGAGGGCGATCAGCCCGCGACGATCGGGCGTCAGCTTGCCGACCAGCTTCTCCATCATGTGGGTGCCGATGCCGAGGCGACGGTGCGACCGCAGCACGGCGAAGTTGAGGATGTGGAGCCGCGAGCGATGGAGTTCGTAGATCATGAAGGCCACCACGGAATCGGCGATCTCAGCGACCATGCCGATGCAGTTCCGCTGACGGAGGCACCGCGTGAAGTCCTCTTCCGACCACGGAAACTCGAAAGCCTCCTGCTCGATCGCACTCACTTCCAGCATGTCCCGTCGAATCATCCAACGAACGTGGATGCCGAGGCTGTTGCCGGTGGGGGGTGTCGCCGTCACGGTGGATCGCTCCGGAGGAAAGAGGCCGCAGGGTGTTGGGACCGGTCCTGGGGCCGGTCAGGGGGCGAACCGTAGCAGCAGGGGCGAGGCCAGGCAATCGCGTTCCTCAACGCCACAAAAGCCCCCGGAAGGCTGGGCTCTCCCGGCAAAGCACCCTTGACCACGCCGCCGCCATCGACCTACCCTCCCGCCCCGCCGCGGCCGGACTCCGCGGCATCTGGCATCCTCGTGGATCCGCCCGCATGCGCGCCGAACGCCCCTCGACATGGCTCCCTGGCATCGTCGTCTGCCTCGTCGTGATGGGCTCGGCCGGATGCGCAGGCCCTGCGATCCGAAGCCAGAGTCCTGAGATCAGCGCCCTCGCGGAGGTTGACGCCGACACCAAGATCGTCGGCGACTACACGTCGCCGTGGGGCATGTCGGTGAAGCGGATCGAACGCCCCGCGTTGGTAACCGGACTTGCCGACACCGGTGGCGACCCGCCGCCGGGGCCCCAGCGGCAGACGCTGATCTCCGACATGCAGGGGCGTGGCGTCATCGAGCCGAACACCCTCCTGGCGTCGACATCCACCGCGCTGGTCTGGGCCCACGGCTACCTCCCGCCTGGAGTGCGCAAAGGCGATCGGTTCGACGTGTTCGTCGAGGTGCCCGCCGACAACGACACCTCGAGCCTCGCGGGCGGCTGGCTGATGGAAACTCGTCTCGCCGAGATGGCCGTCGTGGGCAACGCCATGCGCGATGGTCACGAACTCGGGATCGCGGAAGGACCGCTGCTCGTCGACCCGGTGTCGGGCGGCACGCTCGACGCCAAGTCGAAGATCCGGGCCCGCGTCCCCGGAGGGGGCGTGGCACTGGCCGACCGCGATCTTGGTCTGATCCTCGGGGCCGAGCATCGATCCTTCGCGATGTCGAAGCGGCTGGGCGACTGGATCAACCGCCGCTTCAACGCCGTGATCAAGGGAGTGAAGCGGGGCGTCGCCAATCCCCAAACCGACCGCTACATCGCGTTGGAAGTCCCGCAGGTCTACAAGCACAACCTGGGTCGCTACCTGCGGGTCGTCCAGAGCATCGCCGTGATCGAGCCACCGGGAGGCCGTCACGCCCGGATGCAGCTGCTCGCACGCCAGCTGACAGACCCGGTCACCGCACCGGTCGCCGCTCTTCGCCTCGAGGCCATCGGCAAGGAGGCGATCCCCATCCTGCGTGAAGCTCTCGACTCGAAGGATGCGGAGATCCGGTTTGCGGCGGCGGAGGCGCTGGCGTATCTCGGCGAATCGGTCGCAGCGTCGCATCTCGCCGATGCGGCGAACAACCTCCGAAGCTCACGCCCCGCGGCCCTGGCCGCCCTGTCGGTGCTCGACGATGCCAACGGCGTCGACGCGCTGCAGTCGCTGCTGTCGAGCCGCAGCGCCGAAACCCGCTACGGAGCCTTTCGGGCACTGTGGCGCATGGACCCCGATCTCCCGCTCGTGCGCGGTGAGCGCCTCGGCAACGCCTGTTCCCTTCATGTCGTCGACGTGAAAGGCCCGTCGCTCATCCACGTGACCCGCAGCCACCGCCCCGAGATCGTTCTCTTCGGCACCGACCACCCGATCGCCGACGGCCTTCGGGCCGAGGCGGGATCGTCGATCGTCGTCGTCGTCGAGGGAAAAACCGCCTTCGTCAGTCGGTTCGCGCCCGGCCAGTCGGATCAGCAGGCGGAGGTTCCCGCGACGGCGGATCGTGTGATCCGCGCCATCGTGTCGATCGGGGGCACGTATCCCGACGCGGTGCAGTTTCTGCAGCAGGCCAGCGGTTTCCGGTGCCTCGACAGCCGGCTGGCCTTCGATGCGATTCCCAGCGAACTGGACGGCCGACCGTCGATCCACGAGGAGGCGTCAGCCCGCGCCCGCGAGATCCCGAACGACGCCGACGAGCCTTCCGCGGCGAATGACGGGGTCAGCGGCGCCGACGAATCCGAATGACGCGGCTCTCCGCGCTCGAACTTTTCGGCTTCAAGAGCTTTGCCGACCGGACCCGCTTCGAGTTTCCCGACGGGATCACGGTGGTCGTCGGTCCCAATGGATCGGGAAAGTCGAACGTCGTCGACGCGATCAAGTGGGTGCTCGGAGAGCAGTCGCCTCGCAGTCTCCGCGGCAAGGAGATGACCGACGTCATCTTCGCGGGCTCCACCGCCCGCAAGCCGCTGAACATGGCCGAAGTGTCGCTTGTGTTCGACAACACGGCCCGCCTGCTGCCGGTGTCGTCCGATGCCGTGCAGATCTCCCGGCGCGTCTATCGCAACGGCGAGAGCGAGTATCTCGTCAACGGCGAGGTCTCTCGGCTGAAGGACATTCGCGAGCTCTTCTCCGGTACCGGCGCCGCCACCGAGGCCTACAGCGTCATCGAACAGGGGCGGGTCGATGCCCTGCTCACCGCGTCGGGCCGCGACCGCCGCGCCGTCTTCGAGGAGGCGGCGGGCATCACGCGGTTTCGAAGCCGGCGCACCGAGGCCCTGCGGCGTCTCGAGCGGGCCGAGCAGAATCGGCAACGGCTGGCCGACATCGTCGGTGAAGTGGCCAGCCGTCTCGAAAAGGTCAGGAACCAGGCAGCACGGGCCCGTCGGTGGAAGACCCTCCACGACCGGCTCAAGACGCTTCGGATCACCGCGGCAGGACGCGATCTCTCGGGGGTCGACGCCACGATCGCCGATCTCGATGCCGCCATGGTGGCCGCCCGTCAGCTGGCGGCTGACACGGAAACCACCGGGCGAGAACTGGGCGAGGCGGTCGCCGAACTGGCGGTTGCCGTGGATGCCATGCAGCCGCGGCTGGCGGAGGCGAGGGCGTCGGCAGCCGCCGACACCCAACGAATCACCTCGGCCGAGACGACCGAAACCCTGACTCGCCAACGACGGCATGACTTCGACGCCGCCGTGCAGCGGGCGGAGCGCACGCTTGCGGCGGCCATCGATGCCGAGCGTGAGGTGCTCGCGTCGGAAGCCCGCGCGGCCCAGTCCGCGGCGGACATCGAAGCCTCGCTGGCGGTCCTTCGCCGTTCGCTGGCCTCACACGAGGAAGCCGTCGCTGGGTCCCACGAGGAGGCCACGACCGCCCGGGCGGCCCTGGCTGCCGCGACTGCCCTGCTCGACGACCTCGAGCGGCTGCACATTCGCCGCGATTCCGCCCTCGAACGTCTCGTGGCCCGTGCCGCCGACACCCAGGCGTCGGCAGATCGGGCCCACGCGGCCGTTGCCGCGGCGCGGGAGCGTCTTGCGCTCCTGGGTGAATCCAGGGCGGCCTCCCAGGGCCAGCTCTCGTCGCTCCGCGCCCGGCTGGCCGGCGTGGACCGCGACATCGACGTGCTGGAAACGGCCCAACGCGACGCCACCGCCCTGCTCCAGACTCGGTGGAAAGACCTTGCGGGGTGGCAGTCGACGCTCGAAGCCTGCCGAGAACGTCGGTCGATGCTGCAGGACCTCGTCGATCGGCAAGAGGGCGTCTCCGAGGCGGCCCGCAGCCTTCTGGCCGCCGGAGGGGCGGCCCACGTTCCGGGCTTTGCAGGCGTGCTTGCCGACCTCGTCGTGGCCGATGTGGAATGGGCCCCGCTGATCGACGTGGCCCTCGGTGAACTTGGCCAGAGTCTCGTGGTCGATTCGCTCGACGATGCCGTCGCCTGGCACGCCGCATGGGCTGGGTCGAACGACGCGCAGGCGGTGCTCGCCGCCGGCGGACGCATCGGGTTCCTGGCGGCCCGCGACCTTCGCGAGGTGGCCGGGTTTGATCCCGGGCCCCAGCCCGGCATCGTCGGCCGGCTCGATCGACTCGTTGAGCGCGCCGTTCCGTCCCACGCGCCGAGTTCGGCAGCCGACCTGATCCACCGGCTCCTCGCCCGCGTCTGGCTCGTCGAGCGGATCGATCACGCTCTGCCGCTCGTGCCAACAGCTCCTGCCGGAACGCTCTTCCTGACTCGCGAAGGCGCGAGCCTGATGGCCGACGGCGGATTCGCCGTGGGGGCCGCGGGTGGCTCCTCAGGCCTCGTGGCCCGCCGCAGCGAACTCCGCGCGCTCGAGGGGCGACACGACGAACTTCAACGCACGGTCACGTCGATCCGTGAGGAGATCGAGGGTCTCCAGGCCGCCATCGAGGCTCGCCGCGAAGATCAGGCGCAGGCGACGGTTCGACGTCAGCAGGCGACCGATGCGATCGCCACCGCTCGTGCGGAATCCGACCGGATCGACCGGGACGAGACGGCCGCCCACGACTCGATCGCCCACGCAGAGCGAGCCGCCCGCCTGGCCGACAAGGAGGCTGCTGCCGCCGAGGCTGCCGTGTCCGAGGCACGCCGCGAACTCGCCGACGCCGAAGAGCGACTCGCCGACGCAGCCGCCGAGGCGAGCCGTCGCCGCGACGCGATCGAACTCGTGGAACGCGACCGCGGCCAGACGATCGACGCCATCCAGCGGCTCCGCATCGACGAGGCCGCCACGACGGAAAAACTCGCCCGCGCCCGCGATGCCATGGCCGCGACGGCCGCCTCCCTCGTCATCAAGCGCGGTGAGGTGAACGAGGCCCGAGCCAGGCTCGCCGATGCGCGGGCGGAGGCGGAGGGCCACGATCGCGAGGTCCTCGTCGCCACAGCCCATCGCGCCGAGGCAGCCTGGGCCGCGGAGCGGACGACATCCGCACTGACCGTGCTCGCCGCCGAGGCCGAGCGGCTCGACATGGCCCGGAAGGATGCCACGGCAGCCCACGAGTCAACCCGGGTGGCCGCCTCCCAGATCGCCGATCGGCTGCACGCGCTCGCCCTCGAAGCGGGGGAAGCCCGGCACCAGCGCGCCCGCATCGTGGAACGAATCCGCGATGAATACGAGATCGACATCGATGCGGAGCAGTCGCTTCCCCTCGAGGCCGAATCCGACGCCGCCGAGGCCGACCCCATCCCCGACGACCGGGCCGAACTCGAGTCCGCCATCGAGGAGCTCCGCCGCAAGGTCGCCTCGATGGGGTCGGTCAACATGGAGGCGCTGCAGGAGGCCGAGGAGTTGTCGAGCCGCCTCGCCACGCTCGAAGGCCAACTGACCGACGTCACCTCGGGCAAGCAGTCGATCGAGGAGCTCATCGCCCGCATCGACGAGGAAAGCCGTCGCCTGCTCGGGGAGACGATCGAAACCGTGCGAGGACACTTCCGCGAGCTCTTCGAGCGGGTGTTTGGTGGGGGGCAGGCCGACATCGTGCTCGAGGAGGGTGTCGATCTTCTCGAAGCGTCGGTCGAAATCGTGGCCCGCCCGCCTGGCAAGGAGCCGAGAAGCATCTCCCTGCTCTCGGGCGGCGAGAAAACGATGACCTGCGTCGCCCTGCTCCTGGCCATCTTCAAGTCTCGCCCGAGTCCCTTCTGCGTCCTCGACGAAGTGGACGCCGCCCTCGACGAGGCGAATGTCGACCGCTTCGTCGGCGTGCTCCGAGCCTTTCTCTCGTCCACCCAGTTCATCGTGGTCACGCATTCGAAAAAGACGATGTCGGCGGCCACCACCCTCTACGGCGTCACGATGGAGGAATCGGGTGTGTCGAAGCGGGTCAGCGTTCGATTCGAGTCGACCGCCGCCGCCGCCCGCGCCGCCTGACACGACGAACTTGAAACAGGCCGGATTTCGCGACTTTTCGAGCGTTCCGGTACCTCCGGCACAGGTCGGTCGAGCGGTGCCACCGGCGTGTTCGTGAAGAACGGCTCAAGTCTCACGACACGATCTTTCGATCTACCCTCCTGGACGGCCATGTCGCGGACGTCCGCGGGAGCAATCCCGACGATCGTCCGCGGTGTGGCGCAGGGGGGGAACCTGCGAGTCACGGCCACCATCGGGTGGCGTCCTGCCCAAGGGACGCACGCCCGAGGTGTCCGAATTCTCATGCCCCCCTCCGCGCCTCTGGCCGGCCTTCGTGGGGCACGACGACGCGGGCGTCCCCAGAACCAACATCCGCGTCAAAGGGGGGCTGGTTCCTCGCTCGCGAGGGTGCGGACTGGCCAAGGACATTTCCGGACACGAAAGATCCAGAGGGAGTCCAGTACGATGAAGGTTTTTACGACGGGCCAGGTCGCCAAGATCTGTAAAGTGGCTCCGCGCACCGTGAGCAAATGGTTCGATTCCGGCCGCCTCAAGGGTTACCGGATTCCAGGCAGCCAAGACCGCCGCATTCCGCGGGAGTACCTGATCAAGTTCCTCAAGGAGCACGGCATGCCGCTGGGCGACCTCGAGGACGAGGCGATGGCGAAGGTGCTGCTCGTCGGCCAGGATCAGGTGCTGATCGAGAACCTCAAGAAGCAGTTGCCGGTCGAAAAGTCGTTCAAGATTCAGGTTGCCGCCAGCGGCTTCGAGGCCGGCATCCAGGCCGAGAGCTTCCATCCCGATTGCATCGTGGTGGACTACTCGATCGGCCGGATCGACGCCCAGCAGATCTGTCAGAACCTGCGTCGCAATGCCGAGTATGCCGACACGATCGTGATCGCCCTGCTGCCCGACGACGGCTCGCAGATCACGGTCGACCGCGCCCATGTCAACGAGAGCTTCAAGAAGCCCTTCGACGTGGCTCTGCTCGCCGAGCGGCTTCGCACCCTGATCGGTGCCCGCAAGGAACTCGTGTGATCGAGGCGAGGGCTCGGGGGCGTCGCAACGCCACCAGGCCCTCGCCGACCATCCATGTCCGACCCCACAACCGTGGGCCGGCCCGTCTCTGCGGGTCGGCCCACGGCGTTTTTCTGCTATCGTTCCGGACATGAACGACTCCCCCCACGGCATCCGGATGATCGACGTCGGCGGCAAGCCGACCTCCCTCCGCACGGCACGCGCCTCGGCACGTCTCGTCGCACGCCCCGACACCGTGGCGCGCATCCAAAACGGCACGCTCGAGAAGGGCGACGCGATCGCGGCAGCACGCATCGCCGGCATCATGGCCGCCAAGCGCACCAGCGACCTCGTGCCCCTCTGCCATCCGCTGCCCCTCGAGGCCGTGGAGTTGGCCGTCTCCTTTCCCGACGACGCCACCGTGCTCGTGGAGGCCGTCGTGCGAACGACCGCCCGCACGGGCGTTGAAATGGAGGCACTGGTGGCGGCCTCGGCGGCCGCGCTCACCGTGTACGACATGAGCAAGTCTATCGACCCCGACATGGTGATCTGTCAGGTGCGGCTCGAGGAGAAGACCGGCGGCGTGCACGGCGACTATCGTCGAACCGCATCCCCCTGATCATTCCGGCCGTGGCCTCAGTGGCCGCGGGGCGTCTCGTTGAGGATCGGCTCCAGCTCGTCGACGAAGTCGCGAACGTCTTTGAACTCGCGGTAGACGCTGGCAAACCGCACGTAGGCGACCTGGTCGAGATCCTTGAGCAGCTCCATGAGCCGCTCGCCGATCACCTGGCTCGGCACGTCGCCTTCGAAGGTGCCGTAGAGTTCCCCCTCCAGCGCCGTCACCACCGCCTCGATGTCATCCTCGGTCACCGGCCGCTTCCAGCAGGCCTTCGCCAGCCCTCGCCGGATCTTGTCGCGGTCGAAGGGATCCCGCTGCCCCTCCTTCTTCACCACCGTCAGGGCCTGCCGTTCAACCCGTTCGTAGGTGGTGAACCGCCGACGGCACGCGAGGCATTCCCGACGCCGACGGATCGTGGCACCCTCGTCGCCCGCGCGGGAGTCGGTCACGCGGTCGTTATCGGCTCGACAAAAGGGGCATCGCATGGGGGGCTCCGATGGGAAAGTCTTTCCAATCGTAGGAGCCCGGGCAAAAAACCGACAAGGGCAGCCGCCACCGATCAGCCTTCGTCGTCGGACTCTTCGGCCACGCCAGCGTCGTCGTCACCCTCGGGCAGCAGGCCAGCCTCCGTTCGGACGAGCTTCCAGTCGCGCCGCTGGCGGGAACTGGGAATCTTCATCGCCTTCCGGTATTTCGTGACGGTGCGACGGGCGACCACGATGCCCCGTTTGCCCAGTTCCTGCACGAGCTCATCGTCGCTGTAGGGTGCATCCTTTGGCTCGGCGTCGATGATCTCCTGGAGCTTCATCCGCACGGCGTCCCAGGCCACCTCCTCGCCGTCGGCGCCCTTCGTGCCACCAACGAAGAACTTTCTCAGGGCATGAAGTCCTCGCGGCGTCTGGAGCCACTTGTCGTCGACGGCACGACTCACCGTGGTGACGTGCATCCCGATGCGGTCGGCGATCTGCTGCATCTTGAGCGGCTCGATCGCCTCCGGGCCTTCGGTGAGGAACCGCGTCTGGTGGTCGACGATCGCCTGGGAGGTCTTGAGGAGCGTCGCCCGCCGCTGTTCGATGGCGTCGATGAGCCACTGGGCCGAGTTGATCTTCCGCTTGATGTAGTCACGCGTGGCCGGATCAGTGGCCGGCGACATCAGCATCTCGCGGTAGAGCGGGCTGATCCGCAGGTTGGGCAGGTCGATGTCTTCGAGCCGCACCTTCCAGGTGCCGTCGGGCATCTGATCGACATACACGTCGGGCTTCACCGGCACCACGATCGGCACCGTGAACACGGCGCCTGGCTTCGGCTTGAACTCATGCAGTTGCTCGCGTAGCTGCTCGATCTGCTCGATGGTGAATCCCGTCTTCTTCTCGATCAGCGGAAGCCGATTGCCCGCGAGATCTTCGAGATGCTCCGACACGAGCCGACGGAGCGCCCGGGCATTGGGCGTGTCGTGACGAATCTGGAGAAGGAGACACTCCTTGAGATCGCGGGCGCCGACGCCGGGAGGATCCATGCCCTGCACCACCCGCAGCGCCTTTTCGAGATGGGCCAGCTGATCGGGCCCACCGTCGGCATCCACCAGTTCCTCGAGCGGCATCGGGAGATAGCCATTGGCATCGAGGTTGTAGATCACCTTGTCGGCCGCCTCGCGTTCGGCGCCGGTCAGCTCGTAGTTCGACAGCTGCTCGTGGAGATGGTCGCAGAGCGTCTCGGGCCGCTCCGCCATGTTGGCCATCACATCGAGATACCGGTCGCCCGCCTGCTCGATCTGCGACGCTGAGGGGCGGGTCCGATCATCGTCGCTGTCGGGATACTCGTTGGCCCAGTCGTAGGTGCGTTCAAAGTCGGCCTGGTTGGCATGGTCCTGATCCACGATCAACGGCATCTCGTCGACCGTGCGTTCGACCGCCGGCGGCTCCTGCTCCACCAGCATCTCCGCGACAGGCCCCTCCTGGCCCATCTCCTCGACCTCGAGCGTCTCGTTGTTTTGAATCTCCTCCTCGATCCGCTCCTCGAGGGCCATCACCGGGAGCTGCAGGATTTCCATCGACTGGATCATGCGGGGCGCAAGCACCTGCTTCTGCGCCATCCGCATTTCCTGGCCGAACGACATCCGCATGACTGCAACCCTCGTGCCGAAATCCAACCTGTGGAAGCAAACCCCTGAGACACTCTTAAGAATACCGCTTTTCCACGCTCCAGGCGAATCACGGCATGAAAAATGCCGGTGTCGCCTTGAACGGCACGAAACCTGCTCTGAGATTCCGATCCGCCCTTGGGAGAGGCGGTGCCCGGCGTGTCGCGGAAGACCGATGCGTCAGAACCGTCGTCGGCCGGCGAAGGCATCGACGAGCATCTCCCGATTCGCCTGCTCGAGCGAGGCACCCACGGTGAGTCCGCGGGCCAGTCGCGTGAGCTCGACAGGGAGGTCCTTGAGTCGTTCGGCGACGACGAGCGCCGTCGCATCACCCTCCACGTTGGGCGTGGTCCCGAGGATGACCTCTCGAAACTGTCCGGCAGACACGCGCGCCACGAGCGTGTCGAGCGAAAGATTCTCAGCCCCCTTGCCCTCCAGCGGCGCGAGTCGGCCCTGCAGCACGTGATACAGTCCGCGGTAACTCCCGGCCTGTTCGAGTGCCAGGAGGTCGCGGACCTGCTCGACCACGCAGAGGAGCGTCTTGTCGCGTCGAGGGTCGGTGCAGATGCTGCACTCATCCCCTTCCGCGAGGTTGAAGCACGAACGGCAGGGACGCAGGTTCTCCTTCACGGCCCGGATGGCCTCGGCAAACCCGAGCGCCTCGTCGCGCGGCATGTTGAGCACGTGGTACGCAAGCCGTTCCGCCGTGCGCCGACCGATTCCCGGCAGGTCTGCAAAGGCATCGACGAGCCTCGAGATCGCCCCTTTTTTGTCAGCCATCGCTTCCCTCCGAGCCACTTTCGTTGTCGTCGCCCGCGCCGCCGAGATCACGGACCGGCTCCGTCACCGCCGCGACGGGCCTGGGCTCCCGTAGGCGAGGCGGATCGACCTTGCGAATGGCCGCGTCGAACACCGCACACGCGTGCGCCACGAGCGGATGCTCGGTCGCCTCCCGCACGAGCGCAGCCTGGGACACCGTGCCCGCCGGGCGGCGGGACGTTGCCTCCGGGGTCACTGGTTCCGCCGCGGCCACCTCGACCATCACGATCGCATGGCGGACCCGCCGTCCGGCCAGAGCCTCGAAGGATCGCGTGATCGACGCCGCCACTTCGGGCCGTCGCAGGAAGGCGGCGGCCGTGGTCGCGTGGGATGGCAGTGAGACTTCGAGAACATCGTCGCGCCAGGCGGCGCCGACCGCTTCGGCCGCGAAGTCGGCTGCAAGCCCTTCGAGAGGCGCCACCGCTGCCCGCCAGGCCTCAAACGGCTGCTGCGGCAGGTTCGACGGCTCGGGGGGCTCTGCCGCCAAGGACGACTCGGTGGGTGGCCGCTCGTCCAACGGGCGGGACGACTCGGCCGCGGGCGTCACCTCGGGCCCATCCCGTCGAGACAGGGGCTCAGCGGCTGGCGTCAGGTCGGCCGTTTTTTTTTGAGGCGCGGCGGCGGGCCCGGGGCGGGGAGCCGCCTGCCGCGGGACGGATGCGGCAGGAGCAGCGGTCGGGCCCGCGGTGGCGAGGCGATCCACGGCCTCGGCAAGCCCCTCGAGATCCTCGAGCGTGCACAATCGAATGAGGGCCATCTCCGCCAGCACGGCGGCATGCCCGCTGGTTCGCATCCGCGCCAGGGCCTGATCGAGAATCTGCAGCATCGCCAGGAGGGTCGCCGTGCCGATCTGCCGCCCGAGTGCGGTGAGATCCACGCCGAGTCCCGACGAGAGCGACAGCATCGACGGATCGCAGCCCACGCTGGCCAGCAGGCATTCCCTGAGGGCCGCGAGCAGCTGATCGAGAACACCGCCCGGATCGGCACCCCCTTGCAGGGAGGCATCGAGCGCTCCAAGCGCACGCGGCGGCTCACGGCCCGCGATGGCGGCGACGAGTTCGCCGATTCGCTCTTCCCGTCCCGTGCCGATCAGGGCATGCACCTCATCCACGCCGATCGTGCCGGTCGACGAGCCGAGGAGCTGCTCCAGCAGCGACTGGCTGTCTCGCATGCTGCCGGCGGCACGGCGGGCGATCAGCGTGAGGGCCTCGGCCGACACCTCCGCCCCCTCCGCTTCCACGATCTGAGCCAGCCGGCGGGCGATCGCGGGCGTATCGACGGTCGTGAAGTCAAACCGCTGGCAGCGTGACAGGATCGTGATCGGGAGCTTCTCGGGCTCGGTGGTGCAGAGCACGAACTTCACGTGCGGCGGGGGCTCTTCGAGCGTCTTCAGGAGCGCGTTGAAGGCTTCCCGTGTGAGCATGTGGACTTCGTCGATGATGTAGACCTTGAACCGCCCACGGGCCGGCCGCACCGCGACGTTCTGCCGGAGCTGGCGGATCTCGTCGATGCCACGGTTGCTGGCGGCATCGATCTCCACCACATCGACATCCTGGCCCGCAGCGATGGCCCGACACTGGTCGCATTCGTTGCACGGCTCGGCTGCCGGTCCCTTGGCACACGACAGCGCCTTCGCGTAGATCCGAGCCGCGCTGGTCTTCCCCACGCCGCGGGCACCCGTGAAGAGGTAGGCATGGCCGATGCGGCCCGACTCGATTGCGCCTGAGAGACCGCGGGCGACGTGTTCCTGGCCGACGAGGTCGGCGAATCGCTGGGGGCGATACCGGCGGGCCACGACCTGGTAGCCGGCCGCCGACGTCGGTGGGGTCGTCTCGCCGGCTGGATCGGTGGTGGCCATGGGGCTTCGGCTCACGGGGGAGCGGGAGCAGCCGGAGGCCGATGAGAGGCCCACCGCACAAAGGGATGACTGCTTATGGCTGCTGCGGTTAAGCCCTGACCAGGTTCACAGATCCCCATCGCAGGGGCCTCTCATCGGCATCCGAACCACCGTGATTTTTACGTTGCCCCGTCGATTCGGTCAAAGGCTGTTACATTTCCGCCCATGGCGACGACGACGTCCCCCATGATGCAGCAGTTCGAGGCGGCCAAAGCCCGGTGCCCGGGTGCGCTGGTGCTGTTCCGCATGGGGGACTTCTACGAGCTCTTTGGCGACGACGCCCGCGAGGCCGCCGAGCTGCTCGATCTCACGCTCACCAGCCGCGACAAGGGCCCCGACGCCCTGCCGATGGCCGGCTTTCCGCACCACCAGCTCGACACGCACCTCGTGAAGCTCGTGGCGGCGGGACGCCACGTGGCCATCTGCGAACAGATCGACGACCCCAAGACCACCAAGGGGCTCCTCCGCCGCGAGGTGACGCGGATCGTCACGCCCGGTATCGCCGCCGATGAAACGCTCCTCGATCCATCGAAGAGCAACTGGCTCGTTGCCGTCTTTCCACCCCACGGCCGCGACGACCGCGACGGACCGGTCGGGCTCGCATGGATCGACGTCGCCGCCGGACGGTTTGAGTCGGCCGTGGTGGCGGCCGACGATGTGGCCGATCACCTTCTTCGCCTCGACCCCTCCGAATGCCTCTGCCCCGAGAGCTGCCGCGAACGGGTGGCCGAACTCGCGATGCCGTCGGGCCGGCGGCTCATCACGGTTCGTCCCGATTGGTGGTTTGACCGGGCCACCGTCGATGCCGCCATCGCCCGCGCGCTTGGCGGACGACGGCTCGAAGGACTCGGCTTCGAGTTTCCGGCCGATGAACCGGGCATCGCGGCGGCGGCCGGGATCGTTCAATACCTCGAGCAGAACGAACCCGCGGCCGTGTCACGGATCGACTCCCTCGCGGCATGGCGGCCGGGCCTCCGCATGGAGATCGACGAAGCCTCGCGTCGGAGCCTCGAACTCGTTCGGTCGGTGGCAACCGGCCGCCGCGACGGTTCCCTGGCCGGAGTGCTCGATCGCACGCGCACCCCGATGGGCGCTCGCCTCCTCGGCGAATGGCTCGCCGCGCCGCTCGTCGAACCGTCGGCGATCGACGACCGCCTCGAGGCCGTTGCCACGCTCGTCAACGATCTTTTCCTCGCCCAGCGGCTTGCCGACCGACTGGCCGGCATCGGCGACATCGAACGGCTCGTCGGCCGCGTGATGACGGGCCGGGCAGGCCCGCGCGATCTGGAGCGGATCGGCAGGGCCACGAGCGTTCTGCCCGACCTCGTCGCCACGCTCCGCGAGTGCGGCGGTCTGCTCGCCGACCTGCGCGACGCGCTCGACCCCTGCCCCGACATCGCCTCGCGGATCACGGCGACGTTGCGCGAAGGGTGCCCGGTGTTCGCCCGTGACGGAGGATTCATCCGCCCCGGCTTCGACCAGCCGCTCGATGATCTCGTGGAACTCGCCAGTGGCGGCAAGGCGTGGATCACCCGATACCAGGCTCAGGAGATCGAGCGCACGGGCATCGCGTCCTTGAAGGTCGGCTACAACCGGGTCTTTGGCTTCTTTCTCGAGATCGGCCGGGCCCATGCCGACAAGGTGCCACCGGAATACATCCGCAAGCAGACGGTGAAAAACGCGGAACGCTACACGACGCCGGAGCTCGACGAGCGGCAGCGTCAGGTGCTCGGCGCGGAGGAGGAGGCGGTTCGTCGCGAAATCATGTTGCTCGACGACCTTCGGGCGTTCGTGGCGGCGGAGCGGGTTCGCCTCGACCGTGCGGCCGAGGTGCTCGCCGCGCTCGATGTGCTGCTGTCGTTTGCCGACGTCGCTCGCGGCCGGGGATGGGTTCGGCCCGAGGTGTCGGCGGGTGGCGACCTGGTGATCGATGCGGGCCGTCATCCGGTGCTCGAGGAGCTCCTCCCGCCCGGAACGCTCGTGGCCAACGACCTCCGTCTCTCGGCGGGCGGTGAGCATGGGCCTGCGATCCTGCTCGTGACCGGCCCCAACATGGGCGGCAAGAGCACGTTCATCCGTCAGGCAGCCCTCGTGGCCGTGATGGCCCAGGCGGGCAGCTTTGTGCCCGCCCGCCGAGCCACGGTGGGCATCATCGACCGTCTCTTCGCCCGCATCGGAGCGGGTGACGATCTGGCCCGGGGCGCGAGCACATTTCTGGTGGAGATGGCGCAAACCGCCCGCATCCTCAACCGCGCGACGTCCCGAAGCCTCGTGATTCTCGACGAGGTCGGGCGGGGCACGAGCACGTTCGACGGACTCGCGATCGCCCAGGCGGTGGTCGAGCACCTGCAGTCGGCGGTGGGATGCCGCACGCTCTTTGCCACGCACTACCTCCAGCTGGCGGCGCTCGAGCGGCTTCCGGGCGTGGCGAACGTGCAGGTGCTGGTGAAGGAACACAAGGACCATCTCGTGTTTCTTCATCAGGTGGCCGCGGGCGCCGCCGACAAGAGTTGGGGTGTTCATGTGGCGAGGCTGGCGGGCGTGCCGGCCGGCGTGATCGACCGCGCCCGCGACCTCCTCACGGGCTTCGAAGCCGACGCGGCCGCCCCGGCGGCCAAGCCCCGGCGCAAGCCGACGCAGCGGGATCAGCTCTCGCTCTTCGAGTAGCGGCAAAGCGGTTGCATGGCGAACGCGATGACCCGTCCAAGCCCAAGGCCGTCAGGCCTGGGACACGCGAGGCACTCACCACCGACCCCGTTGCGCTCGGACCGAACGAACACAGACCGAACCCACGCCGCCAAACACGCCACACGTGGCACCACGCCGGTCCCACGGCTCACGCCGTTGGGCTTCGACGGAACGACGCCGCCACCTGCCCGTCCAAGCCCAAGGCCGTCCAGGCCTGGGACACGCGAGGCCCTCACCACCGACCCCGTTGCGCTCGGACGGAACGACCACAGACCGAACCCACGCCGCCAAACACGCCACACGTGGCACCACGCCGGTCCCACGGCTCACGCCGTTGGGCTTCGACGGAACGACGCCGCCACCTGCCCGTCCAAGCCCAAGGCCGTCCAGGCCTGGGACACGCGAGGCCCTCACCACCGACCCCGTTGCGCTCGGACGGAACGACCACAGACCGAACCCACGCCGCCAAACACGCCACACGTGGCATCACGCCGGTCCCACGGCTCACGCCGTTGGGCTTCGACGGAACGACGACGCCACCTGCCCGTCCAAGCCCAAGGCCGTCAGGCCTGGGACACGCGAGGCACTCACCACCGCCCCACCGCGTGACCACCGCGTGACGTGCTGATTCACCCGCACTGCTTCATGGCGTCGCGGGGCGTGCCGGCGGCGACGAGTTCGGGCCGCGGCCGCAGTGCCGTGGGCTGCGTGTCGGGGGCGATCGTCACCGCTACGTTCTTGTAGGCGGGAGTGCGTGAGAGCGGGTCGGCGGCCTTCGGAACAAGCACGTTGCTTTCCGGGTAGTACATCGCCACGCAGCCCGGCCGGATCTGATCGAAGGCCGCCACCACCTGCCCTCGCATCTCACCGGCCACGCTCGCGATCCGGCATCGCCCCCCGTCGGTGAGGCCGAGGGCGCGAACGTCGTCGGGGTGGATGAGCACGATGTCGCGACGGGTCTGATTGCGGTAGAGATCCTCTTCCTCGTAGACGACGGTGTTGAACTGCCCCTCGCTGCGAATCGTCATCAGCGTGAGCCCCTCCGGAGCGGGCGGCAGATCGTGCGTGAAGAGCGTGGCCCGGCCATCAGCCGTGGGGAAGGACGGACGGTCGATCGCACGGCCAGGAATCGAAAACTCCTTCTTCGTCCGGTCGATGTCGGCGATCGCTTCCAGGCCGGGAACGATCGCCGCGATGGCTTCACGGATGGTGGCGGTGTGGCTCATGGCCCGCCAATCGACAGGACCTCCCTCGCCGAGCACGCGGGTGGCCAGGTCGGCGATGATCTCCACCTCGGCCCGGGGCCCCACGTGCCGAGGCACGCCGCCATCGGAAAGCCGCACGTAGCTGAACATGCTCTCCTGCGTGGAGGGTTCCGGCTCCTCGTCGCGGGCGAGCACGGGCAGGATGATCGTCTCCTCGGCGGCCGTCCCCGAGGCGTGACCGGTGTTGAGCGACGTGTTGAGGTAGACCACCGTGTCGACCTTCCCGAGCGATCGACGGGCGAAGGTTGCGTCGGGACTCGAGCCGTAGAGATTGCCACCAAGACACACGGCCAACCGCATCTCCCCTCGGTCGGCGGCCTCGAGGCATTCGAGCGTGTCGTAGCCTTTCATCGTGGGCAGCGACACGCCGTAGTGCGACTGCAGCCGATCGAAGATGGCCTGCTTGAGCGTCGGTGTGACGCCGACGGTGCCCATGCCCTGGATGTTGGAATGACCTCGAATCGGCTGAAGTCCGGCGCCAGGCCGCCCCACCATGCGCCGCATGAGGGCGAGCGCGGCGAGGGCCTGCACCGTGGCGGCGCCGTGCAGGTGGTGCGTGATGCCCATGGTCCACGCAAACACCGCCCGCTTCGCGGCGGCATAGTCGTCGGTCATCGCGTCGATGTCGACTTTGCCCACGCCCGACTTCGCCACGATCTCGTCCCAGGAAAGCGCGTCGAGTCGGGCGGCAAGCTCCGGCCAGCCGTGGCAATGGGCCTCGAGAAACGCCTCGTCGACCACCGGCTCACCGGCGGCGTTTCGCCGGGCTGTGGCGTGAAGCTCCCGCAGCCGCTTCATCATCCCGTAGAGGAGCGCTAGGTCGCCTCCGATGAAGGGCTGCACGTAGCGGCTGGCGATCTCCGCGCCGAACAACAGCGCCCATGGATCGCTCGGCACCGAGAAGTTGACGAGGCCCGTCTCCACGATCGGGTTGACCACGATCACCTTCCCTCCCCGGCGGCGAACCATCATCAGGGTTCGCATCATTCGCGGGTGGTTGCTGGCCGGATTGCCGCCGATCAGAAAGACGCAGTCGGCGTGCTCCATATCGTCGAGCTTGATCGTGCCGGCGCCGGTGCCGATGGCGCTGACCAGCCCAACCCCGCTGGCCTGATGGCAGTAGTAGGAGCAGTTGTTGACGTGATTGGTGCCGTAGAGTCGCGCGAGCAACTGGAGCGAGAAGCCGGCCTCGTTGCTCGAACGACCGCTGAAATAAAAGAAGGATTCCTCGGGCCGCGTCGCCCGCAGCTTGGCGGCGATGCGTTCCATCGCCTCGGCCCACTCGATCGGCCGGTAGTGCTGCGAGCCTTTTTCGAGGATCACCGGCTGCACGAGCCGGCCGGCATGCTCCATCTGGTGCGGCGAGAAGGCCTGCAGCTGCGGCAGCGAGTAGGTCTCGAAGAAGGAGGCCTTCACGCCCCCCTGCATGTCGGCCACCATCGCCTGAAACGACTTCTTGCACACCTCCGGAAAGTGTCCGGCTTCATTGACCATGCCACCGGCCTGCCCTCCCATGCCGAGGGCGCAGGTCTTGCAGGCGTTCTTCGAACGCATCGCCCGCCAGAAGCGGAGAAAGCCGCCCGACTCGCGGGCCTTCTTCAGCGTGTAGAGAACGGCCCTGATGCCACCACCGGTGGTCACGCGGCCAAAGTATCGTCCCATGCCGTGTCTCCCCGGGCGGCCGTCACGTCCGCGGCGGGTCAAGGCTCACGGTGACGGTCTTGGTTTCGAGATAAGGTTCGAGGCCTCGTTCGCCGAGTTCACGGCCGAAGCCCGACTGCTTGAAGCCCCCGAACGGAGCGGCCGCATCGAACACGTCGTAGCAGTTCACCCACACCGTGCCCGCCCGCAGCCGCCTCGCTGCCTCGTGGGCCTTGGCGATGTCGCGGGTCCACACGGCCGCAGCCAGACCGAAACTCGTGGCGTTGGCCCGACGGATCAGCTCCTCCATGTCGGAGAACTTCAGCACCGAGAGCACGGGGCCGAAGATCTCCTCGCGGGCGATCGCCATCTCGTCCTTCACGTTCGTGAAGACCGTCGGCTCGATGAAGTAGCCCCGATCGCCCACCCGCTTGCCGCCGGTGGCGCAGGTGGCGCCTTCCCGCTTGCCGGTTTCGATGTAGCCCATGATCTTGTCGAACTGCGCCTTGTCGACCTGCGGCCCCTGCTGCGTGGCGGGGTCGAAGGGATCGCCCACGCGACGGCGACGGCTCTCCTCGACCACCCGCTCCACGAATGCGTCGTGGATGCGGTCTTCGACGAAGAGCCGCGATCCGGCGCAGCAGCACTGCCCCTGGTTGAGATAGATGCCGACATGGGCGCCTGCGGCGGCCGCGTCGAGATCGGCATCGGCGAACACGATGTTGGGGCTCTTGCCGCCGAGTTCGAACGTGAGACGCTTCAGCTGGTCCGCCGCCTGCCGCATGATGATCTGGGCCGTTTCACCGGAGCCGGTGAAGGCCACCTTGTCGATGCCGGGATGCTTCACGATCGCGGCGCCGGCGGTGGGACCGAAGCCAGGCACCACGTTGATCACCCCATCGGGCACACCCGCCTTCTGCGCCAGACGGGCCAGCCGCAGGGCCGTGAGCGGCGTCTGCTCGGCGGGCTTCATCACGATCGTGCAGCCTGCCGCGAGGGCCGGGCCCCACTTCCAGGCCACCATCAGGATCGGGAAGTTCCAGGGAATCACCTGACCGGCCACACCGACCGGCTCCCGGCGGGTGTAGCAGAAGTAGTTGCCTCGAATCGGAATGGTCTGTCCGTGGATCTTGTCGGCCCATCCTCCGTAATACCGCAGGCAGTCGAGCGCCAGCGGGATGTCACCGGCCCGGGCGTCTCCCACCGGCTTGCCGTTGTCGAGCGATTCGAGGGCGGCGAGCTCGTCGATCTCGGCCTCGATGAGATCGGCCAGCCGCATGATGATCCGGCCGCGATCACGGGCATCCATCCTCGACCACGGCCCCTCCTCGAAGGCCTTTCGCGCCGCCCGCACGGCCAGTTCCACGTCGGCCGCATCACCCTCGGCAACCTGGGCGATCACCTCTTCGGTGGCAGGATTGACCGTGTCGAACGTGCGACCGCTCTTGGCCGGCACCCACTGACCGTCGATGAAGAGTTGCGTCTGACGGATCTGCGGGGCGGCGCGGCGGGGTGAAGTGGCGGTGGCCATGGGAAGCACTCCAGAAAGAGACGGGGATTCGCGGGTGAATCGCAAACCAATCCCCGAAGAATTGCCCCGTGCATGGTATCTGCGGTAGCCTCCAGGCTGCAAGCGAGCCCGCCGGAGCACCGTGCCCCGACGGGCGAGCCGTTTCCTTTGGAGTTCGACATCGATGCGCATGTTTTCGATCGTGGCGGCCGTGGTGATGCTGTCGGTGGTGGTGGCTCGGGCCGAGGTCACGAGTGGACCGCAGGTTGGCGAGCGGGTTGGCGCGTTCACCGTCACCAAGGTGGCGGGCAACGCCGACGACGGCGTCGATGCCGGCAAGACCCTTTGCTATCGCTGCAAGATGGGCAACCGTCCGGTGGTGATGGTCTTCGCCCGCTCGGCCGACGAGACGCTGGCGAAGTTTCTCAAAAAACTCGAAGAGGAGATCGCCGAGCACCAGGAAACGAAGCTCACGGCGTTCGTCAACATGATTGGCACCGACGAGGAGAGCCTGAAGAAGGACGCTGCCGCGTTTGTCGCCTCACACGGCCTCACGAAGGTGGCGTTTGTGGTGCCCACGCAGTCGAAGGACGGTCCCGAGGATTTCAAGATCGCCCCCGACGCCGACCTGACCGTCGTCTGCTACCGCGAGGGTGAGGTGAAGGCCAACCATGCCTTTGCCGCCGGCGGGCTCAACGACGCGTCGATCGACGCGATTGTGGCCACCTCCTGCAAGATGGCGGAGTGACCAGCCGGATCCTTTTCCGACCGCGACGCATGGTCGCATCGCACCGCGGCCCGGGGAGCGATCCTCGGGCCGCTTGTCGTTGACGGGTTTGCCACATGACGATCACTGCCTGCTGTCACGATGTGGTGAGACGCCTCTGGCGGCTGCTCGTCACGCCCTACGAACCCGACGAAGCGTTCACAGGATTTCATGAACGCGACGTGGTTCAGGAGGAGCCTCGCGCCCGGGTCACGGTGGCGGTGCCCTCGGCAGCCGAGAGCCGAAGGCTGTTTGGCGTCGACGTCGCCAAGCAGGGCATCCAGCCGGTGTGGCTGCGCATCGAGAATCGATCGAACGCAAGCCTGCGGCTGCAGGCGGTGAACATCGACCCGCGCTATTTCACACCGCTGGAGGCGGCTGCGGCCAGCCACTTCTCCATC
Source organism: Pirellulales bacterium (assembly GCA_017853835.1). Taxonomy (GTDB): domain Bacteria; phylum Planctomycetota; class Planctomycetia; order Pirellulales; family UBA1268; genus QWPN01. The sequence goes on along the minus strand of JAFMIU010000021.1, from coordinate 5,591 downwards.
GGCAAGCGGCTGTCGGCGTTTGGCGCGATGGGCTGGCTCTTCTACTACCCCCTGCTTCTCGTGGCGCCTTTGAAGATGCTGACGGCCTGGCGTGCCAACGGCCGCATGGACGGTGTCTTTCGCCGACTTGGGTTTCGTCTCGTGCCGATTCGCAGCGGCGAGTCGGCGGAGGGATTCGTGTTTACCACCGTCGATCTCGGCACGAAGGTGGTTCGCATTCGGCTCGTGCCGCTCGAGCCGCTTCGCGAGAGCATCGGACGCCTGCTCCACACGCCAGGCGTTCCCGGACACGACGAACCGCCGGTGGACATGACCTTCACCGTTCCGGTGCCTGGGATCGCGGCCGATTACCTCGATCGCGACTTCGCGGTGATTCGGCCTCCCGACACGGTCGAGCCATGTGAGGCCGATCAGCTCGTGCAGCAACTCGAGGCGATGCCGCAGGCGACGACCAACGCGAATGGCAGCCGCACCGGCGACCCGGCCAATCTGGTCGTGGTGGGCGACTTCGACACGCTGCTGGGGGCCTTCGCCGCCCGATGGGATGAAAGCGAGACGATCTCGTTGGCCACCTGCTGGAAAACCGTGAAGGCGTTTCTGCTCGGCTCCAACTACCGCTACTCACCCGTCAGCGCGCTGTTTCTGTTTGGCCGCTCCCAAGACATCGCCCTTCAGCGCACCAGGCACACGATCAACGAGCGAATCCACCTTCGGCTCTGGCTCACGCCGCTGAGCTTCCAGGGCAAGGCGGTGTGGGTGGGTCAGGTGAGCCGTGACATCGGCGTGCGGTTCACGACGAAGGCCTGGAATCTGACGACCCATCGCATCGACCCCGATGTGGATGAATCGCGCGATTATGTGATGGAAGACCTGCTCACAGCAGGATGGGTGACGGCGGCCGGCTACGTCGGTGGCATCGGGGCCTGCACGCCCCAGTCGCCGCGGCGCAACCTTACCGGCGATCCCTTCTTCACCGACGGCAAGCGGGCGGTGATTCTTGTGGCGGCACGTCGCATGGGCTGAGGAGCGGACATCGTGCCGCATGGGCTGGGGTCTTCGATGCATTCTGTCGCGAGGTCTTTGGCCCCCCCTGACGAACACCGGGGTGCTGGGTATATTTGGAGCCTCAGGGCGGCGTAGCTCAGTTGGTTAGAGCACCGGCTTCATAAGCCGGGTGTCGCCGGTTCAAGTCCGGCCGCCGCTATTCGCAGTTGTGCACGAGACGGAACAATCCCTTCGGGGACCGTCCCGGTGGGCCGACTTTCCCGTCCGTCGCCATGGGCGGGCGGGTCGGCAGCATCCGCCGGAACATCGTCGCGGCAACGCGCCGCGACTTCTGAAACGTGGTGGGGATGGCCGTGATCGTGACGGCAGCACCCCCCGGATTCGATTGCGGGGCGATAAAGGTTAGGTCGTCCCATGGCACTTCGAGCGTCGGCCGAGCGGGGCGGGCGTCAGTCGCACTTGTTGTGCCATGTCCAGACGCGGTAGGTCACGCCCGTTGAGAGCCCCGAGAAGGCCATCGTGAACGACATCGTGCGAGTGTCCCAGAGATCGGAGACGCTGCCATGGAAGGTCGTGCCGGTGGCGAACAGCGCTACGGCACAGGTAATCCCCTTTCTGAACGTGGTGCGGTTGAAGGGGGACTGGTCAGGTGTGAGCCATATCGAAGAGACGGTGGCGTAGGCCTCACGGCTGCCTTCCGCCGCCCGATTCGTCCCTCGCCATGCCTGATTCGTCCCAATTTGGGCAGTCTGCGGCGGCTTGGAAGAAACCTTTGATACACCATGAGACTTCACGACGCCTTTGGTTTCCATGTCATCAGGAGCATGGTCATGACACGAGTTCGATGGTCTGTGGCCCGTTCGCGATGCCTCGTGAGCATGATCGTGGCCGTCATCGCTGCAGGTGCCAATGCCGTGCCTGCGGCCCTGATACTCCACGAACCCTTCAACTACTCGGCTGGCACGCTCAACGGGCAGAACGGTGGCACCGGCTTCAGCGGCGCCTGGACGGCCAGTGGCACGACCGCGGCAGATGTCAGGTCGCCAGGGCTCTCGTATGGAGTTCTTCAAACCACCGGTGGAATGATCGTGGGCACCAACAGCATGTCGATGAAGCGGGCGTTCTCATCCACCGGGCTGACAGGAAACGGGTCCAGACTCTGGTTTTCGATTCTCTTTTCTGCCACCGATACGACCGCCGGATCGGCGACTGCCATCCCATCGTTCTTCAGCGACCTTACCGGTCCCTACGGACAGGCGCAAGGGTTTTCAGTGAGTTACAACATCCAGTCAGCAACCAGCCTCTACATGGATGCGAGGATCGGCGGCTCGGTCAAAGCGAGCCAAAACATCGTCGGCACGAACTACTATGCGAACGGCGTCGCCTTGGTGTTGGGGAGAATCACGTTTTCCGACACGGTCAATCAGGATCGGCTCGAGGTCTGGCTGAATCCGCCGCTGGAAACCGATCCTGGCACGCCCTTGTTCAATGTGCTCGGTCAGTGGACCGATCCGGGAGCGAACAACGGGTTTTTCATGAACAAGTATGATCCCCCAGACCGGATGATCGACGAGATTCGACTCGGCACGACGCTGGTCGACGTCACGCCCACTCCCGAGCCATCCACGCAGGGGATGATGGCCATGGGCATCGCCTGCGCGGCGTGGGGCACCTGGCGGCGCGTGCGCGGAGACGTGCGTTCGCGTTGACGAGGTGCATCCCCGGGGTTTGCACGTGTCAGCCCGCAGGGGCCAGTGCGTAGCAGACGACCTCCTCCGCGTTGCGGAGATAGAGCCGGTCGCCGACCACGACCGGATGATTCCACGTCTTGTCGCGGAGCGCCTCGATCTTCCCGAGCTCCTCGTGCTTTTCCGGCGTCGCGCGGACGAGCACGAGTTCTCCTTTCTCGCTGACCACCACGATCAGCCCGGAATCGGAGAGCAGCAACGCCTGCCCCTTGGCGTAGCGGCCGCCCTTCCACTTCCGCTTGCCATCCTGCAGGCCGATGCAGGCGAAGATCGCGTTGTCGAAGCCATAGATGGCGCCGTCGTGCACGAGGATGTCGTTGAAGTCGGGTTTCATGTCGAGGCTCGTCCACAGCTCCTTCGCCTCGAGGCCGTTTCCTGAGGATGAAAACTCAACGAGTCTCGTGCCGGTTCCCATCCCAGCGGGGATGAGCAGCTTGTTGCCGTCGATCACCTGCGCTTGGCAGGCACGGTATCCCTGGCGGGGGAAGGGGTAGTCGTAGACCGGCTTGCCCGTCGCCGGCTCGAGGAGGTGCACTCCGGAGTCCGAGAGCAGGCAGAGGTAGTCTCGATCGACGAGCCTGATCTTCTGCACGGACGCGTACGACATCTCACCGGCCGGCGCCGTCCACGCCACCTGGCCATCGTCGACCCTGAACGCGACGATCCCCTTGTCATCCTTGCCGCCGGCGTGGACGACAACGACACCGCCATCGACGCACGGCGAGCTGGAAAAGCCCCACATCGGCGGCTCCGTGCGCCCGGCGGCCGCCTTGACGTCGGTTTTCCACACGAGCGCCCCGTCGAGGGCACTGACACGCACGAGGGTGCCCTCGGCCCCGAGCGCATAGACCGATCCGTCGGCGAGCGTGGGCGTTCCGCGCGGCCCGAGCCCGCCGAGCGATTCGAAGAACCGAGACGGCGTCGCCCACGACCAGATCGGCCGGCCGGTCTTCGCGTCGTAGCACGACACGACCTCGTCCTCGAGGCGTTGCTCCTGGGTGAAGAGCCGATCGGCACCGACGGCGAACGAACTCCAGGCCGGGCCGATCCGGCTGCGCCACACCTCGCGCGGCGGATGGGCGTTCCAATCGTCGTGAAACCGCATGCCGGTCTGGGAGCTGTCGCCACGCGGCCCGCGAAACCGTGGCCAGGGGGCCGATGCGAGGGTCGCGAAAAACGCCTGGGTGTCGAACGCCCCGTCGTCCGCGACGGTTCCGGCCCGGCGGATCTCCTCCGCGGCCAGTTCTTCCGCGGTCGTCTTCCAACGCCAGTCAAAGCCGAACGAAAAGTCACCCCACACGCCATCGGTGCGGACGAGGGCCGAGCAAGCCGTCGCCAGGATGGCGAGTCCCAGGGCCCACGCTGTGCGCCGGATGGAGAGCGTGCGGCCGAAGAGGATCATGCCGACGGCGAACGCCGCGATCGCCATCGGGATCGTCAGCACGATCGGCAGCGGCCCACGCATCGACGGATGGCAGATCATCTGCTCGATCCCGACCGCTCCGACCAGGCCCGCCACGCCGAGAATCCGCTCGAACCACCGAGCGCCGCTGGCCAACACCCACCACAGCACCACGAGGAGGCCGATCAGGAATGGCCCAAACGCGCTTGCCATCCAGATCATCGACGGCCCGTTGGGAACCAGATCCGGGACGAATCGCATGAGCCCCATCAGCGGCACGAGCACGATGGGGATCCAGATCCGCAAGGGACGCCACCGCGTCGGCCCGGCAGGCTGCGGCGAAGCTTGATCCTGGTTCATCCGACGTCTCCGTTGGGGGGACGATACTGCACGGTTCCGCTCGGCCGCACCAGCACGCATCGCCGATGGGGCACCTTTTTGTACGGCAGGGACTCACCCGCAGATAGACCCGCCCTGTGCGGTCGCTGAGGCATGGCCGAAGCGGGGGGAGAGCATCGGGCAGCATGGGCGAGCGTGCCTCACCCGCCATCCTCGCGCTGTGTGACCTCCGCCACCGTGAAGTACGATGTCTCCCCTGAACGAGACGGCAGCCCCTGGCACGCGACGGCGATGGATCGCTGCACGTCATGAACGACGCTTCCGTTGCCTGACTGGGGTGCCTCCATGCCTGACTTCGAGACTGCCGCCCTCACGCTCGGCTCGCTCCTTGCGGGCTTCGTGAACGCGATCGCCGGAGGGGGAGGCCTGGTGACGCTTCCGGTGCTGCTCGGCGTGTTTCCTCGCGCCGAACCGGCAGTCTTGTTCGGCACCAACAAGGCCGCCATGATCTGCGGCACCGCTTCGGCGGCGGTCGATTACGCACGCCATGTCACGTTGCCGTGGGCCACGCTCGCGCCCGCGATCGTGGTGGCGTTTCTGGGTGGCGTGACGGGGGCGTGGCTCGTCACGCTCGTATCACCCGATGGGCTGCGGCGTGCACTGCCCTTCATGCTCGGCACGGTGTTTGTGGTCACGGTCTTCGGCGGCCATGTGGGCGAGCGGCATGCGCCTCGCTTCAGCCGCGGGGCCGAGGCTGGCATCACCTCGGCGATCGCCTTGGTCATGGGGCTCTACGACGGCTTCTTCGGGCCAGGCACCGGCAGTTTCCTGATCTTCTTCCTCGTCCGTCTCCTCGGCTTCGACTACCTCCACGCAGCGGCCTGCACGAAGGTGCTCAACATGACCACGAACCTGGGCGCCCTGGCCTTCCTCGGCACCGCGGGCCACGTCTGGTGGCGGTTCTTCCTGCCGATGGCCATTGCCAACATCGTGGGGGCATTCCTCGGCACCCGGCTGGCACTCCGGCATGGATCGCGGCTGGTGCGGCTCGTGTTCCTCGCGGTGGTGGCGATCCTGATCGTCAAAACCGGCTACGA
>JAFMIU010000172.1 GCA_017853835.1 Pirellulales bacterium | reverse complement strand
GCATGAACCAGCGGATCACTCGGCGGCGGACCCGCTCGGTGAGCGCGGCCAGATCAGGCCACGCTCATGAAAAACTCACGATCGCCTTGGCGACTCTTCCGTTCTCGGACATCAAATCCTCACCATCGTCGACTCCACTCCGACGGGAAGGCGGGTGTCTGCCGCGCCCGCCAAGCCCGGGGAGGTTCCAGTTATGCTTGCCGAACCATCGACGCTTCCCGCCGAGGCCGCGTTCACGGCCGACGCGGTCAATGAACTGATGGACTTCGTGTCCCGCGACCCGCAGTTTGCGCGGCTCTGGCTGCGGGGTGCGATCACGCTTGTGCTCGGTCGCCGGCTCGGCGGATCCCCGAGCGAGGAGATCGTCTCGCTCATGACGCAGGCCTTCTGGGATGCCTGGGAGGACCGGTTCTGCGAGTTCGAGAGGACGCCGCCGCGGGTGCCCCGCTGACGGTCCCGGCGGCCATGAAGTACGCTGCCGGTCTCGCAATCCCGGAGGCCATTCCGATGCTCACCCGTCGCTCGCTCGTGCAGGCCGGACTCGCCGGTCTCGTCGCCGCTCCGACGATCCACCGCGGCACGGCGGTCGCCGACGCTTCCGCCGCCGGTCGCCCCTTCCGGATCGCCCACCTCACCGACATCCACGTCCAGCCGGAACTCGAGAGCGCGAAGGGGCTCGCCTCGTGCTTCGCCCACGTGCAGTCGCTGCCGGAACGGGGTGAAGCCGCCGCCGACCTGATCGTGACGGGGGGCGATACGGTCATGGACTGCATGGAGGCGGGCCGCGACCGCACGCAGGCCCAGTGGGACCTCTGGAAGAAGGTCAGGGCCGACGCCTGCTCGCTCGAGGTGCGGAGCGTGGTCGGCAACCACGACGTGTGGGGCTGGACCAAGTCGAAGGCGAAGACCACCGGCGACGAGCCGCTCTACGGCAAGAAGTGGGCCTGCGAGCAGTTCGGCCGCGCGGTGCCCTACGAGAGCCTCGATCGCGGCGGCTGGCACATCGTGCTGCTCGACAGCGTGTTCCCGCACGCGGAGGGCTACATCGGCAAACTCGACGACGCCCAGTGGGACTGGCTCGAAAAGGACCTCGCCTCGGTCGCGGCCGCCACGCCCGTCCTGCTCGTGTCGCACATCCCGATCCTCTCCGTGCACCCGCTCGCCACGGCCGCCGCCGGCGAGCCGGGCAAGGACGGGAAGCCGTCGTTCGCGCTGTCGGGCGGACTCGTCCACGTCGATCACCCGAAGTTCCAGGCCCTCTTCGCGAGGCATCGCAACGTGAAGGCGTGCCTCAGCGGCCACCTCCACATCCTCGAGCGGATCGAGTTCGGCGGCGTGAGCTACCTCTGCAGCGGCGCCGTCTCGGCCGGATGGTGGAAGGGCCGGCACCGGGGCACCGACTTCGGCTACGCGGTGGTCGATCTCCACCGCGACGGTCGGGTCGAGAGCCGCTACGTGCCCTACGGCTGGACGGCGCGAACCTAGCACCGGCACCGGCCCCGGGCTCGCGGCGACGTGTCAGGGGCGGTGGACGCCGCGGCGACGGCGCAGGACCGCCATGGCCCCGACCCCGGCGACCACGAGCGCCGTCACCGAGGGCTCGGGGACGGGAACCGGGTCCGCGTTGACCTGCAGGTTGTCGATCCGGTTGTTTCCGTTCGCCGCGGTCGCGCCGCTCAGGGTGTACCTCAGCCACACGGAGCCCGCATTGTCGAGCTGCGAGATGGCGGAGAGGTCGGCGGTCGCCAGGGCGAACGTCGTGCTCGTGGTGGCGGTCGAGGGGATGCCCGCGGACGTGAATGTTGAGCCGTCGGTGCTGTAGGACCACAGGCCCGAGTTGAACCCCGTCGACGAGCCTCGTACGGCGAACGTGACCACGAGGTTTTGAAGGTTCGCCATGCTGAAGGCGAGCGTGAATGATTTGCCGTTGGCGGCCGAGTTCACCGGAGCCAGAGCGAGGCCCGCGACGTCGGCGTTCAGGGCGTTGATGGTCGAGCCTGTGAAGGCGGTCCACTCATTGCCGGTCGACGCCGTCACCCAGGAACTCGAGCCCTGGGTTCCGTTGGCGTAGAGCGTGCCGATCCCGGAGTCTGCTGAAATGCTGGTGGAGGTGCTCGGGGCGGCGACCAGGCTGTTGAAGTTCCAGTAGGCAATCAGGCTGGCGGAGGCGTCGCCGGCGATCCCGAGGCTCGCAAGGAGCACGAGGGCATCGCGTGCCCACGCCGGGCCACACCAGGGCCGGCAGGGTGTCGATCGGGCGATGCTGGCGAGAAACGTGCGGATGGTCATGGGCGTCGCTTTCGTGGGGGTGGTGGGATGTCTCGGCGAGGAACCGGTCCGCCGCGGCTCCGTCACCCGCCTCTCTCTGCACGCCCCGTGCCGCGAGGTGCGTGTTTTTCATGAGCGCGCCGCTGTCGCGTTGCCGCCGCGTGGATTTCGGGTTTTTCCCGCGGCGTGTGAGCCGGCCGTAAGCGGGCGGCGTGCGTTTCGTGAGCGGGGGGTGGAGCGAATCGCTCCACCTGTCGATTTCGTTGGGGCGTTTCGCCCCACGGCCTGGGGCGAAACGTGGCACCTCGCCGGCAGGACCGTGCCTCGGGCATGATGCTACGCTGTGCCACCTTCTGGGCTCCGACTCCCTCCCCACCCGAGGACGCCCGCATGACCGCCCACCGCCACGCGCCCGACATCGTCCGCACCAAGGTCGTCGCCACGCTGGGCCCCGCCTCGCGGGCCGAGGAGGCAATCCGGGGCCTCGTCGAGGCCGGCGTCGACGTGTTCCGCCTGAACATGGCCCACGGGTCGGTCCCCGAACACCAGGAGTCGCTCGACCGGATCCGCCGGGTGGCCGAGGCGCTTGCCCGGCCGATCGGCGTGCTCGCCGACCTCGCCGGCCCGAAGATCCGGCTCGGGAAACTACCGGGCGGCTCCGTCGAGGTGGCCGAGGGCGATCGCCTTCGCTTCGTCCGGGGCACCGCGGCCCGTAAGAGGATAGCCCGGTCAATGGCACTTCCTCAACGTTCTTCCGGCCGATGAGCGACTCGTGAGCCTCGGGAGGAGCTGCCCGGGCGTACGGAGCGGGTTTCTCGAA
>JAFMIU010000171.1 GCA_017853835.1 Pirellulales bacterium | reverse complement strand
CATGCACGAAAAGCGGGCGAAGGGACTCGAACCCTCGACATCCAGCTTGGGAAGCTAGCGCTCTACCAACTGAGCTACGCCCGCAGCACGGCCGGATTGTAGCAGACGCCAGCCACGCCGCACCGGGCTCACCGCTCCCGCGTAGAATCGGCGTCGTCGTTTCCCTGGCCGTCGGTCAGGATTCCCCGCCGGCCTCCCGTCCGCGATCCCCGAGGATCCTTTCTCTATGGCCAAGCCCACTCCCGCCACCGACACCACCACGCCCCGCCCGGCCGCCCCCCGCGGCGGCCTGCTTTCGATCCTTCGCTGGATCCTCACCACCCTCGTTGTGGCGATCGTTGCTGGAGCCGCGGTGCTTCCACGGGTCTTCAGCACGCCGGAGCGCATCTCGTCCCTGGTCAAAGCCGCCCTCCCCGATTTGGCTGCCGACGTGACGCCTGGCCTCGTGCGCCTCGGATGGTTTGGGCCGATCGTGCTCGAGGACCTCGCCATCGTGCCCCGCAATGGCGACACCACCCCGCTTCAGATCCACCGCGTGGAGGTGGAGCATGGACTCGCCGCGATCCTGATGTCGATGGGCGACCTTGGCCGACTTCGCATCGAAGGACTCAAGGCCGACATCGCCTTCGATGGGAACCACCACTCCAACCTCGATTCGATTCTCCCGCCCCCAGAATCCCCGGCCGCCCCTCCTACGGCGAAAACGCCGCGGCCGGCGCCGGTTCGGGTGAAGCTCGAGATCGAGGATGCCATCGTGCGCATCAGCGGCCCCTGGACGACCGATCCCTGGGTGAGCAAGCCGATGACCGTGCACGCCACGCTCGCCAACGGCGACGATGGCCTGGCGGTGTGGACGATCGAACCGGTGCAACTCCTCGACCAGGCGGAACTCCAGCAAACGGTCGCCCACGAAGTGCTCGCCTATATCGTGCCCGTCTTCGCCGACTCGGCCCGGACGAGCGGCAGGTTTTCGCTTCGGCTCGACGGCGCCCGTTTTCCCGTGGGCCGCCCGGAAGAGGCACAGCTCTCCGGCCTGCTGGCCATGCACGAGGTCAAACTCGGCCCCGGCCCGCTCGTGGTGAACATGTTTCAGTCGAGCCCGCTCGGCCTTCCCACGCCGCCCACCGTGGTGATCGCCGACGAGGCCAACGTCGAGTTTCGGCTGGCGGAACGACGGGTGTGGCACAAGGGCCTCGAGTTTGGGCTGCCGCTTCCCAAGCAGGGGCAGCGGCTCGACGTGCAATCACAGGGCTCGGTCGGCCTTGATGACCGCTCACTCGATCTGAAACTCGCCCTCCCCATTCCTGCCGATCTCCCTCAGGATCGGCCCCTCGTAGCGGCCCTGGCTGGCAAGCAGATCTCGCTCGGCGTGGGTGGATCACTTGACGATCCGAAGGTGATCTTCGACGGCTCGATTCGCGATGCAGCCGGCCAGGTGCTCGTCGATTTCCTCGATCGGCTGCGAAATGGCCCGCGACCACAATCGCCGGCGCCATCGACACCAACGCCGACACCAACGCCGACACCAACGCCGACACCAGTGCCCCCGCCTTCAAAGGAACCACCGACGACGTCCACGACTCCCCCACCCTCACGGCCTGGCTCGGATGTCGTGGCCTCCGGCACTGCGCCAGCGACGACGGGCACCGCGTCTCCTTCTCCACGGGATGCGGCGAAGCAGGCGGCCGCCGACGCCGCCACCCGCGCCGGCGCCAATCCCGACACCGCTGAAGCGATCGTCGACATCGTCGGGGGCGTGCTCGATGAAGTGGCGCGTCGGCGAGCCGAGCGCCGCGCCGCGGAAGCTGCCAATCCCGATCAGCCTGCTCCGCCGCCCCGAAGGGGGCGCCTCTTTCAGCCGCGATCGCCGATCACGTCGGGCACGTCGTCCGCTCCCGCCACCGCCCCACGCTGATCGACACCATCGCCCAACGACGGATGTCGTGCGGCCCGAGCCACGCCGTGTTTTGCCGCACGCGATTGTTGGGTCGCGAAGACGGATCACCGAGAGGCACCTGACACAACGATCCCACTCGGAATGGATCGCGTGGCCCACGGCTCACGCCGTTGGGCTTGGCCGAGACAGAAAAAAACCGGGCCTCCCGTGAGGGAGGCCCGGTCGCATGAACATGCTGTTCGCATCCCGGGCCGTTTTGGCCCGGAAGGGATCAGGTGCTCGCCGGGGCAGCCGGAGCAGCCTCGGTCGGAGCGCCTTCCGAGATCACGCCTTCCCCACCGCAGTTGCCGCCAGCGCAGCCGCCGCAGCTCGAGCAGCCTTCCGAAACGCAGCCACAGCTGTCGCAGCTGTCGCAGCTCTCGCAGCAGGCTTCGGCGCCGTGGCAACGACGCTCGGCCTTCTTGGCACGGTGCTTGGCAAGCAGACCGCCGTGGCAGGAAGAGGCTTCCTCACCGTGGCACTTCTTGGCACGGTGCTTGGCGAGCAGACCGCCGTGGCAGCCGCAACCAGCAAACGCACCCGAGTCACCGCCCACGAGGGCGATGGCAACGACCGCGACGAACATCGCGAGAGCAAATCCGAGATACCGCTTCATCAGAACCTCCAGTCAAGGAACGGAACGCGACAATGCGTCCGGTCGAGCCGTCACGAACTGATCAACCGATCCGGGACGGCCACCGGACCGCAGCAGACTTGTGGGATGCCAGACCGAATGGACCGGCCAATTCCGCTTCTCGCGGAACCGACCCTGACGGCTGGGGAAGCCGTTCCGATCAGGCAATCTCGGCTGAAAAGTACCAGCCGCCTTGTGAAAGTCAAGAAAGTGGGAGGTTTAGCGAAGATTTATGGCATTCGGTGAGTTTAGGGGTTTTTTTGGCAAAAAATGGCCCGCTCCCATCAAAAAAGGGCCATTTCGTCATCGATTCGGGCCAAAAGCGTGGGCATGGCTCCCTTCCCCGAGTCCGAAAAGCAAACTCGCCACGAGGTACACCCAGCCGGTCCCACGGCTCACGCCGTTGGGCTTTGACAGAAGCAGGCGTTCATCAACCCATCAACCCACGAGCGAGGGGTTACCCATGCCCCGTAAGCCGGCGTCATTGGCCAGCGGAGCCAGGATGGCGGAGCGCCGGCCAATGCCGAGCGAGCGGAGGGCAGGGATGCCCGCAGTGAGCGTCCGGCGGCGGGGCGTG
>JAFMIU010000170.1 GCA_017853835.1 Pirellulales bacterium | reverse complement strand
CGAAGGGCTTGCGGCCTTCGCATCTCTCCCCTCGAGCCCGGCGTCTCTCCCTCGCGGCACGCAGCTTCATCACGGTGACACGGCGGTCGAACTCCGCCACGGCACCGAGGACCTGCCGTATCAGGCGACGGGTGGGATCATCCGAATCAGCCGACAGGTCTGTCTCCGAGTCCGTGGCGATCACCTTGCAGCCAGCGCTAGTGAGTTGCTGCAGGATGACCTCGCCCACCATGAGGTCGCGGGCGAGCCGAGTAGCGTTCTCCACGAGGACGATCTTCACCCCGTTGGATTCCACACGATCAAGAAGTGCCGCCAGACCCGGCCGATTGTCGAGATCCTTCGTTCCGCTCACCCCGGCGTCACGGAACTCATCGACGACCTCGAGCCCATGGTGCTTCGCGTACTTGGTGATGGCCGCGGTCTGGCGGTCCCAGGTATCCCCGTCCGCCTGCCCCAGGCCGCTGCATCGGAGGTAGCTGACGGCCTTGAGGGGCGCCTTGGATTTCATCTTCTTCGTGGCGGGTTGAAAGCGGCTTTTACCGCTGGAAAACAAGGAGGAAACGCACTTCTTCGGAACTTATTCCACGGAAATAGCGACGGTATGGCGGGAGAATCTCGGGATTCGCCTTCCCGTTTCGGGCCTGACGGGGATCCTCGTCAGCGTCTGGCCTTCAGCATTTCCAAGGTTGGAAATGCTGAAAGCACGGCTTCTCAGCCCTTCCTCCGTAGTTCGAGGAAGACCCGGCGGATGACCTCGGGTTCCTCCAATCCCGCCCCGCCCTCGGGCAGTCTTCCTAGTGCCTCTTCCACTTGGGCTGCCGTCGCCGTCAGTCCCAGTGACGCCAGCGCCTCAATCAGCCCCTGGTGTCGTCCGGAGGGCTTCTTGCTGGACTCTGGCGTGGTCGCCGCCCGTTTGCGATTGGGGACGTACGGCGCCCCGTTCGCACCGATCCGATTCCGCACGATTCCGAGACACTGCTCGACCAGTGCGGAATCAAAAACGGGACGGTTATTGCTTGGATTCCGCAAAGGAGCGGGAAAAATCCCAGCCTTTTGCAGGGCGTAAAAGCGATTCTTCGAGAGCCCTATCAGGGCACAGAGTTCCGTCACCGTGACGAAACGATTCTGGGACGGTTTCGACATGGGTTCGTGCTGCCTTTCGCTCGGATGAGGTACGGGTCGTGGCACGAAGGAAGACCACTCAAGTGCCGTCCGAAGGCGGTGGCGGCACGATTTCGTCGCCATTCCCGAGCAAATGGCGGTGACCTTCAGGGGTGAGAACGCGACGAGAAGCGTCGTCCTTGTCCACGAGACCCGCACGAATCAGGAAGGGTTCCGTGACGCTCGTGAGGGTCTTTGCGGGCACTCCCAGCGCTGAAGCGAGAACATTCACGCGTCGTGGGCCATCCATCAGAAGCCGCATGTACTTCTGCTCGAGCGGCCCAAGGCCGAGGGTGTCCAGTTGCTCCAGATGGCATGCCCTCTGGAGGTCAGCAACGGTGATGAGCGTCCTGCCGTCGGCACGTGCGACTCGTCTCGCTGATGCTGTGAGCCTGAGGGCCAGCCTGGGGACGCCCCTCGCCCTTCTGGCGATCTCCGGAAGCACCTGTGGCTCGATGTCCCACGACAGGCCGCGGCAACGACGCTCGACCACAAGGATGAGATCCTTCTCGCTCAGGAAGGACAGCTCAAGATGTAGCTTGGCACGTTGTCGAAGCGGCTCGAGAATTTGATACGGCTCTGTGGTCGCAGCCACCAACGTGAAGTCGGCGATGGGAAGAGCCTGAATGCTGGATCCGCCCCGCACCATGATCTGCCGCTTGTCGAGGGCCATATACAGGGCCGTTTGAATTGCCTGTGGTGCCTCGTGGATCTCATCAATTAGGCAGATCGCCTTGGACTCGCACGACAGGAGGAGGTTGTTGAGATCCGCAGGAGTCCTCAGGTTCTGGCCGAGAACCTCGTGGAATGGCACCGCCATTTCCTGCGAGAGCACATAACTCAAACTCGATTTACCTACTCCCGGCGGCCCAGTGAGCAAGATGTCGTCGAGCCGCCGGTCGTCTTCAAAGGCCGCGTCGATGGCGACACGGCACTGCTCGATGACGCCGCGGTTGCTTTCGCAGGCGACATGGGAAAGAGAGCTTGGTGCGACATCGTTGATCTCCTTCATCGGGATGCTCCGTGGTTGGGTTCGAGGAGGCGGTCTACGGGGAGATACGAAGGCGTCTGCGGCCTTCTCTGTTGGTCGTCTTCCTGCCCCAAGTCAGACCTCGTTGACCGTGTAGGAGGCCGATCAAAAAAGGACGCCCGCGACTACATATCTCCATGAAGACCTTCCACGAATTCGTCTGGCTACGGATGCCCACCAGCCTCCTGTTGAGGGAGATAACGGAGCTCTTTCCCAAGCGAGGAATCCAGGATCTGTTTGACCGCGAGGTGGCCCGGCTGCGTGAGAAGACAACGGACCCAGCGCTTCTCCAGCACCTCGAGGACTTCGGGCGGCTGGACGTCCCTGGCTACCTTGATAGCGCATTGAGACGAGCCGGGTTTCACGAAAGCGAGAGAGATCCGCTCGTCTCCGACCTGTGCAGCAAGCTCCTGCTGGGGAGCTTCTTCAGGGGTTGGACGGGGCAGAGCCTGGTCGCACGGTTCAAAGTGGCCGTGCGGAATGCAATCAGCAGCCTTCAGAGCCGTGCTGCAAAGAGACGGAGACGGTTGGCGGATCTACCGGATGACGTTGCCGCGGCACCCCGGGCAGACGCGGATATCGTCGATGAGTTCCGCCACTTCCTACGGATGAGGTTCGGAGATGCTGTGGTCCGCGTGTTGGATCACAGGCTTGAAGGTGGCGGCGATACGAAGGACCTAGTGGGGAGCCCTGGGATGGAAAGTGCGTACAAGGTTAAGAAAGCGGTGATGCAGCTGAAGGACGCGATCCGCATGTGGGCCGGCAATGATCCGGAACTGGCCAATCGGATCGAGGGGCTGGTTGCCGCCGAGAGGCTGACACTAGATCGCAGGTTCGGGCGGATGGCGGGGGTGACGGGACGGGTGTGATTAGCACTATCCCGGACTCCCAGACCCGCGTTATCCGCCGCTTCTCGTCGAAAGTGGCTGGCAGGATTGTTCCTTGGGTGTATGCGAGGGGGCTCCGTAGGCCAGCCCGCTGGAGCCCTAGTAGTTGCTGAGAATCAATCGAGCAGATACCCTAG
>JAFMIU010000088.1 GCA_017853835.1 Pirellulales bacterium | reverse complement strand
CTCTACGACGGCTCGCTCGCCGAGATCGTCGACCGCTTCACCTCCCACAAGATCGTCACCCTCGACTTCGACGAGGCACCCGACCGGGAGCGGATCGAACGGTTTGGTTTTCCATGCGACTTCCGAGGGCCTCAGGTGATCCTGCGGATCGACCGCAGCCGGATCGCCGATGCTCTGCCCGTCATCCTCGGCTCGGAAGGCGTGCGAGACGTGTCCGTGGAGGACGTGCCGCTCGAGGAAATCGTGGCCGAACTCTTCCGGGCCGACAGCCGTCAGGCGGCGGCGGGGGCCTCGTCATGAGCGACGCCGCGGCCATGCCGGCGAAGCCGTTCCAGGGACTGCGCACCTGGTGGACGATGCTCCGCATCTGCCTCGAGGAACGGCTCGTCTATCGCGGCGACTTCGCCCTCGGCACGCTGATGCGTTTTCTGCCGATCGTGACGCAGGTGTTTCTCTGGACCGCCGTCTTCGCCGCCACCAGCCGCAGCGACATCGCCGGCTACTCGCGAAACGACATCGTCGCCTACTACCTGCTCACGATGCTCACCCGGGCCTTTTCCAGCATGCCCGGGCTCGCCACCGGCATCGCCCGGAGCGTTCGCGACGGCTCGGTGAAGAAGTTTCTGATTCAGCCGGTCGACTACGTCGGATTTCTCCTCGCCGCCCGCGTCGCGCACAAGCTCGTCTATTACGCCGTGGCGGCGATTCCCTTCGCCCTCGTGTTCTTTCTCTGCCGCGGGTATTTCCCGCCGCCGCCCGACGCCGTCACGATCGCCGCCTTCCTGCTCTCGCTCGTGCTGTCGTTTCTCCTCGGCTTCTTCATGGAGGCCGCGCTCGGCATGCTCGGATTCTGGTTCATGGAGGTGTCGAGCATCGTGTTCGGCTACATGCTCGTGCAGTATCTCCTGTCGGGGCACATGTTTCCGATCGACCTCCTCAGGACGGTGCCCACGGGCGTGGCGGGGGTGAGCCTTGCCGACGTCGTTCACTGGCTCCCCTTCGAATACACCGCCTACTTTTCGTCGGCGGTCTGGCTCGGCAAGGTGCAGGGACGGGACCTGGTGGCGGCGCTCGCGATCGAGGCCGGATGGGTGGTGGTGATGGCGGTGGCCTGTCGCATCGCCTGGTGGCGGGGCACGCGACGCTACAGCGCGTTTGGAGGCTGAGATGACCCGCTACCTGGCGATCTTTCTCACCTTCGCGCGGGCCTGTCTCGTTCGCGACATGACGTTTCGGGCAAACTTCATCCTCGAATGCGTCACCAGCCTCGGCTGGATGTCGATGAATCTCGCGTTCTACCTGCTTGTGTTCACCTACACCCCCGAGATCGGCAAGGGGACCGGCTGGTCGAAGGAGCCGTTTTTTGCCTTCGTGGCCACCGGGCTGATCATCAACTCGGTCGTGCAGGCGTTTTTCATGCCGAGCGCCGAAGAGCTCACCGAGATGGTGCGCACGGGCGGCCTCGACGCCGTGCTCGTGCAGCCGCTCGACGCGCAGTTTCTGCTGTCGCTCCACCGTGTCGATTTCTCGTCGCTGGCGAACGGGTGCGTGGGGCTCGGGCTGTTGGCATGGGCCGTCGCTCGGATGGACCACACGCCGCCGCCGGTCGCCTGGCTGGTCTATCCGCTCGTGGTGCTCTGCGGGATCGCGATCCTCTATGGCATGGTGATCATGCTCGCCGCCGCCACCATCCACATGGGCCGCAATCAGAGCCTCTACGACTTCTGGTTCTATCTCACGAACTTCTCCCGGTATCCCGCGGAGATCTACGCAGGGCCGTGGGGCGGCCCGTTGCGGATGCTCTGCACGTTCGTGATCCCGATCCTGCTGGTGGTGAACGTGCCGGCGAGGGTGATCGCGCAGCCCTTCACGGGCGCCGCGTGGGGGGGTGTCGTCGCGGCCGTGATCGCAGCCATCGCCTCGCTTGTCGTCTCGCGGTTCGTGTTCCTGCGGGCGCTGGCCCGCTATCGAAGCGCCTCCAGTTGAGGCTATCATCGCGGCTCCTCCTTCCCGGAACCCCCCATGCCGCTTCGCCTCGCCTTCAGCTCCAACGCCTATCTCGACGTGCCCGTGGAACAGGCGATCGAGCGGATCGCCGGCTTCGGCTATGCCGGCATCGAGCTTCTCGCCGATGTTCCCCACGCCTGGCCTGCGGGCCTGCTCGAGGTGCAGAAGGAGGCGATTCGCGGGGCGATTCGCGGCAGCGGCCTGGCCGTGTCGAACATCAACGCGTTCATGATGAACGCCATCGCCGATCCGCGGCAGCCCTACTGGCATCCCGGCTGGACCGACCCCGATCCCCACTACCGCGCCATCCGCCGCGAGCACACCAAGCGGGCGCTCCGGCTCGCCGCCGACCTCGGCGCGGCGCACATCTCGACCGAGCCCGGCGGTGAGCTTCAGCCGGGGCAGACCCGCGCCGAGGCGGCCGACATCTTTTACGACGAGATCATGCCGGCGCTCGACGTGGCGGCGGAGTGCGGCGTGACCCTCCTCATCGAGCCGGAGCCGGGCCTGCTCATCGAAACGTTCGGGCAGTATCTCGAGTTTGCCGAGCGGGTGAACCATCCGTCGCTCGGCCTCAACTTCGACGTGGGGCACGCCTACTGCGTGGGCGAGGATCCTGCCGAATGGATTCCGCGGATGAAGGACCACACGCGGCACTATCACGTGGAAGACATCGCGGCGACACGGGTGCACCATCACCTCGTGCCCGGCGAGGGGGCGATCGACTTTGCGGCGACGCTCCGGGCGATCGCCGACCACACCCCCGACATCTGGGTCACCGTGGAACTCTATCCCTACCGCGAACGGCCCGACGAGGCGGCCAGGGCCGCCCGCGCCCACCTGCTGGCGGTCGCCCGATCCGCGGGCGTGGAGATCTCCTGAGATGCTCGCGTGGCTGAGGCTGGTGCGGCTGCCAAACCTCGCCACCGCGGCAGCCGATTCACTTGCCGGTTTTCTCGTCGTCACCGGCATGCGATCGCTCGACTGGCCCCCTGTGGCCTGCTGGTGCGCCGTGGCGGCATCGCTCGCGTTCTATGCCGCCGGTATGGTGCTCAACGATGTCTGCGACGTGGAACTCGATCGGGTGGAGCGGCCGGAGCGTCCGCTGCCGAGCGGCACGATCACGGTCGCACTGGCCGCCCGCGTGGGCAACGGATTGATGGCGATCGGGGCCGTGGCGGCGTGTGCCGCGGCCTGGGCGGCCGCCACGCCCTGGCCGGCCCTCGCCGGGGCGGCGCTCACTGCGTCGATCTGGATCTACGACCGTCACGCGAAGGCGACGGTTGCCGGGCCGGCGGTGATGGGGGCCTGTCGCGGTCTCAACTGGCTTCTGGGGATGACGGCGGCGGGAGGGGCCGTCGCGACGTCGGCCTGGATGATTCCGGCGGGGATGGGAGTCTACGTGGCGGGCATCACGCTCTTTGCCCGGGACGAAGCGGGACGAAGCCGGCGCGGGACCCTCGTGGCGGGCGCCGTGACGATGGCCGTGGGGCTGATCGTGGCGGCAGGGTTCGTGTGGCTGCCGATGCAGTCGGGCGTGACGCATGTCGCCACGCTGCCGGCGGCGTCGTGGCTCGCCTGCTGGGGCATCATGGCAGTGACGATCCTGATCCGGGCAGGGCAGGCGATCGAAAGCCTTGCGGCAGCCGCGGTGCGGGGGGCCGTGGGGAATGCGATCATGGGGATCATCACGCTCGACGCCGTCCTCGTGCTGGCGGCGTGCGGAGAGCGATGGGCCATGGTGGTCATTTCCCTCATGATCGGCTTCCTCGTCGGCAAGCGACTCGTTCCCCCCACGTGACATGCCATGCAGCTCGGCTACAGCACCAACTCGATCGGCGACATCGATCCGCTCGACGCGGTGCCGATGCTTCGCGACATGGGCTATGCGTCGCTCGCCATCACGCTCGATCACCACACGATCGACCCCTTCTCGGCCGAGTGCATGGGTCGTGTCGATCGTTGGCGGCGGTCGCTGGATTCGGCGGGCATGGCGTGCGTGGTGGAGACCGGTGCCCGGCATCTCCTCGACGCCTCCGTGAAGCACGAGCCCACGCTCGTGTCATCTGATCCCGCGGCGCGGGCCCGTCGGATCGAGTTCACCCGGCGGGCGATCGACGTGGCGTCGGCGCTCGGGGCCGGGTGCGTGTCGCTCTGGTCGGGCGTGGGGCGCGACCAGTCGCCGGAGGCGACGCTGTGGGATCGGCTCGCCGAGGGCATGGGCTCGATCCTCGAGCATGCGTCGCGCGCCGGGGTGATCGTGGCCTTCGAGCCGGAACCGGGCATGGTCATCGACACGATGGCGCGGGCGGCACGGCTCTTCGACCGGCTCGGACGTCCAGAGGGACTTCGGCTCACCGTGGATGTCGGCCACATGGAGTGCCTGGGGGAGTGGCCGTATGCCGAGCACCTTCGGCCGTGGCGCGGACTCGTGGCGAACGTGCATGTCGACGACATGCTTGCCTGCCGCCACGAACACCTCCCGCTCGGTCATGGCGATGTCGACTTCGTGGCGGCGATGGCCGCCCTCGCCGCCACCGGCTATCGTGGCCCGCTCCACGTCGAACTGCCACGACAGTCGCACCGCTGGCTGGAAACCGCCCGCGGCTCGGCCGCCTTCCTTCACCCGATGATTCCGCCTTCGCCATGACATCCACCGCCTCACCGCATCTCCTGCTCATCTCGATTCCTGGCCTGCGGGGCGAAGATCTGGCGCGGATGCCGGTGCTCGCCGGCCTCGCGGCCTCAGGCCGGTGCGTGCCGCTCGCCCCCGGGTTTCCCGCGGTGACGTGCCCCGTGCAGGCGTCGCTGTCCACCGGCGCGTCGCCGGCTCGGCACGGGATCGTCGCCAACGGTGTGTTTGATCGGGGCACGAACCACCTCGAGATGTGGATCAGCCCCGATTCGGTCCACCGGGCACCGCGGCTCTGGGACCGCGTCAAGACGCTGCGGCCCGACCTGAAGACGGCGGCCTGGTTTCTTCTCCAGTCGAAGCATGCCACCGCCGACCTCGTCTGCCTGCCGGCTCCCCGGCACAATCCCGACGGCACCGAGACGATGTGGTGCCACACCAACCCCGAGCCGCTCTACGCCACGCTTCGTGACACGCTCGGCGAGTTTCCCCTTCACGCGTTCTGGGGGCCGGTTGCCGGCATCGCGTCGTCGCGATGGATTGCCCGCAGCTTCGTCGAGGCATCGCGACCGGCACCACCGCACGTGGCCGTCGTCTATCTTCCGCACCTCGACTACGCCGCCCAGCGCACCGGCCCCGACAGCCCCGCGGCCCTCGCGGCCTGTGGCGAACTCGATGCGGAAATCGGAACGCTCCTCGACGACTACGGCCGGCTCGTGGGCCGCGATCGCCTCGTCGTGATGGTCGCCGGTGAATACCGGATTCGACCCGTGTCGCATGCGCTCCATCCCAACCGCGTGCTTCGGGAAGCCGGCATGCTTGCCGTGCGCGAGACGGCCGAGGGCGAGATCCTCGACCTCGCCGGAAGCCGTGCGTGGACGCTCGCCGACCACCAACTCGGGCACGTCTACCTGAGCGACCCTGCCGACGCCGCCATGGTGGCCGGGCTGTTTCGGGGCAGGGCGGGAGTGGGGCGGGTGCTCGAGGGAGAGGAACTCGTAGCCGCAGGGCTGCGAACGGCGGGCGAATCCCGCTCGCGCGACCGTTGCGGCGACGTGGTGATCGAGAGCGCGCTCGATTCGTGGCAGACGTATTTCTACTGGCTCGACGATGCCAAGGCTCCCGCCTTCGCCCGCACGATCGACATCCACCGCAAGCCTGGGTACGACCCGCTCGAACTCCACCTCGATCGCACCGCGTTGCCGAGGATCGCGATTCCACTCGACCCAACGCTCGTGAAGGGGTCCCACGGGGCCGTCGATCCGACCACCCCACATGAAACCGTCTTCATTGCATCGCGTCACGACATCACCGATGCCGCCACCCTCGCGACGACCGACATCGCCTCGATCGTCGAGGGGATCATCGCCCCTCGTTGACGCATGCCGCCGCTCACACCCACTGTGGCGGCGGTTCGATCGACGCGCCACACGGCGTGCCGGCGTCCTTCCGGCCGGAACCCTCGAACCGGCTGACAAGCCGCACCGTCATGTCGGCCTCGCAGGTGATCTGGCAGGAGAGCCGAACGCCGGGCGTGGTCACGCCCTTGGCTGCGAGCACGTCCTTTTCGGCCTGGGTCATGCGGGCTGGTTCGCCGGCCACGAACTCGACGCGGCAGGTCGTGCACCTCGCCACGCCACCGCAGGCGTGGAGTTGATCGGTGCCGCACTCCTCCACCAGCGCGTTCACGAGTCTCTTTCCAGCCGGTACGTCAAACGAGCCTTTTCCTTCAACGGTGATCGTGGGCATGCATCATCTCCTTGGGGTTCACTTCTTGGGGGGCTTGTCGTCGAGGTTGGCGGCCATGTCCTCGGCGGTGATCGTGGAGGGCACGCCCTGTTCAGGCACGTCGAGTCCGGCGGTCCAGGCCAGGGCATTGAGCATCATGGTGCGGAAGTCGTCGTTGGCCCAGTTGCGATGGAAGTGGGCGCCGGTGCAGCCGAAGCCCCGGCCACCGTCCGGACGTTCATAGGCCCAGGCGAGGGCCTCACGATCCCCTTTGCCCGATCGCACCGTCGGGTTGTTGCTGTGCGGGCCATCGGGCCGCTCGCGGGCGGCATCGGGTGGCACGGCGGTGAGGATCATCGTGAGCCCTTCCGGAGGGTCGCGAAACCGCATGTGAAAGTACCACTCGTCGTCGGTGGTGAACGGCTTCACACCCCGAACGATCGGATGGCCGGCGGCGAGCTCGGGCTTCGCGAGCGTCCAGTGCGGGTTCACCGACCAGTTTGGCTCGAAATAGCCGCCGAGCCATGACAGAAACTCCGGCCCTCCCTTTTCCTTCGGCACCTCCACGGCGTAGTGGAGGCAGGCGATGCCCACGCCCCGCTTTGCCAGGGCATCGATCTGGGCGAGGTGGTTCCTCTGGAGCACGGGGTGTCCATTGCCGCCGTCGGCGAAGAAGAAGATCGCATCGGCATTGTCGAACGCCGTGGGGTCGGAGGGCCAGCCGTCGGTGAAGAGCTCGGTCACGAGCTGGGGAAACGCCCGGTCGAGACACTGCTTCACGAGCATCGAGCCGGCGCGGTGCTCGTGCTCACCCGGGCCATGGCTCGCCCGGCCGGCCACGAGCACCAGCTTTTTGCGGCCATCTTCCAGCCTCAGCCGTTTGAGGCGGATGTCCTTGAACTCCACCTTCATCGGGGGGCCCGCGTGCACCTGGAGCGCGAGGATGCCCTGCGCCTCGCGGGCGTCGGCCTGCTCGTCGAGCGTCTCCGACATCAGCTGACCATTGATGAAATGCTGGAATCGCCAGCCCTTCGCCACGATCCGATACTCGTTCCAGTCGCCCTGCTTGATCACGTCCTGGAGCGCCGCCGATGCGCCGATCGGCTCTCCGGAGAGTTTCGTGCCGTCGGCCGTGATCGTGATGCGCTGGCCTCGTTCCGCGAGGATGCCGCGTCCCTTTTCGTCGTACAGGATTCCGGAGTATTTCTTGCCAGACTCGAAGTCGGCCTGATAGCCAGCCACGACGAAGTCGCCCGTGTCTCGGCTGCGATACTGGATGCCGCTGTTGCCGCCGGTGAGCCGGTAGGAGAGCGTGAGTTCGAAGTCATCCACGAGGCCCTGCTTCCAGATGAGGAAGGTGTTGCCCTTGGTGGGGTTTTCCTTCGTCGTCTGGCCGACGATGGCACCGTCCTCGACCCGCCAAAACGCCGCCTTGCCCTCCCAGCCATCGAGCGATGTGCCGTTGAAGATCGGCACGCCGGCAGAGTCGTCGGCGGCGAGGGCGGGTGCGGTGGCCGCCGCGGCGAGCAGGCCGAGGCCCGCCACCACACGAACCCCTGACACGAACCACGGGCGAAGCGAAGCGAGCACGGCAGCATCTCCGGAAGGGCGCCGCTGCCGGGCGGCAGGGCGTGGACCGGGATTATGCCACGAACTCGCGACGCGTGGGGCTGCTCACCGCGTCATCGCGGGGAGACGGTCGGTTCGGATGTCGGCCCGTGACAGGCCGACGGCGTCGAGGAGGGCGTCGAGGCCCATCACCCGCACGCCATACTGCTTGGCCGTGGCGAGCGACCGCGACATTCGCTTCGACTCCTGGGCGATGGCCTCGCCCGTCTTGTCAGCCGGCGGCGTGCCGCAGTCCACCACCAGCGTCGTGGTGGGAGTGACTTCCTGGGCGATGCGGCCCCCCGCTTTTTTCACGAGATCCTCGAGGTGCTTCAGGTCGTTGTCGCCGGAGCCGTCGAGATCGGCGTAGCCGACGATCACCACTTCGGGTGAGGTTGCGGCATCCCAGAGACTGGTGGCGACGCCATCCCCTGTCAGGATCGGCGTGTGGGTCGAGTCGCGGCGGATCCGCGCCCGCAACAGTGCCGGCCCTTCGATCGACGTCACCTCGACCACGGCCTTTCGCTCACCGATTTGCGGACGGGCGTCGTCGGGGGCGAAGACATGCAGGATCATGCCGGGCCGCACGCCCCGGGTCGTGTTGCAGCTCACCAGCACGGTCCGTTCCCGCTCATCCACGGAAAGGATGCGGCCGTCGAACCCGTCGATGCGGTCGAACTTGGGCGTGGCGGCAAGTACCTCGGCCTGGAGTTCCGGATCGGCGACGCGAAGTTTGGCGAGCAGTTCGTTGCGGCTCTTGAGGTCGGCGGTGAGCGATTTGATTTCCGCATAGATCAGCTCGAGCTGCTCTTCGGCCTCCTTGGCTCGGTAGTCCTTTTGACGGCCGGCGCTCAGATACTGTCCGCCGTCGGTGATCGTGCCGATGAGCCGCTGGAGGCGGGAGGCTTTTTCCTCGGCCTCCTTGCGAGCGGCAAGGAGTTGTTTCTGCTGCTCCTCGTGATCCGCGCGCTTCTTGTCGAAGTCAGCCTTCTGCTGATCGCGGGTGGCGATGGCCTCCTGCTTTTGCGTGTTGGCGTCGTTCGTTCGCTTGGTCGCTTCGGCCTGGGCGTTGTTGGCTTTTTCCTGCTCCTTCTTGACCGCCTCGGAGGAAGACCGGATGTCGGCGTTGAGCCGCTTGAACTCTCCTCGCAGCCAGGCCACGAGGCGGCCATACGACTTGGGCTCCTCGTTGAACCCGGCGAAGTCGGTGGTGAACAGACCATTGAGATCAGCTTGGATGTCGTCGATCTTCGCCCCTTCGGCCGCACCGATCAGTTCGCGGAGTGTTTGATTCTCCTGCTGGGCCGCCAGCAGCTGCCCGCCCTTCTCCGAGGCCGACTGCTCCGCCGCCTTCGCCAGGGCCTGCTGGTCGGTTTTCTGCCTGAAGAACAGGTAGGTGGTGATCGTCAGGATGAACGTCAGGAGCACGAACACGATCAGCGCGATGGTCATCCGGTAGACGGTCGGATTCGTGGTCGCCATCGTGCGTGTTCCTCGCTGCATCCCGCAGCCGGTCGCTCCAAGCCTGCTGCGCAGCAGGCGTCGGTGCGGGGCGATCCGGCAGTCCCCGCCGTCTCATCGACCCGCCTGCTTCGGGCGCATCACACCCGGCGCGATTGTAGCGGTCGTGCCGGTGCCGCGGCCGTGGCGGGCGCGAGGTCGTTCCAGGCCACGCGTCCCCCGCGTTCGGCGGCAAGCCGCCCCATCAGGGCCACCAGGGTGCTCTGGCACGCCGCCTCGACATGGCCGAGATCGTTGACCGATCCGCCGTGGATCGCCTCCACGAACCGCCGCATGCCGAGGGCGTGCGGCGCGGGGCCGGTGCCCGCCATCAGGCTGTGTCGCAGGTCGACGGAGCCTCGCGAGCCTCGCACGGTTTCGATGACCTGTGTCTCGATCGTCTCGCGTCGCATGAGGCCGGCATCGAGCGTCGTGCCATCGGCAAACGTGTAGCGGATCAGCATGCTGACGCCCGGCCGCGGGGTGGAGGGGAGGGGCTCGGGCGTCGGCACGATGGTCGCCGACACCGGGGGCAGATCACCCATCGCCCAGACCGCGCGGTCGATCGCGTGCACCTGGTCGCACACGAACAGTCCACCGGAGAGCCAGTCGTCGGTGTTCCAGTTGCGAAGCCGGACGTCGGCAGCCGACCAGTCGGATGCCGACGGTCGACGCCATGGCAGCCCGAGGTGGTGCACGACGGTGGCCTGCCGCGGAGTACCAATCGCGCCCGAGGCAACGTCGGCGACCATCGCCTGCAGGGGAACGTGGTGCCGGGCATGGAGACCGCACGCGACGACGAGCCCCACGTGACGGGCGGCGTCGGCGGCAGCCGACACCTCCGCCACCCCCGCCGCGTCGGCCGCCACGGGAAGTTCGCAGAACACATGCCGACCTGCCGCGACCGCTGCGGTGACGCCGGCTGGATGGAAGCGGGGAGGGGTGGCGAGGATCACGGCGTCGAGCTCGGTCGCCATCACACGATGGGCGGCGTCGGCGCCGTGGTGAAGCGCCGTTGGGGCGAAGCGTGGCCCTGCGACCCTCGCCAGGTGGCCTGCCGCCGCCGCGACCTGATCGGGAAAGCGATCTCCGAGCGCGACGATCACGACGCTTCGATCGGCCGCAACGGCATCGAGCGCCGCGCCGACGCCTCGGCCTCCGCAGCCCACGAGGCCGATCCGAAGGTGATGGCTGCCGACGGCGTGCACCGCCCGTGGGATCGCGAGCGTGCCGGCCGCCACGGCGGTGCCCTGAAGAAGCGAACGACGGTTGAGGCGAGGCGACGAGGCGTGGGCCGTCATGGAAGTTCTCCGCGACAAGGGATGGGCCGTCATGATCGTGAGGGGCAATGTACCACGCACCGGGTTTTCAGCGGGGCCGCGAGGCGAGTCGTGCCATCGCCTCGACCACCTTGTCTTCCATGTCGCCGGGCACGCAGTGAAAGGCCTGCTCGAAGTCGTGCAGACGGATGTCGCGGTCATCGTCGGCGAGCGGCGGTTTGGCCGCCTGAAGTCGGAGGTAGTCGAGAAACTGCTGCCGTCGCGCATCGGTGCAGTAGCGGGTCAGGGCCCAGGCGGCTGCGTAGGCGTCGAGGGGTCCTTCGGCGGCGCGGAACCGGTCGTCGGACACCACGATCGCCTCGAGGTCACCCTGGCGATGATGCTTCAGGAAGTGATCGAGCCGGGCACGGTTGATCGCCCCGATCCCGCGCCAGCCGGTGGCGCTGCCGACGTCGGGGGTTTCGAACGAAGTGGCGATGCCTTCGCTCACCCACAGTGGCACCGGCGCGAGCCGCTGGTGCAGGCCGCCGTTGAACGCCATCTGGTGCGTTGCCTCGTGCACGAGCGTGGCGATGAGGCCGGCGGCTGCGGGGCTCGACAGGATGTCGAGGCCGACTCCGCCCGACGGCCGGCCGTTGGGACGCGGAAGCAGGTCGGTACCGGTGAGGTCGAAGGTGGTGATCCGGTTGGAGAGGAGGTTGTAGTAGCCGACCACGCGATCGGCCGCCGCACCGAGATCGTGTGTGGCGTAGGTCTCGTAGTCGCTCCGGTCGGCGAAGATCACCACCACCATCGGCTTGTCGGGATTGGCCACCTCGAGCCCGGCCCGCGACCAATAGTTGATGAACGCACCGTGGAGCCGCTCGAAGATGCCGGCGCACCATTTCGCGTAGTCGCGCGAGGTGGTGAAGCAGATGACGTAGTGCTTCGTGGTCAACACGTCGAAGCCGGGCGGGAGATCGGCCACGATCCGGCTGGCGAGGGTCTTGGGCGTGGTGTCGGCGTCGGTGGTGTCGATCGGCTGCCGGGTCACGATCGATTCGGGCGGGAGCAGCTCGTAACGCTGGTCGTCGTGCTCGACGAGCAGGCCGCCGTCGACGGCTTCCACGAGGATGAAAGCCTCGAGGAGGCGCGAGCCCGATGAGTCACGAACGTCGATTCGTTCACGGCGTGCCTGCGGCGGCATCGCTGCCGCCGGCGGGGCTGCGACGCCGAGGGCGACGGCGAGGCAGGCAAGGAGGATTGGGGAGGTCGAGCGAGACACCATCGCGACTCCTGGCACATCGTCTGGAAATCCGAGCAGGTTGTGGGCGTCGGGGGAAGGGCAGTCGCGGCCGGGTTGGCCTTCACCCCCGCACGGCTCGTCGCTAGGCTCCCCCGCCCCCTGGAGGCAGGTTGAGATGAACGCGAGGAATCGCAGAAACCCGTGGTGCGCAGCGGTCTGCCTCGGCATGGCCGTGGCGTGCCTCCCCTTGGCCGGCTGCAAGACGTGGAAGAAGATGACGACGAGCAAGGAAACGCTCGCCGAAGAACGGAAGTATGGCGCCACGGCCGACCAGCGGATCGAGGAACTCACCGCTGCTGCAAAACGGGCCAGCCAGGGAAGCCACGCGGATCAGGAAGACTTTACGCAGAGCCTCGTGAAGGAACTGCTCGACGAGCACGATCCGAGGGTGCGGTGCACCATCGTCGACCTCGCATCGGGCATCGAACTGCCGGCGGCGGCTGCCATCTGTCGCGGAGCCCTCGAGGATCCCGAGCCCCGCGTGCGGATGGCGGCGTGCTCGGCCTGGCGGAAACGCGGCGGCGAAGAGGCCGTCGAACTGCTCTCGGTTCGCTACCGGGGGGATCGTGAAATTGACGTCAGGCTGCGTGCCCTTCGGGAACTCGGCGATCTCGGCGACAAAGACGCGGTGCCCGTGCTCGCCAAGGCCCTCGAAGATCCCGACCCTGCCGTGCAATACCGGGCGGTTGGTGCGCTCAAGCAGGTGAGCGGCCGCGACCTGGGAGACGACGTGAACAAGTGGCGGGAGTGGGCGGCCGACCCGGAAGGATCGACCGCGGAATGGACGATCGCCGAGGGAGTTCGCCAGCTCTTCTGAGGCGGCGCGCGGGAACCGACCGACGGGCCGCCAGGGCCGCGAGGGGATGCGGGTTGTGAAGCTGCGCGGGTTGGGGTGACGCCGTGGTCTGCCGTGACCGTCATGGCAGGCGTGCCATCGCCACGGATGGGCGGTGGAACCGGCCGATACCCCGAACACGCCACCAGCCCGACATCCTTCGACGACCAGCACGCAATGCCTCATCAAGACGCCCAGACCCCGGCGCCGTGTCCGACATTTTCCGCACGGGCGACTGCGTGGCGATCGCCACAGCGACTGGTGGCGGTGGTGCTGGTTGCCGGCTGCTGGATGATGGGCCTCAGTGCCGTCTCGCCGGCGGCGCAGCCGTCGCGCAATCGGAGCGGCACGAAGCGGTTTCTCGACTCCTTCATGAAGAAAGAGGAGCCGACGCCCGCGTTCATCGCGCTGCCTCAGCCCCCAAGCCAGGAAGAGGCGGAGCGGCTGGCGGCCGCCAAACGCCTCTCGGCCTCGGAGCGATCGTCGCCCGCAGACGAGAAGCGTTCGGAGAACAACACGTCGTCGAGCGAGGCCGATGGCTCGCCCACGGTGTCCGACGTGCTGAAGATGGGCTCGAAGCTCCCGGGAGCCGCCGCCAAGGTGGTTGAGGATGCCGCCAATCCCAGCTACGTGCCCAAGCCACCGGCCACGACCGTCGTGGCTCCGTCGCCCAAGGCACGTCGGCAGACGCCGCCGCTGGTGGTGACCCGCCTGCAGGCCACAGGCGCTCCGCCCCCCGCAACCCGTCGATTCGAGCGGCTGCGGGCCATGATCGCCCAGACGCTGGCGGCGTATCAGCGGCGTCCGCTCAACACCGCCGAGAACACCCCCTGGGAGGTGATGCACGGCTTCATCGCGTTTGGCATTCCCACCCAGATCCGGGTGGGAGGTCCTTCGGGCGACCTCGTCAGTTCGATCGGCTGGTCGAACATGGGAGGTCGGTGCCGAGGCCAGGTGATGCTCGCGGCGGCGGGCGATCGAGTCACGGCTCTCAAGGGAATCGGGGTGCAGGGGCATTCGGCCCAATACCTCGCGATCCTCGCGCAGTGCCGGGTGGCCGCCAACTCGCCGCTCGTGGTGCAGGGTAAGTCGTTCACGGTGAATGACCTGATCGAGGAGGAGCAGCGGTCGTGCAAGTCGAAGACGGAACTCACCTTCGCCCTGATCGCGCTGGCCCATTACCTCCCCACCGACGCGACCTGGACAAGCCGTGACGGCGAACAGTGGTCGCTTCCGCGGCTCGTCGAGGAGGAGATCGCGCAGCCCGTGCGGGGCGCCCCGTGCGGCGGCACGCACCGGCTCTTCGGCCTGGCCTACGGCTGCCAACGCCGGCTGCGGGCCAACGGCGAACTCGACGGCGTGTACCTGCGGGCCGACAAATACGTCCGCGACTACCAGAACTTCGCCCTGACGAAGCTGCAGAATCGTGACGGTTCCTTCAGCACCGAGTGGTTCAAGTATCCCGCCGACCGCGAAGACGACATCGACC
>JAFMIU010000087.1 GCA_017853835.1 Pirellulales bacterium | reverse complement strand
GTCTACAAGCCGAGCCACATCGGCCACATGGTCGGCCCGGTGATCTTCGACACCGTCAAGCGGCACCTCGTGTACTCCGGCTGGAAGGTGACCTGGGTGGTCAATGTCACCGATGTCGACGACAAGATCATCGCCGAGAGCGCCGTGCGCGGCACGACGATGGCGAAGCTTGCGGAGGAGATGACGGCCGACTACCTCGACAACCTCGCGGCCCTCGGCGTGACGGGCATCGACGAGATGCCGAAAGCCACCGACCACATCGGCACGATCATCGCCTTCATCGAGGGGCTCATCGCCAAGGGCTGCGCCTACGCCAGCGACGGCGACGTCTACTTCGACGTCACCCGCGATGCCGACTACGGCAAGCTCACCAACCGTTCGGTCGATCAGACCCAGGGCGAAGGAGGCTCCACCGCGGAGCGCAAGCGGTCGGCCGCCGACTTCGCGCTCTGGAAGAAGGCGAAGCCGGGGGAGCCGGCCTGGGAGAGCCCCTGGGGGCCGGGCCGGCCGGGATGGCACATCGAGTGCTCGGCGATGAGCAAGGCGATCCTTGGGCCTCACTTCGACATCCACGGCGGCGGCCTCGACCTTGTCTTCCCCCACCATGAAAACGAGATCGCCCAAAGCGAGTCGCTCCACGACTGCCCGATGGCGACCTATTGGATGCACAACGGCCTGATGCAGGCCGCCGGCGCGGCGGGCAAGGTTGGCGGGCGCCCGCGGGGCGAGGCGGGCTCCGACGATGCGGCGGCCCAGGCCGCCACGAAGATCTCCAAGTCGACCGGAGCGGAGCCGTTCAAGAATCTGCTCGCCCGCCATCGTCCCGAGGCGATCCGGGTGCTGCTCCTCTCCACGCACTACCGCAGCCCGATCCACTTCGGCGAGGAGCCGCTCGGGGAAAGCGCCCGGGCCATGGAGGCGTTCGAGCGGCTTTTTGCGCGGTACGAACGGGTGTCTGGAACGTCGTTCTACGGTCTTGCCTGCCGCGATCGCCGGGCCGGCGATGCCGCCGTGGCGGCGGCCGGCGAGGAGGTGCGGGGGCTGCGGGAGAAGTTCCTGGCGGCGATGGACGACGACTTCAACACCGCGATCGCCTTCGCGACGCTTTTCGACTTTGTCCGGGTGGTGAACAAGTTCATCGACCAGCACGGCCTGGAATCGTCCAAGCCAACGGCCGAACTCGCCACACTCGACGCGATGATGCACACCCTTCGGGAACTCACCGGCGTGCTCGGGGTGTTTCTCGCCCCGCCGACGACGGCGGGCGGTGCCGACGAGGGGCTCGTGGCGAAGCTGATGGACCTGATCATCGAGATCCGGGCCAACGCCCGAAAGGCGAAGGATTTTGCCACGGCCGACCTCGTCCGCAACAAACTCACGGAAGCGGGCGTGGTGCTTGAAGATCGCCCGGACGGCACGGGCTGGTCGCGGAAATAAGCCGCGAGAATCCCGACGCCACCGTCGGTCAGGGAATCGACGCCTCGGCCAGTGGCCCGGTGGTGAGACCCCGCACCCAGGCCACCTCGGGCCCGGCGTCGGCCAATGCCGCCTCGATCTCTCCCCGCTGCTCGGCGGTGAACACCCGCGACGAGTCATTTCGTTCGGGATCGATGCCGGTGTGCACGCCATCGGCGTTGCGGGTGCCCACGAGCATCGACGGGTCGTGGGGCCGAGGTACGAAGCCGAGCCAGGCCGACATGGCGTCGAGGGTGGCCTGCGGGGAGATCATGAGGTCGTCGAGATGAACCGTATACACGCGGTCGATGCCGGTCCTGGAGCGTGCCACGGCAGCGAGTCCGGTCGCTGAGTTCCGCACCGCTTCGACCGCCTCACCACGCGGCTGCCCCAGGCCGAGCCATGACCGCACGACGAGCGCCGGCTCGCGGATCACGACCACCACCGGTGTCGTCGGCGCGCGACGGAGCACGGCTTCGAGGTGCATCATGTAGCGGGGTGTTTTGTCGATCAGCGGCCGATGCTTTTCCGTGATGACGTCGCTGCGATCCCGCAGCAGGCGATAGCCCTCCTCGAACGTGCGGCACGTCCGATACTCGTCGAGAAACCCTTCGGGCAGTCCCCATGCCTTCACGAGCAGGCTGCCGTAGGGCTCAGGCACTCCCTCGGCCGGCGAGTCGGCCAGGAGCAGGCCGCCCTCAAAGCTGCCCCGCAACCGGCCGGCGCGGCGCACGAGGTCCTTCACGAGGGTCGTGCCCCCCTTCTCGAAGCCGGCGACGAGGCAGCCGAGCACGTCGGGTGGGATGGCGGTGTGCATGGGACGGGAACGGTGAAGAACCTCGAAGCGTTGCCGGTCAGCGATCGTCGTCTGCCGTGCCCGCGGCAGCACGCCGAGCCTGCATGCGAACGATCACGTCAGACGCATAGCGTTCGTCCGATCGCGGCGTGATCGCAGCCACTCGCTCCCACAGCGGCCGCGCCGCCAAACCAAGCTGCTCCACCTCGACGAGCGCCGCAAGCCTCACGCCGGCATCCTCGGATTCGATCAGTTCTCCGAGTGCGGCAAGGCCGTCGCCGGTCGCGCCGCACGCCACGAGCCACCGCGCCGCGACCACCCGCACGATCGGCTCGGGGTCGGCGAGAAGTGGCTTCAGGGCGGCGATCGCCGCGTCGGCCTCGATGCCGCGGTTCACGGCCGACCAGCCGGTGCCACACACCGACCAATAACGGATCGCCGGCTCATGATGGACGAGGCCGTCACGATGCGCCTCCAGACGCGACGGCGTGCCCGCCTCCCACGCCGCCTTCAGGATGGCGTCGTAGCGGGTCTGGTCCGTCGCCTCGTGCCCGTGAAACACGCCCCACTCGCTTCCCGCCACGGCGGCCTCCCGCCGGAGCAATGCCTCGGGCAGGACGCCCGTGTCGCGGGTCGAACGCATCCATGCCCACAGCCGCTCCCGCAAGCGATGGAGGGTCGCGGCCTCGTCGGGGTCGGTGGCCCGATCATCGACCTCGTCCGGGTCGTCGACAACCGCATACAGTTCCTCGACCGGTCGCGATGCGCGGGCAAACCAGTCGGCCCCGGCCGTGAGCTTCCCGGCGGCTCGCATCCGCCGCAGCTCGCCCGTGATTGGCACGTCATCGGCATACGGCGGCAGATCATCGCCATCGATCCACGGCATGGAGGTGCGAACGTAGCGGTAGCGGGCGTCACGCACCGACCGCCCCCATCCGGGATAGGAGTCCATCCGATCCCGCGCAGCCACCACCACGTCGGCGGCGGTCGCGTGTGGGCCGAGTGCGGCGTGGCCCTCCATCCATGCAGGAGCCGCGACTCCCGCCAGCGATAACACCGTCGGCCCCAGGTCGATCAGATTCACGAGCTGGCCGGTCACCCCCTGCGGAGCACCGCCATCTGGACGTCGCGCCCTTTGCGCCCACTGTTCCGGCACCCGCACGATGAGCGGAACCCGAAGCCCGTGCTCCGTGAGGGATCGTTTGCCGTGCGGGATCCCTTCCCCGTGATCGCCCCAGAAGAACACGACCGTGTTCTCGGCCTCACCATCCGCGTCGAGTTGATCGAGCAGGCGACCGACACTCCGGTCGAGGGCCGCAGCGAGTTCGAGGCGGGCTGCCAGGGCCTCGCGGATCACCGGCGTGCCGGGATAGAAGGGAGGCACCCGCACCTCGTCCGGGCTCCGACGGTCTCGGGCGTCGAGCGTGGACCTCGCGGCGGCGAGCTTCTCCGTGAAGAGGCCGCTCTCGTGGGTGACGGCGAGGTTGAAGACGGCAAAAAAGGGCTGGTCGCGGTGCGGACGATCTCGCCAGTGAGCCCTCTGCCGCGAGGCATCCCAGCCGGCATCGAATCCCGCGGGGAAGTTGTAGTCGGTCTTGGCGTTGTTGGTGCAGAAGTAGCCGGCGTCCTGCAGGAGCCGCGGAAACCCGACCACGTGCGATGGCGGAGTCGCCGTGCACCGCATCGGTAGGCTTCCAAGGGTGGTGGGCATCACACCGGTGATGATCCCGCTCCGCGACGGGGCACAGACCGGTGATGCGGAAAACGCCGCATCGAACCGTAGTCCCGCCGCCGCCAGCGCATCGATCCGTGGCGTGCGGGCCTGCCCGCCGTAGCAGCCGAGTGTGCTGGCGGAAATATCCTCGGCCGATATCCAGAGCACGTTCGGACGCGTTTGGGGCGAGCCTGGCATGGCATCGGCCGCCGATGCGTTGCGCCAGCCCCACGCCACCATGATCAGGGCGACCACGCAGCCCAGGCCACGGGCGAATGCTCGGCGCGTCGGCATGGCCTTCTCTCCCCTGGATGACGTCGTGACTTTCACAACGGGCTGGTTTGGTCTACCAGAGTTCGAGCCGCTCCGTCCATGATGCCGGCGGCAACGACACACGGCATCGCCATTTCACGCTCTCCGCCAAGGCAACTCCGCATGCATCCGACGCTCACTCAACTCATGGCAGCCCTCTCGACGGGTGCCATCCGGATCGTCGATCTCGCCCACACGCTCACCGAATCGTTTCCCTCGCTCGTGCTGCCGCCGGAGTTTGCCCAGGCCTCAGGCTTTCGCCGTGACACGATCTCCCGCTATGACGACGCCGGCCCCGCCTGGTATTGGAACACGATCTCCATGAGCGAGCACACCGGCACCCACTTCGACGCCCCGGCCCACTGGATCACGGGAAAGGATCACGCCGATGGGACGGTCGACACGCTCGACTGCCGTGGTTTCATCGCCCCCGCGGCCGTGGTCGACGCCAGCGCCGAGGTGGCCCTCTGCGACGATTGGATCCTGGACGTGGCGTTCCTCACACGGTGGGAGGCGATTCACGGTCGGATTCCAGCCCGCGGCTGGCTGGCCTTCCGTACCGACTGGGCGCACCGGATCGACGACCCGGCCCGGTTTCTCAACCTGCGCGATGATGGGGCCCACACCCCGGGCCCCAGTCGGGAGGCGGTCGAATGGCTGATTCACGAGCGCGACGTGCTCGGCTTTGCCGTCGAAACGATCAACACCGACGCCGGCCAGTCGCACACATGGCCACTTCCCCTCCCCTGCCACACGCTGATGCATGGGGCCAACCGCTACGGCCTCCAGTGCCTTCGAAACCTCGACCAGTTGCCACCCCAGGGTGCCCTGATCGTCGCCGCACCGCTCAAGATCGAGGCTGGTTCCGGCAGCCCGCTCCGGCCCTTCGCCCTCGTGCCAGCCTGACGTGGGGCGGGTGGCCTGGCCACCCGCCCCCACCCTTGGCACGGAAGGAATCTCAAGGGTTCGTCGCCATTTCTCCACCGCGAAGCCTTGGAATCCCCAGGATGCACCGATATCGTAAACCGCCGTCCGGGGGGTTCTAGGCTTCCCCTTGTGTGCGCCGATTCGTCTCATCACCACTCTTCTGTCAGGAACCGCTTCCATGCCGACATCGCCCCGCGCCGTTTTTGGTCTGGCTTCACTGCGCCGTGCCCGTCGTTCCGTGCAGGGGATGGCCGTCGTCGCAACGCTTGTCGTAGCGATGCCAGCGGTGCAGGCGTCGCAATGGCTGGGCACCGTCAACACCGACTGAAACAGTCTTTCCAACTGGGACTCCAACCCATCGGGGGGCAATGGCGACGTCAACACGCTCACCAACTTCCCGGTGCTCACCACCAACAACACGCTCGTCCCGAACGACCTGAAGATCGCCATCACAAACCCCACGTCCACCGGTCGAGTCGACATCGCTTCGGGACTCTTCACGATCAACTACTGGACGTTCGTGGGCGACTGGAACGGCAACGCCACGCTGAACCTCACGGGCACCACCACTTCGTCGCCCGGCACCTACACCGGGCGTGACCAGGGCACCGGGAGTTTCGATTCCGACAACAACAACAACAACGGCAACTTCATGGTTGGCCTCTTCAACTCGACCGGCGTGTTCAACATGAACACCTCGGGTGCGTTGAACGTCACAGAACTGCGCCTGTCGCCGAACGGCCAGGCTGGCACCTCGACGTTCAACCTCGACAGCGGATCGGTGAACGTCCAAGGCTCGTTCCAGGTTGGCTCCGACTATTGGGGAGCAAACACGAACAGCCCAGCTTCCTTCAACATGAGTGGTGGCACGGTGACCACCGGCTGGGAGGTGTGGACGGGCGGTTCGGGCATCGGCACCTCGGTGATGACCGGCGGCGTCATCAACTCGGGAGCCTGGTTCGTGGTCGGTCGAAACAACGGCTCGGTTGGCAACTTCACCATGTCGAGTGGCACCGTGAACGCCGCCACCACCCAGGTCGGCTCCTTTCCCGTGGTCGGTTCGTTCGGCGGTTCACAGGGCACGCTCAACGTGCAGGGCGGCCTCTTCACCACCGGCGCCACCAACCGCAAGATGATCATCGGCGAAGGGGGCACGGGCACGCTCAACGTATCGGGATCGGGCCATGTGGTAATCGGCAACAACGTTGCAGGTGACGGCTTCCGCCTTGGCGCCAACGCCACGGGTTCCGGTACCGTCAATCTCACCGGCGGCATCCTGGAGGTTGGCTACCTGACGAAGGGATCAGGCACCGGCACGCTCAACATCAACGGCGGCACGCTGAAGGTGGCCAGCACCCACACTGGTGCCAACACGTTCGTGTCTGGTCTGAAAGCCGCCAATGTGCTCACCGGCGGTGCGATCATCGACACCAACTCGCTCGACGCCGTGATCAGTCAAAACCTTCTCGGTTCGCTCGGTGACGGCGGCCTCACGAAGAACGGGGCGGGGACCCTGACCCTGTCGGGAAGCAACACCTACAACGGCCCGACGGTCGTCAATGGAGGATCGCTGATCGTAACCGGTGCGCTCGCCAACACGAGCGGCGTCAGCCTCGGCGCCGGCACCACGCTCGGCGGCACCGGTTCGATTGCCGGCACCGTGACGCTCGGCAGCGGTATCCAGCTGCTCTTCAACCCGACGACCCCGCTGACGATCAGTGGATCGGCCTCGTTTGCGTCGCCGAGCACGTTTGGCGTCGATGACATCATCGGCGTCAGCAGCAGCACGCCAGACGGCACCTACACGCTCATCAGCGGCCTGATCGACCTGACGGGCATCCAGAACCTCGGCGTGGGCAACGCCTACGACCTTGGCGGCGGCAAGTCGGCCTACTTCCAGTCGGGCAGCCTCAATCTCGTCGTGGTGCCTGAGCCGACCATGATGGTCAGCAGCCTTGCCGTGTTGAGCTGTTCGCTGGCAGTGCTTCGCCGCCGGCCTCGTCAAGCCTAGACCGATCGCTTTGGCCCGCCGGCTCTCCTTGGCGGGTCCATGCGCACGAGGACGGCAGGACCAACCCGGTCTTGCCGTCCTTTTTATGCGCCGGTTTCCGTCACGCACGATCGTCATGCGACAGCGCCACGCACCATCCTCCTCCCTCCCGAACGACCGGCCAGCCGGAGGTCGAAGCTCGCTCGTGGGCGAGTTTTTCACGTTTCTTCGTCAGCACGTCTGGTGGTGGCTCCTGCCGATCGTCGTGATCCTCGTGGTCCTTGGGGCGATCGTTATGCTCGGCGGGACCTCCATGGCGCCCTTCCTGTATTCCTGATGCCGTGACCCACCCACCCGCCTCGTCCCGTGAAGTCTCCCGCCCATCGCCGGCGAAATTGTGGGGATTTCGGCTGGCGGCAGCCACGCTCGTACCGCTTGCGGTGTTGGGCGGTCTCGAGGCGTCGCTGCGATTGATCGGTGTCGGCTACCCGACGGCCGCCTTGATCGAGCGGCGTTTCGAGGGGCAATTCCTCTGCACGCCCAACGCCCGATTTGGCTGGAGGTTTTTTCCTCGCCAGATGGCGAGGGGATTCGATGACAGCCTCACGTTCCAGGCACGAAAACCTCCGGAGACATTTCGGGTCTTTGTGCTCGGAGGCTCGGCCGCCCGGGGCACGCCCGATCAGGCCTACGGCTTCGGACGACTGCTCGAAGCGATGCTCGGCGAGCGGTTTCCGGATCGCCGCGTCGAAGTGCTCAACGCCGCGATGACCGCCATCAACTCGCACGTCGTGCGCGAGATCGCTGCCGACTGCTCGCGCTACGCCCCCGATCTGGTCGTCGTCTTCATGGGCAACAACGAGGTTGTCGGGCCCTACGGCCCGGGAACCGTGCTCACGGCGTCATCCCTGCCGCTTCCCCTGATCCGAGCCACCATCGCCGCCAAGACCTCTCGCCTCGGGCAGGTGATGGAGGGCCTGCTGGAACCGCTCTCCTCGCGGCCACCGTCGGCGAAGCAATGGGGCGGCATGGCGATGTTTCTCGACAAGCAGGTGCCGGTCGATTCGCCGGCGCTCGAGCCGGTCTACCATGCCTTCAAACGCAACCTCACCGACATCTGCCGGATCGCCCGCGGCGCCGGGGCATCGGTGATCGTCTCGACGGTGCCGGTCAACCTCCGCGACTGTCCTCCCTTCGCCTCCCGCCATCGATCGGGCCTGAGCGACGGCGCGCGTCAGGCATGGCAGACGGCCTACGATGAAGGGGTGGCCTTGGAGGATTCATCGCAGGCCGAGCAGGCGGTCGACCGCTACCGGACGGCTGCGGAGATCGACGACTCGTTCGCCGACCTGCAGTTTCGTCTTGGTCGAACGTGCCTGGCCACCGGCGACGAGGAGCAGGCGCGACTCCACTTCCGACGGGCGATGGATCTCGACACGCTGCGATTTCGTGCCGACACGCGCATCAATGACATCATCCGAACCACCGTCTCTGATCTCGGCGACGAGGGGACGCGTCTCGTCGACGCCGTCGCGGCGTTCGACGCCGAAAGCCCACACGGCATCCCCGGGGCGGAACTCTTCTACGAGCATGTTCACCCCACGTTCCGTGGCAACTGCCTCCTGGCACGGTCGATCCTCGCGGCGGTGGAACCGCTGTTCGAGCCGGCCGCCGACCGCGATGCCACGCTCGACGACGAGGCGATCGCCCAACGGGTGGCCTACACGGCCTTCGACGAATACACCGACCTCAACACGATGGCTGAGGAGTATGTGAGCAAGCCACCGTTCACGAACCAGATCGATCATGCCTCCGCGATCCAGAATCTCACGACGGCGGTGGCCAAGCGACGAGCCGCCATCGATCCCTACGAATGCCTGCGCCGCTACGATCGAGCCATCATCGAGCACCCCGACGACTGGCGGCTGCTCTTCAAGCACTACCAGCTGCTCTTCGCCGTGAAGGGCGACACGGACCTGGAGTCGCTCGAGGCGATCCTGCGGCGGATCGTCGCCGTGCATCCGTACGACAAGGCCTACCACACGCTCGGCAACATCCTCATGCTGCAGCGGCGGTATCCCGAGGCCGAGCAGTCCCTGGGGCAGTCGCTGGCACTCAACCCCGCGTCAGGCCCGACGCAGTATTCCTTGGCGGTGCTCTGCCTGAAGCGTGACGATCCCGCAGGCGCCATCCGTCATCTCGAGCGGTCGATCGCGATGGAGCCCGCCGAATCGATCCCTCCGTATCGGCTCCTTGCCACGCAGTATGACAACGCCGGCAACACCGACCGGGCGATCACGGTGCTGGATCGTGCGATCGACGTGTTCCCCGACGACAAAACGGCGTTGGTCCACTGCCACGTCGGAGAGCTGCTGACGAAACGGGGCCGTCATGAGGCCGCGCTGAAACACTTGGACGCGGCCGTGACGATCGATCCCGCCCTCGCCGCGAATCCCACCTTCGTCACCCAGTACAACCTCGCCCGAAAGGGAACGGCGATCATTTCAACGACGGATCGTCCGGCTCGTTGAACGGCCCTTCGAGCGTGGCGTCGGGCTGGTCGTGCCGCCCGCGGCCGTCGATCACCACCTTCGCCTGTCGGAGGATCGCCTCGGGCACTCGCCACAGGGCACGGTCGTAGCCGGGGGCTTCGAGGTTCACCGTGAGCCGGGGCGGAATCGCCTTCGATGTTTCACCGATCGGGATGGTCGCCGGATCCGTGCCGGCGAGAATGTCGCCGGCCACGCGGCCCGCGAGTAGGCCCACCTCGTGAAAGTCGTAGCCGATGTCGAACAGTGTGCCTCGGTCGGGCGCGCCGGGCGTCACGGAAAACACCGGCAGCCCCGCCTTCGCGGCCGTGGCCACCACCGAGTCGACCACACTCACCACGGTGGTGTCGCCTGGCACGAAGATCACCTCCGCTCCCCGGCCGATCGTGGCCTGAACCGCTTCCACGACGCCTGACGAGTTCTCCACCGCCGCCTCGAGAAGCTCGAGGTGGCGGCTCGCACACGTCGCCCTGGCCAGCTCCATGAACCGTCGTGAGTTGCTCTCAGCGGGATTATGGGCCACCCCCACCCGTCGCACCTGGGGGGCGATGGCCTGGAGAAGGCGGAAGGTGGCATCCACCGGCGACAGGCTTCCGTAGCCCACGAGGTGCCGGGGATGAACGAGTGGATCACGGCGGTCGAGGCCAACCCCCGCGGAAAATGGATCAGCCACCGCGGCGAACACATGGGCAAGCCTGTTTCCCTCCGTCCGCCCCCGCTCGTTGGCCGTCGCCA
This sequence comes from Pirellulales bacterium, assembly GCA_017853835.1. GTDB lineage: Bacteria > Planctomycetota > Planctomycetia > Pirellulales > UBA1268 > QWPN01. The sequence goes on along the minus strand of JAFMIU010000087.1, from coordinate 3,897 downwards.
GCGCCTGGAGCGACGGCGTGCTCGATGTGAGCGCCATGTCAAAGCCCCCGCCGACGATCTCGCGGGCGATCGCGTTGGCCTGCGCCAGGTCTCCTTCGGCGTTGTAGCGGCGGATGGTCACGGTCGTGCCGTCCACAAAGCCCTTCTCGGCAAGGCCGTCGATCATGCCGGCAACCGCATCGTCGAGCACCGGCGTGCTCACCTGCTGGAGCACCGCCACCGCCGGCATGCTCCGCTGCGAACCCGCCCGATCGGTGAGGAGCAGCAGGGCCGACGCCCCGCCGAGCACGAGCACGAGCGGCAGCCAGCGACGAACGGCGGAGAGGATGGTGTGGTCGGGCATGGCAGGGGCGTCACGATCAGATGTAGAGGTCGGCCAGCGTGCGGGCTGCGGCGTCGTCGAGTTGGTCGGTGCGGCGGAGAGCATCGAACCGATCGGCGAGATCGTCGGCGGTCAGGCGGCGTTTCGCGGCACCTTCGACGTCGAGCTCGATCCGGCCGCGGTGCACGAGGATCAGCCGGTCACCAAGCGACGCAGCCTGCGCCAGGGAGTGGGTCACCATCAGCGCCGTCAAACGACCCGCCCGAATCAGCTCGGCGGTGGCCCTCACGACGCGGTCGGCAGCCGCGGGATCGAGGGCCGCGGTGTGCTCGTCGAGAAGGAGCAGTTCGGGACGATGCCAGGTTGCCATCAGGAGCGTGACGATCTGCCGTTGTCCTCCCGACATCGACCCGATCGGCTGATCGAGCCTGCTCTCGAGGCCGGGCACGATCCGGCCGAGCCGGGCGGCGGCCTCGTCGCGGAGCCGACGGCTCGTGGCCCACCCAAGCCCGGGAAACCGCCCACGACATGCGGCCACCGCCAGGTTTTCCAGCACGCTGAGCGATCCGGCGGTGCCTGCCCGGGGATCTTGAAACACCCGTCCGACAAGACCGGCGCGGGCGTGCTGCGACCAGTTGGTGATGTCGTGCCCGGCCACGGCGATGCGTCCAGACGAGAGTCGCACCGTGCCGGCAATCGCGCCCTGGAGCGTGCTCTTCCCCGAGCCGTTGGTGCCGATCACCACCACAAACTGTCCGGCCGGCACGTGGAGCGACACACCATCCACGGCCCGCACGGCGGGACCGCCCGGAGAGTGAAACTGCACAGTGGCGCGGTCGAGATCGAGCACGTCAGGTCTTTCCCCGTTGGGATCCAAACATCCGGGGAGCCACGAGCGCGGCGAGCACCACCGCCGCGGTGGCCGCCTTGAGCCAGTCGGGGTCGAGTCCGGCGCGGAGGGCCGTGGCCACGAGCAGCCGGAAGGTCACGCTTCCCGCGGCCGCCGCCATCAGCGCGGTGCCCAGACCGGCGGAGCCGACCAGGGCGTTGCCGAGAAACACGCTCGCCATGCCCCACACCACCATCCCGATCCCCATCTGAACATCGGCAAAGCCCTGGTATTGGGCCACCAGCCCGCCGGCCGCCGCGGTGAGCGCGTTGGAGATGGCAAGCCCGCCAACCGTCAGCAGCCCGGTATCTCGGCCGAGCGCCCGGGCCATCGTCGGGGTGTCGCCGCCAGCCCGCATCGCGGTGCCGAGCCGGGTGCGGAAAAACGCGTAGAGCAGGGCGGCCGCCATCGCCGCGACCAGGAGCACGAACACCGCCCTCCCGAGTTCACCGGCGACGGTCGGCTCAACGCCGAATCGCTCCACCGCCGGCCCCAGAACACGGTCCACCTGATTAAAGAGCGTCGTCGCCTTCCCGAGCGGCACGTTGCTCCGGCCGAGCGCGACGAGATTCACACTGGCGAGCGCCGTGCTCACGAGAATGCCCGCCAGCAGCGGCTCGACGCCGAGAAACGCATGGACGACGGCCGTGGTGACCCCCGCCGCGGCCCCCGCCGCCATCCCCGCCATCATCGCCACGGCGGGATCATGGCCGGCGACGATCAGCCCGGCGGTGACCACGGCGCCAAGCGTGAATGAGCCGTCGGTGGTGATGTCGGGAAATGAAAACAACCGGTAGCTCACAAACACGCCAAGCGCCACGAGGGCGAGAGCCAGCCCGAACGTCCACGTTGCCAGCAGCGTGATCATGCCGTCGCCTCCCCATCGGCAAGATCGATCGGCGCGAACCACACCGTGCCGCGGGCGAGCTCCGACCGTCCGCTGCCGAGCACCGGCTGCGGATCGGCCACGAGGTGCATCACCGCCAGCGGCGACGACGCCGCGAGATCGCCCACCGTCTCGGCGAGATCGAGGCCCCCTCGCCGCAGCGGACGAAAGGGAAACACGACGGCATGGCAGTGGCTGGCAAAGGCACGCCCTGGCACCGGCCGCACGAAGCCCGCCACACGACCGGTGCACGGCAGCCGCGCCACGATCCCGGCGATCACGGCGGTGTGCCGAGCAAACACCGGTTCACGCGAAAAACTGAGCCATGTCGTCGCCACATCACGGCTGCCCGTCACGGGAGCATCGCCCTCGCGCGCCTCGGCCAGCGGGCGAATCAGTTCGGCGCCGACGAGCCCGTGCACCTCCCCGGCGACGACGAGGCCGATCGCGGCGGCGTCGGCCTGCGCCAGCACCGCCTCGATGAGTTCGTCGAGCCTCACGAAGGGCTCGTCACCCGCCGGCTCGAAGCCGGCCCGTCCGGAAGGAACTCCCTCCCAGAAGGCCGCCGAGAGCAGGCCGACGTCGGCCAGCAGATCGCCGGTGGGCACGACGTAGTCGACCGCGGCGTGCGGCTGCGGCGGACGATGAAACACCGCCCCGGCCACCATGGCCAGCTCGCCCGCCCGCCTCGCGGACGCCTGCCCATCGGCGAGGCCGCCGAGCCCCAGACCACATCCGCTCCGCGGAACCCGTCGCCGAACCTCGGTGATCACCCGTCCCGAAACGACGGCCTCAGGATCCCCGACGAGGCTCCCCGGGAGCCGGGCCGTTGGACGCTCGAGCGCGAGGAGTCGCACGCCACCCACGGTCACATCATGAGCCACCTCGCGGGCCACGGTCTGGGCGGGCGCCCCGGCAGCCATCCCCGCGGCATCCTCCATGATCAGGGGCGAAAGCCGCGTGAGATCGAGCACCCGCTTCACGACGGCGCTCGCCCGCCGCACGAAGCAGGTGCCGCCGACGGCCTTCGCCGCTTTCTGCGTGTCGAACAGCCGGCTGATCCCGGCCGAACTCATGAAGTTCGTGGCGTCGAGATCGAGTCGCAGGGAATGATGGCCACGACGCAGCTCGTCGGCCACGGCCCGCACGAGCTCCTCACCGGTCTCGGCATCGAGGCGGCCCGTGCATACGAGCACGACCACCTCGTCGTGCTCGCGCCGCTCAATGGAGAGGTCCATGGTTCCCCGCCGCCTGGTGGCGGTCGCGTCAGGCGTTGGCCTCGATCACCGGCAGTGCACCGGCCGCCTGAGCCTCGCCGGCGGCCATGTCGCGGATCTCCTGCGAAATCTTCATCGAGCAATACTTCGGCCCGCACATGCTGCAGAAGTGGGCGCTCTTGAAGGTTTCCTGGGGCAGCGTTTCATCGTGGTAGCGGCGGGCCGTTTCGGGATCGAGCGAGAGTCGGAACTGCTCGTTCCAGTCGAAGGCAAACCGAGCCCGTGACAAGGCGTCGTCGCGCACGCGGGCGTTCTTGCGGTGGCGGGCGAGGTCGGCGGCGTGGGCGGCGATCTTGTAGGCGATCACCCCCTGCTTCACGTCCTCGGCATCGGGAAGGCCGAGATGCTCCTTCGGCGTGACGTAGCACAGCATCGCCGCGCCGCTCCAGCCGGCGAGCGCCGCGCCGATGGCGCTGGTGATGTGGTCGTAGCCGGGGGCGATGTCGGTCACGAGCGGCCCGAGCACGTAGAACGGCGCCTCGTCGCACTCCTCCATCTGCCGCTTCACGTTCATGTCGATCTG
>JAFMIU010000020.1 GCA_017853835.1 Pirellulales bacterium | reverse complement strand
TGGCCCGGGCGAGCTGAGCCCGAGGCGCGTCGCCGGCTACACCACGCCGTCGAACAACAGCGAGCCGACCCGAACCATGGTCGAGCCCTCGGCGATGGCCGCCTCGAAATCCCCGCTCATGCCCATCGAGAGCTCCGCAAGGGCGTCGTGGCCCACCGTGGCAGCGAGGCGATCCCGGAGTTCACGGAGCCGTGCGAAATCACGGCGGGCATCGGCTTCGGCGGCATCGGGGTGGGTCGCCATGCCCATGAGTCCACGGAGCCGCACGTGCGATGCCACACGCGCGGCGTCGACGAGCGGCGGCAGATCAGCCACGGCCACCCCCGACCGCTGCGGCTCCCCGGAGAGGTTCACTTCCACGAGCACGTCGCACACGCGCCCACGCATGGCGGCTTCGCTGTTCACTGCCTCGAGCAGCCGCATGCTGTCGAGCGACTGCACGAGCGCCACCACCGGGAGCGTCCGCCGCACCTTGTTTCGCTGCAGGTGGCCCACGAGATGCCACCGCACCGGCGGGGCCACGTCGGCGAGTGCCGCAGCCTTCTCCCAGAGTCGCTGGGGGCGGCTCTCCGCGAGGTCGCCACACCCGCACTCCGCCACGAGCCGGGTCATGGCGTCGTCCACATATTTCGTCACCGCAACGAGCCGAACGTCGTCGGCTGAACGCCCCGCCCGCCGGCAGGCCTCGCCAATGCGACCACGCACGTCCTGGATGGTGGCCGTCAGGCGGCGTCGCATCAGGTCGTCCACGGCGGCTGGCCCCGTCACTGAATCTCGAGCGTCCGTGCCACCTCGCCGCTCTTGCGAATGCGACCGAGGAAGAACTCGCAGGCGACGTTGCATCCCAGGAGCGTGCGGTTGCGGGCCACGTCGAGCGCCCGATACACGACCCACTGCTCGAGCCCGGCCTGCACGCGATACCCCACGGCCTGATGCGGCGGGAGGATCACCCTGGTGTCGGCGACGGTGAGCTGCCGCCACGTGAGCGGCTTCCCGATCCGTGAGGCGTCGAAGTCGAGCCAGAGCGGCGCGTGGAGGCGACCGCCCCCCTCCTGCGAGAGCACGAGCCCGCCGTCGGCCGCCTCGAGATCCCCCCGGCCGCCACTCCGCCATTCCTGCAGCGCCAGCGGCAGCGCCAGGAACCGCGCCGCCGTGTCGAAGCCCCGCACCTCGCGGGTCTCCTCCTCGCCCTGCGATTCGAGTGATGCGGCCATCGGCACGACACCCCGATACCGGAGGGCACCGGCGGGCGTGTCGTCGTGCGTCGTGATGGTGTCGCCGAGCAGCACGACACGATCCTGCGGCAGCACCACGAGGTGGCGTTCGATGAATAGCCCGTTGGTCAGCGGCGTCGTGATCTCGATGAAGGTGGCTTTTCGATCCGATTCCCAGCACGATACCGACCAGGCCGCCTCGGCGTCGGAGGCCCGACCGTCGACCCACGCCTCCCACTGCCACGGCCCGTCGAAGACAAGGCGATCGCCGACGGCAATCTCGAGCCGCGGCACGGGATGCCGGTAATCGAGCATCACCCGCACGCTCCGGCGATCCCACCCCGTGCGGAGGATGGCCACGCCCGAGGCTGCGTCGTGGAGATCACGCGGAAGCAATCGGGCGGCGTCTGCCTTCGTGAAGCCATCACGAAGGGCCCGGGCCGTGCGGCCACGACGGCCACCCAGGTCCGCCACGGCATCGAGCAGGGGCGCCGTGAAGCAATCGGGCATCCGCCCGGCTCCGGCGAGCATGCGGCCCCGTGCGCCAAGCAGGCGAAGCGCGGTGGTGGCGGCCATGCGCCACCGCGTTTCGATCGCCGCCGGCCAGATCCCGCCGCGCCGCGATCCGATCACGTCGCGGATCGCCGTCCATCGAAGAACGCGATCGACCATCGCCGCCGAACCCGACACCTTCACCACGCCGTCGTCCGACACGAGACGCTCGATTTCGGCGGCCACGGTGGCGGCGGCCCCCTCCTCCAGGCAGCGACAGGCCTCGACGTCTCGAAAGAGCCACGCCACCACGAGCAGGAATCGCACCGCATGGGTGTCGCCCGTGGCCAACAGCGCCTGCGCGGTGCGGGCTTCGCCCACGAGCCGCTCCAAGATACCACCGGCCGATCCCCCGGCGCGCTTCGTGCGGGCCATCCACGCAAGGGCCCAGGTCGCGGCCTCGCATGCCGCCCAGCGCACGCCCTCGGATGATCGAGAAGCCTCGTCGAGCGTCTCGCCAATGGCGGTCTCGATGAAGCCCATGCGCTGGGCGTTGCGGCTTCCCTTGTTGACGAGCCGGCCAAGCCGTCGCAGGCGATCCCGTCCGTCGAGCGTGCCGCACGTGTCGGCAAGCCGTTCGATGGCGGCCGATGCCTCGCGGGCGGTCACCCGTGGTGGCTTGGGGCGGCGTGTCGCATGCGGCGACCGGGGCCGTGCGGTGCCCTCGGCCGACGGATCGGGGGTATCGCCGCCGCGCGGCTTCGTGCGTTTCGATCGCTTCGCCGCGGTGCGGCGTTCATCGGTGGCGACCATGGACTCTCCAAGCGTGATCGACGATTCCGCCGTGGCCTCGCGACCCACGTGTCGCGATTCGGATGCGGTGGCGGTATGGTATCGGAGGCCATGCGGGCCATCCACTCAACCGGCATCTCCCGGCGAGGAATCTTCACGATGTCGCTCCTGCCCCGTGCCTCCCTCCGTAGGTCCGTCGCCTCGTTTCTGGCCGTGGCCGTGGCGATCGGCGGCCTGGCTCCCCTGCCCTCGGGCGTGGCAGGCGACGCCGCCACGACGGCGATCGATCGCCACCCCGACCTCAGACGGCTCTCCCCTGAGGAGGACGTCTGGGTCGATCCCGTCCGCAACGAGGTGGTGGTGGGGGGGGCGATCGCGCTCGACCGCGGGATGATCGAGGTGTTTGCCTGCCCGCGACGCACGAAGGAGCACGAGGCCATCGTGGCCACCGACGCCACGGCCAAGCTCATCCACACCGGACTGCTGGCGATCGGCCTCGAGCCCGGAAAGCCAGTGACGTATGCCCCCGACTACGTGGCGGCGGCCGGGCCAGTCGTCATGGTCTTGGTGCGATGGCACGACGACGAGGGGCGCGTCGTGACTCGCTCCGCCCAGGAACTCGTCCGCGACATTCGCACGAAAAAGCCGCTCGCGGCCGACTGGGTGTTTGCGGGGAGTGAGTTCTGGCGAGACCCATCGGATGGACGTGAGTATTACCAGGCCGATGGAGGCGACATGATCTGCGTCTCAAACTTCCCGACGGCGATGCTCGACCTGCCGATCGAGAGTTCGCAAGCCAACGAGGCGCTCATGTTCGAGGTGTTCGCCGAACGGGTGCCTCCGCGAGGCACGGCGGTGGAGTTGGTGCTGTCGAAGGGAAAGTAAACACGCCTCGCGCGATGCACGAAGTGTGTCCCACGGCTCACGCCGTTGGGCTTTCACCGATGCAGCCGGCAACGCCCACCGATGAGCTTCGGGGTTGCCCATGCCCCGTCAGCCGGCGTAACAGCCGAGCGAGCGCCACGATGGCGGAGCGAAGGCTGTTCCGAGCGAGCCAACGGGCGTGGATGCCCGACGCGGGGCCCCGCCAACACGGCCACCTCCAAGCCGGAGCCGACGCTGGGACGGTGGCGACGGCGCGACACTCAGCGTGCGGGCAACCCCGACGCGCGGCCCACCACGGGCGATCAGCCCACGACGCGGCAGTGGTGCATGACCTGTTCGGGAGTGGCCACGTAGCCGGTGTAGAAGGGACCAAACTCGGCGTAGCGGGCGCTCGCCTCGTCAAACCGCATGGTGTAGACGATTTCCTTGAGCCAGTCGGGACGGCGGGCCCACAGGGTCACGCCCCACTCCCAATCGTCGAGGCCGACCGACACGGTGATGAGCTGGGTCACCCGCCCGCCAAACTTCATCCCCGAGGCGCCGTGCTCGGCCATCAGGCGGCTCCGTTCGGCGAATGGCAGCGTGAACCAGTTTTCGCCCACCTTTCGCTTCTTGTTCATGGGATAGAAGCAGGCGTTGGGCCATGCCGGCATCTCGGGCTCGAGCCGGGCCTGCCGCATCATCGGCTCACGGGCGGCGTAGCCCTGCACCTTGGCCTTGAAGGAGGGGCTGTCGGCCACCTCACCTTCGGCCACGAGCCGCTCGGCATACTGGTCGACGGTCGGCACGTACTCGCTCACTTCGGTGAGGCTCACGAACGAGTAGGTGGGGACGATCGCCTCCCCGAAGGGGCCGGCGAGGAGGCGTTGGTGCACCGCATCGACCGCCAGGGGATTGGCATCGAGCGTCATGATGCCGAAGTCGGCCTTGTGGCCGGGCACGATCCAGGTCTGCAGCCGCTTGGGAGCCGTCTCCGCCGCCGGATCGAGGGCCGCCGAGAACTGCCTGACACCCTCCGCCTGAGCCGCCGGCGTGAGTGCCGCGAGACGACCGCGATCAAAGGCGTAGAAGCTGTGCGTGCAGTGCCAGCCGGTGCAGGGCTCGATCGCCGTCTCCACCGCGGCGTGGGCGGCCCCGGGGCCGTGCGGGGAATGACCAGGGCGGGCGGCGGGCTGCATGCGTGAGACTCTCCAGACTGGCGATCGGTCGACGATGAGCGGAGTGTACGGGCCGCGGTGCCCGATTCCCAGCGTCCTGCGGGCCGGGCGACGTGGCCCCCGTTTTCGCGCGTTCCCTGCTAAGATGAGGATTCGCGGTTTCGCGCACACCTCGAGGGGAACGCACCATGGGACAGGCCATCGTCGATCCGGCAGAACTTCGGCGTTTTGCCGGGGCACTCCGACAGTTCAGCGACGAGGTCGTCGCCCAGATGCAGATGGTGCAGCGTCAGCTGGCCGCGCTGAGTTCCACATGGCGCGACCAGGAGCAGCAGAAGTTTGCCGAAGAGTTCGAGGCCCAGCTGAGCACGTTCAAACGATTCGCCGAATCGACGAGCGAGTATGTGCCCTACCTGATCCGCAAGGCCGAGCGGGTCGAGGAATACCTCCAGCAGCGTTAATCCTTCCATCCCGCCGCGAGTTCCACCATGTCGACCCAGGCCGACGTCAAATCGATCGACACGCTCGCCTTCATGAAGGCGGCGTTTGCCTCGTTTGCCCATGAAACCGGGCAGGCGGTGTCGGAGTGCGAGATTCAGGGGCAGCGGGCCGTCGACTGGATCTGCGTCGATCAGGCGGGCTACTGGAAGGCCGAGTGCCGCCGGATGGCCGACCTGGTCAACAAGGCCGTGAAAGACCTCGAACACTGCCGCACATTCAAGAAGGTGGGCGACAACCAGCCGTCGTGCGTCGAGGAGAAAAAGGCGCTCGACAAGGCCAAGCAGAAACTCGCCCGGGCCGAGCAGAAGGCTGAAGCGGTGCGCCGCTGGACTCCAGTGGTGCAGCAGCAGTTTCGGGAAACCTGCGTGCGTCTGGTGCGGTTTCGCGAGGTGATCGATGTCGATTGCCCGAAGGCGATGGCCCAACTCGAACGGATGCTCAAGGCGCTCGACGCCTACCGATCCGTCGCCTCGCCCACGGGCGACGATGCCGGTGGATCGGCATCGGCCGGACCGAGCATGGCCCGCCAGGTGGAGGAATCAAAACCCTCGGCGCCGCCGGCCGCGCCGCCGGCCGACGGAGGTGCCTCGTCATGAGAGTGGGCGACCTTTCCAGCGGCGCGTCCAAGCTCGCCAACGCGCTCAAGCAGCTCAATATCAAGTGGGAGATGGCCACTGAGGGCTGGCACGACGTGCGAGCCAAGGCCTTCCACAAGGACAACATCGATCCCCTGATGCCGAGCGTGAAAGAAACCCTCGATTCGCTCGGCCGGCTCGCGGAGGTGCTCGACCGGGCCATCCGCGATGTCAGCGACTCCGACGGCATGTAGCCGTTCCCGCCCCTTCCGCCTCCCGCCCACGAGGAAGACCGACGTGAGCACGAACGCTCCCGAACCAGCTTCGTCCGACGCCCCCCCGCCGCCGTCGGCTTCCGCCCGATCGCCCTTTCACCCCGACGTGCTCAAGGAGCAGATGAGCACAGTGCGTCACGAGGCCGGCGTTCGTGCCAAGGCCGAGGCGACCATCACCGCCGCCTACGATGCGGCGACGTCGACCATCAACGAAGCGGCCGATCGAGCACTGGCCACCACGCGTCAGAAACACGCGGCGGAGATCGCAGCCACGAAGCAGAAGCACGCCGATCTCACGAAGCAGATCGACCAATGGCGGGCCGGCGAGCAGGCCAAGATCGACACCCACCTCAAGTCGAAATCCCGGGAGCTCGCCAAGGCGTGCGAGGACGCGGTCGGCGAGCTCAAGGAGGAGGAGCTGTTCGAACAGGTTCGCTTCAAGGAGGTCGTCCAGGCGAAGGCGCAGGAACCTCCGAAGGCGGCCCGTGGCTGGGAGCAGAAGCTCGCGGCGGCTCTGGCCAAGCTCGACAAGCTCGATGCCGACGTCACGAAGCAGCTGGCGGCGTGGGGCGTCAAGGAGACCGACGAATCCTCGCCCGAGGCTCTTCCCGATGAGGGATCCCCAATCGATCGCATCATGACGGCTGGTGAGCGGGCTGCGGCGATCGCCGCCGAGATCCTGAACGACCCCACGGCCAAGCAGGCCCTCGGCGGCGGGCTCACCGGCCTCTTCAGCGGCAACAAGGCAGCCATCCGTTCGACGCTCGCGACCCGCCATCAGGCCTTGAAGGGGCTCGTGGCCCGGGCCAAGGGGCTGGAGCCGGAGGCGCGGCAGTGGATCGCCGACAAGACCAAGGAGTTCAGGCACCAGCTCGAGACGCAGCTCCGCGACGAGGAGGCCGCCCGAAAAGCTGCCCACGCCAAGAAGGTTGCGGCCGCGACCGAGCAGCGTGACGCCGCCCTGCGTGATCTTCAGAAGAAGTGCACCGACGTCGCCGCGAAGGTGGCGGCCAAAGTGGCCGCCGACCTCGCCGAAGGAGAGAAGAAATACCCGGCGCGGGTGCACGCCCTCGAGCAGTCGCTGCATGCCGATGTCGAGCGCATCGAACGCGACCGTTCGGAAAAACTCGCCGTCGCCACATCGACCCGTGATGCCGACTGGCAGGCCATGACGGAACGATGGAAGGTGTCGAGGGAGAAGACCGCAGCCACCTGCGCCGAGGCCTCTCGGCTCGATGCCGAGGCGTTTCTCGAGTGGGATCAACTTGCCGACGATGCCGTGTCGCTCCCGGTCGATCCTCCCCCGGGGCTGCGGTTTGGCCATCTCGGGCTGTCGCTCGAACGGGTGCCGGGGGGTGTGTCGACCCACGATGCCCTCAACGCCTTCGGGCCGATCGAGTGGACGCAGCCGGCCACCCTGGCCTGGCCCGTGGCGTCGTCGCTGCTCATCAAAACCTCGGCGGAGGAGAAGGAAACGGCCTCGGCCATGATCCAGGCGCTGACGCTGCGGATCGCCACGGGCCTTCCAGCCGGACAGAGCCGGTTCACGATCATCGATCCGCTCGGCCTCGGCAAGCAGTTCGCGGGCTTCATGCACCTTGCCGACTACGACGAACTCCTCGTCACGAGCAGGATCTGGACAGAGCCGCAGCTCATCGAGCAGAAGCTCGCCGACATCACCGAGCAGATGGAAGTGGTGATCCAGAAGTATCTCCGCAACGAATACGAATCGATCGGCACCTACAACGCCGACGCGGAGGTGCCCGAGCCCTACCGCTTCGTGGTGGTCGCCAACTTCCCTGCCAACTTCAACGAAACGAGCGCCCGTCGGCTGGCGAGCATCGCGGCCTCCGGGGCCAAGTGCGGCGTCTACCTGATCGTGTCGGTCGACCCGTCTCAGCAACTGCCGTCGGGCTTTTCCATGGCCGACGTCGAGCAGCACTGCACCGTGCTGACGCTCAAGGACGGCACCTACACCTGGAAGGACCCCGAGTGGTCCAAATGGCCGCTGACGGTGGAGCAGGCGCCGTCGGACGAGGTGTTCACGAAGATCATTCAGCGGGTGGGCCAGGCGGCGAAGTCGGCCAAGCGGATCGTCGTGCCGTTCGACCGCGTGGCGCCGCCGGAGGCCGAATGGTGGCACGGCAGCACGGCCAACGAGGTGATTGCGCCCCTCGGACCGGCCGGCGCCAAGAAGCTTCAGTATCTGAAACTGGGCAAGGGCACGAGCCAGCATCTCCTGATCGCGGGCAAGACGGGCTCCGGCAAATCGACGCTCATGCACGCGATGATCACGAGCCTCGCGCTGCAATACAGCCCCAACGAGATCCAGTTTTACCTCATCGACTTCAAGAAGGGGGTGGAGTTCAAACTCTACGACCACTACGCCCTGCCCCACGCCCGCGTGATCGCGATCGAGAGCGAACGCGAGTTTGGGCTGTCGGTGATGGAGCAGCTCGACCGCGAGCTCAAGCGTCGCGGTGATCTCTTCCGAGAACTGTCGGTGCAAAACGTGGCCGGCTTCCGGCAGACCGGCCATCCCGATCCCATGCCGCGGATCCTGCTCTTGATCGACGAGTTTCAGGAGATCTTCGTCGAAGACGACAAGATCGCCCAGGACGCCTCCCTCATCCTCGACCGCCTCGTGCGGCAGGGGCGTGCCTTCGGCATCCACGTGCTGCTCGGCTCGCAGACGCTTGGCGGGTCGTACAGCCTCCCCCGCGCCACGATGGGGCAGATGGCCGTGCGCATCGCGCTGCAGTGCAACGAGGCCGATTCGAGCCTGATTCTCTCCGACGACAACACGGCGGCCCGCCTGCTCACGAGGCCGGGCGAGGCGATCTACAACGACGCCAACGGCATGGTGGAGGGCAACAATCCCTTCCAGGTCGTGTTTCTCACCGATGAGCAGCGGGAGCAGTATCTGGGGGCCCTTCGCAAGCTCGCCGACCGCCGCACCGACATCCCGCATCTCGAGCGGATCGTGTTCGACGGCAACCAGGCCGCCGACCCGGCCCACAACCCCCTTCTCAACGAGCTCCTCGCCTCGGGCACGGTGCACGGCAACGAACTCGTGGCGCCGCTGGCGTGGATGGGGGACGCGATCGCGATCAAGGACCCGACGGCGGCGATCTTTCGTCGCCAGGGGGGCGCCAACATGCTGATCGTGGGGCAGCGGGAGGATCTCGGGGCCTCGATCCTGGCGATGTCGATGGTGAGTCTGGCGTCGGGGCTCGACCCGCATCCGGGCGGGGCGCTGGGGCGGTCCGGCCGATTCGTGCTGATGGAGCCGGCGATCGCGGAGGAGAAGCCCGACATCCTGATCGCGACGGCTGCCGCCCATCTCCCGCACGAGGTGGAGGTGGTGGGCCGGCTGAGCGTGGCCGATGCCGTGGAGCGGCTGGCGATGGAGGTCAAGCGCCGGCTCGAGGAGCAGGTGCTGGAGGGTGAATCGGTGTTTCTCATCGTTCGTGACCTGGGCCGCTTCCGCGAACTCCGCAAGAACGAGGGCGACTTCGGCTTCTCGTTCGGCGGCGACAAGAAAGCGACGCCGGCCGACAACTTCCTCTCGATCCTTCGCGATGGGCCGGCGGTGGGCATCCACCTGATCACATGGTGCGACTCGCTCACGAACCTTCAGCGCACGTTCGACCGCAACGCCATCAAGGAGTTTGAGCTGCGGGTGCTGTTCCAGATGAGTGGCAACGACTCGAGCCAGCTCGTCGACACGCCCGTGGCAGCGAAGCTTGGTCCGCAGCGGGCGCTCTTCATCCATGAGGAAACCGGCACGCTCGAGAAGTTCCGTCCCTATGCCTTCCCCTGTGCAGATTGGCTCGACACGGTGTCGGGCCAGATGCGGGCCCGGCCGCAGGGCACCCCGCAGGATCGACCGGCCGCGACATCCTCGGCGGCCGCGTCGGAACCGCCAGCGGAACCCGCAGCCGGCGGCTTCGGTGGGTTCTCCGCGTTTGGCGGTGGCGAGTTCAACTTCTCGAAACTACTCGACGATGTCCCGGGGGGCGACGACGCGCCCGCCGACGAAAATCCCCCCGGCTGACCGGACTGTCGGCGCGGCCAACGCTGTGAGGCGTCCAGCACCAACGGCCTCTCGCGACAGCATCGCGCCGGTCCCACGGCTCACGCCGTTGGGCTTCCACCGAACCGCCACACCGCCCTCCGTCCAAGCCCAAGGCCGTCAGGCCTGGGACACGCGCCGCCCTTGCCGCCAAACGCCAGTGAGCACCCTCGGCTCATCGAGCCACACACGCCGCGCGAGCCGCCGCGCCGGTCCCACGGCTCACGCCGTTGGGCTTCCACCGAACCGCCACACCGCCCTCCGTCCAAGCCCAAGGCCGTCAGGCCTGGGACACGCGCCGCCCCTGTCGCGAGGCCGTGACTCAACCGAGCAGGGCCTGCCGCATCTGGGTGAGCACCTCGCGCAGCCGCGTCACATCACCTCCGCCGACCTCGGCCGACACCCATCCGGTGAAGCCGATGTCGCGGAGCGCCATCCGCACCGACGCCCAGTCGATGTCTCCCGCCGTGATGTCCACGAATCCCTTGCCCCGGCCGCCGGCGTCGGCGAGGGCATTCGAATAGCCCTTGATGTCAAGTTTCACGATCCGGGGGCCCAGGCCGCGAATCCACTCGGCCACGTCGCCATAGCGGGCATGATTGCCGAGATCGAAGAAGGCGCCGATCCAGGGGGAGCCAAAACTGTCGAGGTAGTCCGCCCAGGGCTTCACGCTCTGATCTCGAGGCCCGGCATCGTCGTAGAAGAGGCCGTTCCATACGTTCTCGAAGAGAATCCGCTGGCCAAGCGCCGCCGCCAGCGGAATCGCCTTGGCGATCGTCTCGCGGGCACGGTCGGGCCCCTCCGGACCATCGTCCTTGCGCCCGATCACGATCAGCACGCCGCTGCCTCCGGCGGCGTGCGACACGCGAAGGCAGTGCTTGAGGTTGGCAAGGGCTGCTTCGCGGGTCGAGTCGTCGGGACTCGTGAGCCGCGTCGTCCAGTGGGCATGGTTGATCGTGCCATGGATGAAGGTGCCCATAGCCCGGGCGGCATCGCGGAGTTGCTCGGGGGTCACCGCGGCGGCATCGTCGAAGTCCACGCCGTCGAGGCCTGCCTCGCGGACCGATGCGAGCCGCTCCTCGAGCGTCGCCCCCTTGGTCATCCCGTATTTACAGGAGAAGAGGAGGCCCGCCTCGGGGTGAGGCGGCAGGAGCGGTAACGCGTCGGCGCCGAGCTTGCCGTCGGCCCCAAGGGCCACTGGAGAGGCGGCCGTGACGGCGGTTGCCGCCGTTGCCGCCATCCACGAACGTCGATGCACCCGCATGCTCATTCTCCACGGCTGAAGGCGAGTTCTCGCACCCCTCGAGCAATCAAAAAAAAGGGGCGGCAGGCCGTGTCCGACCTGCCGCCCCGGTCTACCGTCGGGTCGGCTCGCTGCTTCCGGCCCGACCGTTGGATCGGAGTGTCTTAGGTGATTGACTCGGTCGAAATGTCGCTCGACACTTCGCGGTCAGCACGGCGACGTCGCATGTGCCAGGTGCCAACGCCCAGACCGATCGCAAGCGAAGCCAGCGTCGAGGGCTCCGGCACCGAATATACCGGGATCACTGGGCCGACCTGATTGCCGGTCGTGCCGTTGATCGTGTACTGGAACACGTGGACGTAGTTGCCGTAGCCGAGGATGTTGGCGTTGGCATTGCCCGTCACACCGAACACCTTCCAGTTCTGCGTGTTGATCACACCGATGCTGCCCGAGTCGATGAGGCCGACCGCACTGCCGGCAGCGTCACCCGCGTAGGGGAACGACCACGGCTGGTTGAACCAGCCGGGCACGCACGGGGTGCCGATCGTATTCGTCGAGTAGGGCGAGGTGCCGTTGGCCGCACCGTTGCCCGGGTCGTAGCTCGTGGCGAGGGTCGGGGTGGAGATCAGGCTCACCGCGGCACCGACGCGGGCCTTGGAGACGGTCGTACCGCCACCCCACGTCCCGGCCGGCAGGGTCCGCTGGTTGGCCACACCCGTGGCGCCCGACACCGTGGCACTGACGGGCGAGGTGCCCGACGCGTAGAGGAACGGGCCGGCCCCACCCGGCGTCACGTTCGACGTGCCGGTGGTGTAGGTGAAGTTGAACAGCGAGAGATCCCACCCCTTCGGGTCGATCTGCAGTTGACCGGTGGTGATGTTGTAGTAGGCCACGGCGCCGGGGGCACCGTTGGCGGCGGTGTTGGTCGAGCGGATCGGGAGGGCCGTGCCCGTGGCAACAGCCGACCACTGAAGGCCGCTCGGTGTCGTGCCCGAAAGCACGTTGTTGGGATTGACGGCCGACGGCTGGTTGAACAGGGCCGCCGACGCCGACGATGAAAGGACACAGGCAATCGCCAGGGCTGCGAACAACGCAGACGCGGCAAACGAACGAAACGACATGGGATAATCTCCAAGCAGCGAGTTGGATCGAAGGACTACCACCCCCCGACACCAGAAAATGCAGCACATGGCGTGCCACTCATTCCTTCGACGGCCACGAATCAGCCGGCTCCACACCACAACAATCCGGAAGAAAACGTCTTTTTCTCGCTGTTATTGATTTTCTGGCGGTCACACCTCCCCCTCAGAAGAAGGTTGGCTTTTTTCTCCTCTTTCCACATTGCAAGGGTCGCTTCGAGCGGCCCCGAGAGGACATTTCGCAAGGGCGACGAAACGCCTTCGCAGAAGATGCGAAATGCCTCACCGTGGCAGTGAAGCCCTTCGTCATTTCGACGAATCGGGAGCGGTGATCGGCTACGGCCCCGCGTGTGGGACTCCACCATGAGGGCGGGAGCCGGCGGAAGGCCTCTCCCGGACCAGCGAGCCACCGTGCCGGCGACGGGCTACGACAGCAGATCGCGAACCACCCGGCTGCCGGGCTTCGTGATGTTGGTCAGCCGCTGCTCCACCCCCATGGAGGGGAACGTCAGGCGTTGATGGTCGTAACCGAGCAGGTGGAGCATCGTGGCGTGCAGGTCGTGCACACTCACCCGATCGCCCACCGCCTCATACCCGATGTCGTCTGTCATGCCATAGGAAAAGCCCCGCTTCACCCCGGCCCCGGCAAGCCAGATCGTGAACGCGGCAGGATTGTGATCGCGGCCGATGAAGGCCATCGCCTTGCCATTCCGATTTTCCTGCATCGGCGTGCGACCGAACTCTCCGGTCCAGATCACGAGGGTGTCGTCGAGCAGCCCTCGGCGACCGAGGTCGGTGAGCAGCCCCATCAACGGCCGATCGATCGATCGACACTTTCCCTTGAATCCCTCGTTGAGGGCCTCCGAGGCCGCCGCGCCGTGGCTGTCCCATCCCCAGTCGAAGAGCTGCACAAATCGCACGCCCCGCTCCACGAGACGTCGCGCCAGCAGGCAGTTATTGGCAAACGACTCCTTCCCCAGTTCCACCCCATAGAGGTCGTGGGTTTCGCGGGTTTCTCCCGTGAGATCGAAGGCCTCGTTCGCCGTCGCCTGCATCCGGTAGGCGAGTTCATACTGTGCGATGCGCGTGATGGTTTCCGGATCCCCAAACTCCGCGGCGGTGTCACGGTTGATGGCATCGATGGCGTCGAGCATCGTTCGTCGCAGATCGCGGTCGACACCCGCCGGATTGGCGAGGAAGAGCACCGGATCCCCTTCGGAGCGGCACTGCACGCCCTGAAAGACCGACGGCAGAAACCCACTGCCCCACACCGACTTGCCGGCATCGGGGAGCCGACCGCCGCTCGTGAGCACGACAAACCCCGGAAGGTTTTCATTGGGGGAGCCGAGGCCATAGGTCACCCACGCCCCGGCCGACGGTCCTCCGGGATTCTGGCTTCCCGTGTGCATCAGCATCTGGGCCGGACCGTGGTTGAACTGATCCGTGACCATCGACTTGATGAAGCAGAGCTGATCGGCCATCGTCGCCAGATGCGGCAGCCGGTCGGAAAACCACTGCCCGCTTTCGCCGTGCCGCGCAAACGGATAGAGCGGCCCGAGAAGCCTCGGCACGCCCTGGATGAACGCAAACCGACGGCCCTCGAGCAGGGACGCCGGCGTCTCCTGGCCGTGGAGTCTCTCGAGCGTCGGCTTGTAGTCGAAGAGCTCCAACTGGCTCGGCGCCCCGGCCATGTGGAGATGGATCACACGCCTGGCCTTCGGTAGGAAATGCGGCTCCCGGGGCTGGAGCGGCCGCGTCGGATCGACCACCACCTGGTCTCCCCGTGATCCTGACGCGGCAAGCCAGAGCCCGCCGAGCATGCCGGTGGCACCGGCCAGAAACTGCCGCCGGGTGTTGGCCAGTGCGTGCTCGTGAAGAAGGTGCGTGTGGAGGTTCATGGTCGTCAGGGCATGACACGAAGGGCGTTCACCACCCTACCGTGCGAGGGAACGATCGAGATTGAGCAGGGCCGTGGCCACGACGGTCAGCGGCGAACCGGCTCCCGCCGCCGACTCGGCGGAATCAGCCTCCGCGCCGCCGGCGACGGCAGCGGCATGCAAGGCGAGCAGGGCATCCACCATGGGAGCGGGCGGGGGTTCCAGGGTGATCATGCGGCATCCCGAAGTGATCTGCTCCCGCGGCGACGCCCCGGCCGCGTGCATGCGTGCCGCAAAGCCTTCGGCGAGCTCGACCATCATCGGATCATTGAGGGTGACGAGCGGCTGAAGCGGGGTGTTCGTGGGCACTCGACGTGGCGAGCAAAACTCACGGCTGGGCGCATCGAAGGTGAGCGAGGCGGGGTACCCGGCCGTCCGCTTCACAAACGTGTAGATCGCACGGCGATACCGATCCTCGCCCTCCGACGTCGTCCACACGTCCTTGCTGTAAACGCTGCGCCAGATCCCCTCAGGCTGCGGCGGAAACACGGGCGGGCCAAACTGCTTCGTCGAGAGGCGCCCCGACCAGGCCAACGCCTGATCGCGAACCATCTCAGCCGAGAGCCGCTGCCGCGGTCCCCGCGCCAGCAACCGATTGGCCGGATCTCGCGCGAGCATCTCGCGGGTGGCCGACGCCCGCTGGCCGTAGGTCGACGAAACGGCGATCTCACGGAGAAACTGCTTCACCGACCATCGGTGTTTCGCCACGAGGCGACAGGCGAGATGGTCGAGCAGATCGGGATGCGATGGCCTCGTGCCCGACGTCCCGAAATCCTCGAGGGTCTCAACGATCCCCGCGCCGAACATCTCGGCCCACAGCCGATTGGCGAGCACCCGGGCCGCCAGTGGATTCGACGGCCCGACGAGCCACCGGGCCATGCCGAGCCGATCAGCGGGCGTCGGATCGCTTCCATCGGATGCCGCCATCACGGCAGGCAGCCCCGGCGCGACGGCGTCGCGGGGCTCGAGCCGATTGCCACGGGCGAACACATGCGTCACCCGCCGGGCCTCGGCCTCCTGCTCGCGCAGCACCGGCACCCTCGGGCCGCCAAAGGCCTGGATCGCTTTCGTGGCGTCGCGAATCCGCTTCCAGGCGTCACGGCGATCCCGCGCGGCGCCGAGCCGCGACCACGCGGGGTCTGCCGAGGTGGCCAGCCGAAAGTGCCGGAGCGTGCAGGCCTGGGTGTCTTGATTCGAGGCGGCCGATTGCGTGAGCGACAGTCGGAGACGGCCATCGGCGGGCACGGTGTCGGGATCGGCCAGCACCATCACGCACCACCGCGGGCGGTCGAGCACGGGAAAGCCTCCGAAGCCGGCGGCGTTTTTTTCGAGCGACTCCTCCGGCCGAAACGGCCCGTCGAGCAAATCAGGCACGACTTCGGCGATCTCGATGCGACGCGGCGAGGCTGGCGTGGCATCAGGCTTGTCGTCCGACGCCGACTCATCGCGTTGCTCGGTGATCGTGAACCGCGACACGACGGCCCCCCGCTGGGGCGGCGCCGCCTCGGTGCCACCCCCGTCGAGGTCGATCGCCAGCCTGATCGCGGTCGTGCCGGGCGGCACCACCACATCGAGGTCATACCGCACGCCCACGGGCAGCGTTCCGGCAGCCGCGAAGCCACCCGAGCCCGTCGTGGCGAGCGTGCCTCCCGTCGTGGCCACCGACTCCACCACGATCGGCTCCCACGCCGTCGATGCCTCCGCGACCCTCATCGCCTCTCGATGAAGGCTCCGCCGAGCAGCATCGGCTTCATGAAGCGTCGCCGCCACCGTTCCGTCGACCGTCACCGGAAGGGTCGGAAACTCGTTCGCCAGGTCGGTGTCGCGGGTGCCGTCGAAGTAGGCCAGAAACCGGTAGTAGTCGTCGTGCCGGTAGGCGTCGTAGGGATGGGCATGGCACTGCACACAGCCGAAGGTCGTCGCCTGCCAGACCGTCCAGGTCGTGTTCACGCGGTCGATCACCGACGCCATCCGGTATTCCTCGTCGTCGGTGCCTCCCTCCGTGTTGGTCTGGGTGTTGCGGTGAAACGCGGTGGCGAGCACGTCGTCGGGGGTCGCCTCCGGCAGCAGATCGCCTGCGAGCTGTCGAATGGTGAACGCATCAAACGGCATGTCGTCGTTGAAGGCGCGGATCACCCAGTCTCGCCACGGCCAGATGGTGCGGGTGGGATCCTTTTCAAACCCGAACGTGTCGGCATAACGGGCCAGATCGAGCCACACCGTCGCCCAACGTTCGCCGAAAGCCGGCGAGGCAAGAAGCCGATCGACCACGCGCTCACGGGCCTGCGCCGCGTGCTCCCCATCCTCGTCCCCCCCGTCGGCCACGAAAGCCTCATACTCGTCGATCGTGGGCGGCAGGCCGATGAGGTCGAGCGACACCCGCCGCAGCCATTCCGCCGCGCGGGCACGCGCCGAAGGGTCCATGCCCTCGGATGCGAGTCGAGCCAGCACGAAGCGGTCGAAGGGCACCTGCGGCCAGTCGCTCCGGGCCACCTTCGGCTCCGGTGGATCCTGCGGCGGCACGAGCGACCAGTGCTCACGCCACTCCGCGCCCGAAGCGATCCACTCCCGAAGGAGGGTGATTTCCTGGGGGGTCAAGGAGCGCCCATGGTCTTTCGGTGGCATCCGTTCATCGGCGTCGGCGGTGACGCGACGGATCACCTCGCTGGCGTCGGGGTCGCCGGGGACGATCGCGGCGACGCCCGAATCCCCCTCCACGATCGCCTCGCCCCGCGACACAAACGACACCCCCCCCGCCTTCTTCACACCCCCGTGGCAGGCGATGCAATGGCTGCCAAACACCGGCCGCACATCGCGGTCGAAGTCGACGTCCGAGGCCCGTGCCGGCAGCCGTGCCGCCGCGACCATCGACACCATCACGAGGATCAGTTTGGATCGCATGGCTCGCCCATGATCACGCGTCAGTGAGGTCGCCGACCGACGTGCACCGTGGTCTCCTGCTTCTGCCCGTCGCGGATCAGTTCCATCAGCACGTCCGACCCGATGTCGGCCCGCGTCAGGAGCAGCACGAGGCCGGCCGGTTCGTCCACGTCGACGCCGTCGAACGTGACCACGACATCACCGGGACGAACGCCGGCCAAGGCCGCCGGCGACAGCGGTTCGACCGCCACCACGAGGGCTCCGGCGGCCCCGTTCGGTGCGGCCCGAAGCGCCATCCCGAGATAGCCGCGCTCGACGTGGCCGGTCTCCAGGATCGCCTGACTCACCTGCCTCGCCACGTTGCTGGGAATGGCGAAGCCGATCCCGGTGAAATCGTTGCCCACGATCGCGGTGGTGATGCCGACGACGTGACCGTGCACGTCCACGAGCGGACCGCCCGAGTTGCCGGGGTTGATGGAGGCGTCGGTCTGCAGAAACTCCTGATAGGGATTGTCGAACACGCCCCGTCGTCCCACGGCGCTGACGATGCCATAGGTGAGCGTGCGGTCGAGGCCGAATGGGTTGCCGATCGCCCACACCATTTCTCCCACCTCCACGTCGTCGCTGTTGCCCCACGATGCGGCCGGAAGATGCGTCGCGTCGATCCGGAGCACCGCCAGGTCGGTTGCGGCGTCGGCTCCCACGATTTGGGCATCGTATCGCCGTCCATCGGAGAGCGTCACGTCAACCTCGTCGCTGTTGGCGACGACGTGGTAGTTCGTCACGATCACCCCAGACGAATCGATCACCACGCCCGATCCCACCTCCTCGTCGGTCACGCCCGATGGCGCGAAGCCACGGAGGGCCGCGATCTCGTCGGCAATGCCCGTGAGCCGCCGCTTCGACGTCACGTTCACCACCGTCGGCCCGATCACACGGGCCAGGGTCGTGAACATCTTGCCGACCGTGCGGAGTTCGGCCCGACTGGCCGCATCACGAATCGCCGCGAGTTCGGCCCGGGTCTTCGCATACTGAATCCGTCCCATGAACGAGGGCCACGCGATGAGGCCCACGAGCACGACCAGAACGAGGGCCAGCATCGCGGTGTGGCGGTTGGCCGTTGAAGCGGTTGCGCCGTTCATCGGTTCGCCTCCAGGGACCGCAGCCGCACGGTGTTGATCGCCCATTTGGCCGCCCGCGTGGGTGCGAGGTCAGTTCCACCGCCAAGCACGTGTTCGACCACCTCGATCCCAGCGTCGCTGGCCAGGGCGATGTCGACGGCCTCGCGGCCGTCCGATGCCGCCCGCACCGTCCCCACCGCGACGCCATGGGTGGCGTTCCGGTCCCGTCGCACCGCCTCGGCTGCCGCCCGCACGTCGATGACGGCCGTGGGCACGACGCTCCCTCCTCGAAACACGCCGGCCGCCTGCCGGCGTTGGTCGGCCTGCGCGAGGAACGCCGCGAGTCGTCCGGCCGTGCCCGCCTCGACGGTGGCGATCGTCGCAGTCATCCGTGCGAGCGCCTCGAGCGCCGCATCCTCGATCTCGTCGTCATCCGCTCCGTAGACGATCGTGCCGAGACACTCGCGGATGATCGCTTCCGTGGGGGCCATCTTGGCCACACACGCCGCCTCATCGGGGCCGCGGGCCGCGATCCGCAGGGTGATCGTCGCCTCATGGGCCGTGATGCCCACGAGAGGATCCCGACCGCGCCGAACGAGATCGGGCAGCATCGCCTCGATCGCGCTCTCTCCGGCGCCAAAGCACTTGATCCGTCGCTGCACGATCGTGCCCCGCTCCGGGCTCATCGCCACGATCGCCGGTTCCACGGTGTCGCGCCACATGCGCTTCATTTCGAGTGGCACACCGGGCAGGGCGAACACGCGGCTGAATCCACCGGCCCGAGGCAGATCGACGTCGATGCCGGGTGCCGTGCCTTCGGGATTGGGGATGATCCGGCTGCCGCGGGGAAAGAGGGCCTGCCGACGGTTCGACTCCGGCATCACGACCCCCCGCCGGGAAAACCTCGCCTCCACCGCCGCGAGCGCCGGTTCGGAGAGGTCGAGCGGCACCGCCGCCACGGCGGCCAACACATCGCGGGTGAGGTCGTCGGCCGTCGGGCCGAGTCCACCCGTCACAAGGATCAGGGGCGCCCGTCGCGATGCCAGGCGAAAGGCCTCGACCCCCGCCTCCACGGTGTCGGGAACGGTCGTGTGAAACGTCACGGGCACGCCGAGGACGGCGAGTTCGGCGGCAATCCAGCGGCTGTTCGTGTCGAGTCGCTGACCGGATGTCAGCTCATCGCCGATCGCGATCACTTCGGCGTGCATGCCGGGCTTCCAGGGGGTTCAGGCGTCGGTGGCGATCTGGCCCGCGGTGCGGCGGTCACATCGCCGCATCATCATCCAGTTCCACAATCATCTATAAAGGGCACTTGTCGTGCCACCCGCGCACCCACCCCCGCCGCCCCGCCCCGGATTCCGTCGATGCTGCGACTCGGACTGCTCGGACTCGATCACCGCACCCGTGAGGTGGCTGTCGCCGCGGTCCGCCGGGGTGATCGCCTGGTGGCGGCCTATGGCATTCCCGACGGGCCTGCCTCAGGGATCACCGCGCCGACGGTGACGACCTGGGAGCCCCTCCTCGACGCGGCCGTCTGCGATGCCGTGATCGTCGGCAGCGACGGCTGGGATGACGACCGGGCGCAGGCCGTCCGCACGCTCGTGCAGGCGGGCCAGCCCCTCGTGCTCGCCCAGCCGCTCGAACTCTCGATGCTCTGGGCGTATGAACTCGACATGATTCGAGGCGACGCCCACGGCGTGCTCGTGCCGTGCCTTCCCGATCGACTCCATCCGTTCGTCGCACGGCTGCAGGAGGTGATCACCGCCGGCCTTGCCGGCGTGGGGCCGATCGGCGCCGTCGAGTCGCTCCACGTGGAGCGCCGCCTCCGCGACCGCTCGCGGTCGAGCGTGCTCGCGCACCTCTCCCGCGACGCCGATCTCATCCGCGTGCTCGCCGGAGATCCGGCGAAGCTGTCGACGCTGGGTGGCCCCGATCCCGAGGCCGCCTGGCCCACGCTCGCCGTCGGGCTCACGGGCCCCACGCAGTTTCCATCCCGCTGGCAGGTCGTACCGGCCGCCGACGACAGCCTCACCATCCGGCTCCAGGGCGCCTCGGGCGTCGTGTCGGTGGAAGCCCCCGACCCTCCCGGCACCACGTGGCAGTGGACGCATTCCGACGGCCGCACCGAGACGCTGGCGTGTGATCGGGGGGCGGCCATCCTTGGCGTGCTCGATGCCGCACTCGCCGCCTCGCCCGGCGGTGCCGACGAGGGGATCGCCGCGGCCACCTGGAACGACGCGGCCCGCGCCATCGAACTGGCCGAAACGGTGCCGCGGAGTCTTGCCAAGGGTCGCTCCGTCGACCTGCACCGAGAGGAGTTTTCGGAGCTGGGGACCTTTCGGGGCACCATGGCTTCCCTGGGCTGCGGCCTGATCATGGCCGCCCTGGTGGTGCTGGTGGTGGGCACCTTCATCGCCGGGCTGGCCAAGGAACTCGGCTGGGGCTTGGCTGGCAGCCTGATCGATGCCTGGCCGGCCATCGTGCTGGGTGTGCTTGGGCTGTTTCTGCTGCTCCAGTTTCTCCCCTGGCTGGCCGGCCTCCACGCCCCCGAACGCTCCGATCGCCCCCCCGGGCCGACATGAGTCGTTTTTTCGAGGTCGGCACGGTTTTCCGGTCTGGAACGCCCGAGGGGCTTCCCCCCCGCAAAATGAAAAGGTGTGCGGGCTCCCGGCCTCCCGGTGCATGGCCAACGCTCGACGGCCGATTCTCACGCTAGGTGCGGGGGCCGCCGACGCAGGCGGGGCACCGACGAGATCGCCGGGGATCGTGACTGCATGCGGTGTCTGAAGGCTTTGCTGCCGCTGGCAGCCGTGCTGATCGCCACGCTCCCGGTTCAATCCGCGTGTGCCGAGTCGCGACGCACCGCCATCGTTCAGGCGATCGAGTCGCAGCGGGATTCGGTCGTCAACATCCACGGGCAAAAGCTCGTGGGGGGCGGCACCGACGGCACCGACGGCGAGGTGCGCCGGGTGAATGGCATGGGCACCGGCGTGGTGATCGACCCCCGAGGGTATGCCGTCACCAACTTCCACGTCGTGGAGGGCGTGAAGCGGATCGAGGTGACCCTCTCCACGGGTCGCACCGTGGCGGCCACCCTCGTTTCCCACGACCCTCGCACCGACCTGGCCGTGATCAAGATCGACGCCGACGAATGCCTGCCGGTCGCTCGGATCGGCACATCGAGCGACCTCATGATCGGCGAGACCGTGCTCGCGCTTGGCAATGCCTACGGCTACGAGCACACGGTGACCCGTGGCATCGTGTCGGCCCTTCACCGCAACGTGGAGGTGAGCCGCACGCAGCGATACGAGGATCTCATCCAGACCGATGCCAGCATCAACCCTGGCAACTCCGGCGGCCCGCTGCTCAACATCAACGGCGAAGTGATCGGCATCAATGTCGCGGTTCGGGCGGGCGCCCAGGGCATCGGCTTCGCCATTCCGGTCGACCGCGTGCTCGACATCGTCTCGCAGCTGCTCTCGGCGGAGCGGATCAACCAGACGTGGCACGGCCTCGTGGTGCGGGGCGACGGCCATGCCGGCGCCCTCGTGGAATCGGTGCACAGCCGGAGCCCTGCCGAAAGCGGCGGCCTCCGGGCCGGCGACCGCATCACCCGCATCGGTGACATGCCGGTGACCCGCCAGCTCGACATCGAGCGTGCCCTGCTCGGTCGCAAGGCGGGCGACCGCGTGCCGGTGACGCTCGTGCGAGCCGGCTCCGAGGAGCAGATCGACCTCGCCCTCGCCAAGCTCACTCGCGACCAGGAGTCGCTCGATGACCGGTGCTGGGCGGAGATCGGCGTGAGGCTGCAGCCCGTCGCCGCGAGCAAGGTGCAGAAGCTGCAGTCGCGGTATCGGGGCGGCCTAACGGTGACCGCGGTGCGCGAGAATGGCCCTGCGGCCGAGCAGGGCATCCAGGAGGGGGACATCCTCGTGGGGCTCCACGTCTGGGAGACGATTGCCCCGGAAAACGTCTCCTACATCCTCGACAAGGCCTCCGAGGATCACCTCAACCCGATCAAGTTTTACGTGCTCCGCGGCCGCGAGACGCTCTTCGGCCACATCGTGTCGGACACGGTCCGACGCTGAGGCCCGCTTGCCGGGAGCGGCCTCCGGGCGACAATGCCGCCATGGAGACCGAGTTCGTCGCCCGCCTGCTGGCCGCCATCCCTTCCGATCCGCGGCTCGACGTGCCGCCGGGCGACGACGCCGCCGTGCTGCGACCTCCAGCCATGCGTCGCACGGTCGTCACGGTCGACATGCTCATGGACGGTGTCGACTTCATCCTCGGCGACGGCTGCACGCCAGCCCAGGTGGGCCACAAGGCCTTGGCCGTCAATCTCAGCGACCTTGCCGCGATGGCCGCCCGCCCCGAGGCGGTGGTCGTGGCCGTGGCCCTTCCACGCCAGGACGGCGACGCCATCGGCCGGGGTCTGCTCGAGGGCATCCTGCCTCTGGCGGAGGCGCATGGTGTCACCCTCGCCGGTGGTGACACCAATGCCTGGAACGGCCCGCTCGTGGTGTCGATCACAGCCATCGGCAGCGTGGCTCCCGGGCGGGCATGGCGCCGCGACGGAGCCCAGGTGGGCGACCTGCTCTGCGTGACCGGGCCCCTCGGCGGCAGCATCCTTGGCCGCCACCTCGCCGTCAACCCGCGCTGCCGCGAGGCGATCGCGATCGCCGAGGCCTACGAGGTGCATGCGGCGATCGACATCAGCGACGGCCTCACGCTCGACGTGTCGCGGATGATGCAGGCCAGCGGAACCGGGGCCGTGCTTCAGCTCGATGCGATTCCCGTGCACGCTGACGCCGAGCGTCTCGCCGCGCAGGCCACCGATGGGACGAGTCCGCTCGATCATGCGCTCGGCGATGGTGAAGACTTCGAGCTGGTCCTCGCGATGCCCGCCGCAGAGGCCCGTCGACTGGCCGCCTCGTCTCCCGACTCGATCGGCACGTCGGTCGTGGTGATCGGCGAGGTGGTGGCGGAGCCCGGACTCCGCGCCCGCGATGCCGCGGGAGCGGTCACTCCCCTCACCCCACGGGGCTACGTCCACGACTTCGATGCCTGATTCCTCCGAGAGCACCCGTTCGGTCACCGTCGCCGTCGCCGATGAGGCAGCCCTTGCGCCCCTCGCCCGACGGCTGCTCGACGCCCTTCCTCATCCCGCCTTCCTGGCCCTGCACGGCGACCTGGGTGCGGGAAAAACGACCTTCGTGAAGGCCCTCGCGGCCGCGGCCGGCATCGACCCCACGGAGGTGGTGAGCCCCACGTTCGGACTCATCCACGAGCACCCCGGGCCCCACGGCACGCTCGTGCATGCCGACATGTATCGCCTTGGAGGTGACGACGAGCTCGGTGAACTCGGCTGGCACGACGCCGTGGCAAGGGCCGCCTGGGCCTGCGTCGAGTGGCCGGAGCGGATCGCCGGTTCGATGCCCGATGAGCGGCTCGAGGTGATGATCGGCATCGAATCGCCCACGGCCCGCTCGTTCACCTTCTCGAGCCACGGGCTCCGCCATGCCGCCACCGTGGCGGCGCTGCGGTCATGAATCGATCACGAGGCGACGAACCTCCTGAAACCGCGGATGCTCCGCGGTGCCGCACCACTCGAAGAGCACTGATTCCGACGTGGTGAGGATGATGCCTGCCGCCTCCAGCCGCCGCAGCGCCACGTCGTGATCGATCGCGTGTCGCGAGGCCACGGCATCGACGACGACGAACACGTCGTGGCCCTCTTCGCGGAGATCGATGGCCGTCTGCGTCACGCACACGTGCGTCTCCAGTCCGCACAGCACGCACGCGAAGGGAGCCCCGGGCAGGTAGCCGGAAAACGACGCCGCGCCGCAGCAACTGAACGACATCTTCGCCAGCGGCGACGGCAGCGTGGCGGCGAGCGACGGGACGGTGGGCCCGAGGCCCTTCGGATACTGCTCGGTGAGGATGGCGGGCACGCCGAGGATCGTGGCGGCCGTTGCGAGCCGAAGGCAGCGGGCCACCACGCGATCGGCGTCGGCCATGGCCGGCACGAGCCGCTCCTGCACGTCGATCACGCAGAGCACGGAACGATCGGCTCGAAGTTTCATGATCCTCGTTCCTCGGTGGTGTCGGAGGTCAGCCGCCGGAGATCGCGCGTGCCTCCACCGGCATGGTCAGGTCGATCCTCGTTTCCTTGGCATCGGCCGGGATCGCACGCAGGCGAGACAGCTTCAGCGCCGCGGTCGGTTCACCTGCCTGTTCATGGCCGGGAGCCGATCCGAAAACGATCACACGGCCATCGGCATCGAGCAACTCCCACGCCCGCGAGCCGCTTCCCTTGCCCATCGGCCGGCATTCCACGAGCGAGCGTGCGGCCCAGTCGGGGCCGATGGCGGCGGCCAGCGCGGCTCCTTCCTCCACCAGGGGATCGCCCCAGGGAAAGCCGACGGCGCCCTGCGGGCCCGAGCCCGCGCCGACGATCTTCGGATAGGTTGCCGCCGACTCCGACGTGAAATCACCGCTGGGCAGCACCACGCCCTGGGCATCGACGCCGAGCAGCCCGCCGGGCACCGACACCATCGCCACCGGCTCGCGACAGCGGATCTCCACCTTCGCCGAGGCCGGATGCCGCACCGTCACCGACACCACCTCGCGCACCCAGGGATGCATGGCAAAGGCACGGGCCAGTCGCCGCACGAGTTCGGGGTCGTCGAGAGGGAGCCCCTCGTCAAGGCTGGCGTCGCGGAGGGCTTCGGCCTGCAGGTCGGTGGTCACCCAGGGGGCCTGGCCCACGAGTTGGATCGCCTCGGGATGCAGCACGAGGTCACGATGGCCCCGCACCCGGTCGCCGAGCCTCGACCAGGCCATCCAGCCGATCGCCACGGCGGCCGCGGCCACCATCAGCGCGCCGACGCCAGCGCGATGCTCGTCGAAGAAGGCGGCCATCCGCCCGGGTGGAGGCACCTCGGCGGGCTGGTCGCGGCGACGCGGCGGCTGGTTGACGGGACCCGGCGGCACGCTCTCACCACACTTCGATCAGTGGCGTGAGATCCACGCCGAGTTTTTCCCGCACCCGCGATCGCACCGTTTCGACGAGCATTCGCACATCGTCGCTGGAACACTGCGGCCCGGCCACGACATAGTTGGCGTGCTGGGCCTCGATGGCCGCATCGCCCGCCCGCAGTTCCTTGGCACCCGCCTGCGTGATCAGGGTCTCAGCGGTCGTACCGAGCGGGTCCTTGAACATCATCGCCACGCTCCGGGTGCCGCTTGGCTGCGTTGACCGGCCCACGATCCACTGCTTCTGCATCCGCTTCGTGAGGATGGCGGGGTCTTCCTCATCGAGTTCGAGCCGGCAGCTCAGGATCAGGCAGTCGTCGAGATTGCTCCATCGCGCCTCGAAGGCGAGGGTGGAGCGGTCGCGCACCGACGTCGACCCGTCGGCCTCCATCACGGTCACGGCGGCGACCCGTTCGCCGATGTCGCCACCGTGGCTTCCCGCGTTGCCAACGAGCGCCCCGCCCACCGTGCCGGGCACATCGACGAGCCCCTCGAGCCCGCTGAGACCAGCCTGCACCGCCGCCGACACCACGTGCACGAGCTTGGCGCCAGACCCCGCGACGATGGCGGGCCTCGCCACATCAATCCGACAGAAGGCCGGCGCCGACAGCCGCACGACCATCCCATCGAATCCGGCATCGGGCACGAGCACGTTCGAGCCACCCCCGATCACCCGGAGCGGAATCCCTCGTTCGGTGCACCGCTTCACAACCCGCCCAAGGGCGTCGGTGTCGACCGGTTCGCAAAACCATGCCGCGGCGCCTCCGAGCCCGAGCCAGGTGTGGTGGGCGAGCGGTTCATGGCTCGACACGGCAACACCGAGGTCGTCGAAGGGGGTGCTGTCGGCAGGAGCGGGCGACGCGGGGCGTGGGTTCATCACGAATGTCCTTGAACGAATCGGCGAGGCCGGGAAACGGAACGATTGTGCCTCACCGCGCGGGCGACCGTCCATCCGCCTCGTCCATCATCGGGCTCAGGCGGCCCGCCGCAGGCCAAACGGCGGCTCGGCCGGGAGCGACAGCTGCAGCCAGCCGTCCACCAGGGCGGCGAGCGGATCACGATCGTCGCCGGAGCCGTCGGGCGACACCAGCCCTCGGCCCAGCACCACCACGCAATCCCCGCGCCGCACCGCGGCGAGGAGGCGGTCGATCCTGGCGTAGGCGGCGAGGCTGTGGGAATCGGCGTTTTCCGCGAGCACCGATTCGGGCACCTCGATGCAGTCGTCGGCCCAACGGGAGATGCTCCGTGCGAAGCGGGTGCCGGCGAGCCGTCGGGCCAGCCGTTCATCCACGAGCACCGCGAGCCGTCCCTCCTCGGTGAGTCGCCGCAGGCTGGCGAGGCTCGCGGCCACCGAATGCATCGTGGTGGGGGTGTCGTGAAACACCGCCGCATCCTGTCCGCGGTCGATGCGTTCGAGACGGCCTGGCACACCACCGGCCGCTTCGATGCCGCGGGCGGCATGCTGGAGGGAAATGCCATACCGCGCCGCGATCCCGGCGGCGAGCGCGGCATTGCGAACGAACGCCACGGTCGGATTGTCGGCGGCGATGGGCATCATCTGACCGCCGGCGACGAGGAGGAAGGTGCGGCCATGAAGGCTTCCCTCGATCGCGCGGGCATGCACGTCGAACGATTCCGACAGCCCCGCGGTGAGAACCGACACGTCGCCGGGAGCGGCGGCCACCAGACGCCGCCGACCCGCCTCCGACACGCCGGTGACGAGGCAGCCCCCATCACGGAGCGCCTGCATGCTGCGGGCGATGATTCGACGGTAGGCACGCCCCGTGGCATGACGATCGAGATGGGCGGCGGCAAGGCCCGTCACCGCAACCGTGTCGAATTCGACTCCCGCCATCGCATGATCGGCAAGCATCCGGCTCGACACCTCCATCACCACGTGCGTGCAGCCTTCATCGGCCAGGCGGGCAAGCGCCGCGGCCACGTCGCAGGCCGTGCGCGAGGCGAGCGGGGCCGGCTGCGTGTCGTCGGGGCCGAGCACGCCGAGGTCAGACACGACGCCGACGCGATGCCCCGCCTCCACGAGGGCGGCGGCCGCCAGCCAGGCGGTGGTCGTCTTGCCGCTCGTTCCGGTCACAGCAATCACCCGCATGCGTCGAGATGGATCCTGGGCAAGCGCATGCACGAGGCGGGCGTAGACCCACGACGTGTCGTGCACGAGGCACAGCGGCACGCCACCGGTGGGAACCATGCGCTCGGCCACGACGCCGACGGCTCCGCGCGACAGGGCCTCGGCCACCGCCTCGTGGCCATCGCCCCGATCGCTCACCCGAGCGATGAACACGTCACCGGGGCGGCAGCGGCGGGCGTCGAACTGACAGCCGCTCACGACGATGTCGTCGCAGCCGATGAACCTGGCCTCTGGCACCAGTTCCGACAGCCTCACGCGGTCCGCTCCACGGCCCGCCCCCACCGAACGCCCCCCACGCCGTCTGCTGCTCTCGCGCATCTCGGCCTCCTTGCCACATGGGCCGAACCGTTTCGCAACGGACTCGGCATTTCGTTGCAGGTCCATCCTTGGACGCCGCACGCCCGAGGATTCTCGACAGGGGCGAAAGTGGGTCAAGGTCGGCTTTTCCGAGGATGCCGACCAATCGCCGGCACACTCGACCCAAACAACCCGTCTTGCCGCTCCGTCCGAGGCGCAGGTACGGTCGTGGTGCGTCAGGGATGCCGTCGTGGCTTCCGAGCGAGCCACCTGGACCAGCCCTGGAATCGCGTGGGAGCGTCGTGCCGTGCCGGATCGAGGTGAGCCTGTCGTCGCGCGGCCGTCGATCCTCTGGATCGGATCGACGCGTGCCGCCGAGTTCACCGTCGCCCGCATGGCGGCAGGGCGATGGGCGAAGGTGGAGGACGCGTCGACCATCCACGACGCCATCGCGAATCCGCCCGAATCGTTCGCTCGCCGCACGCCGGCTGCGATCCTGCTGGCAACACCCGCCCCGGCGGCCTGGGGGTTTGACGACATCGTCGCCCTTTCCCGCCGATGGCCTCTGGCGCCGATCGTGTCGGTGTCGGGAAGCCTTGTGGATGGACGGCGGCGCAGCGGCCCACCGCTCCCCGGCATCGAGGAGGTGCCGTGGAATGAGCTGGGGGGCCGACTGGCATGGTGGATGTTTGACCGCGGCCGAGGCCGACCCGGCGGTCTTGGCCTGCCCGCCACGGCGCGGCGCGACGAACGCATCCTGGAGGCTTCGGTACGGGTGGCTGGCATGCCCGAGGGCGTGCAGACCGCGTCGGTGATGGCCGCGCGTCGCCTCGATGCCGAAGGACTTGCCGAGTTGCTCGAAGCGACCGGCCGGGCGGTGGTGCACCGCGGATGCGGGCGGCCGGCGATCGACGAAACGGCCGATGTGATCGTGTGGGATGTCGCCGCGATGGAAGCAGCCGACCTCACATGGCTGGCCATGATCTTCGCCAACCGCCCATCTGCCGCAGTTATCCTGATCGACTCATTTCCTCGTGGTGACATGGTTCTTTCTGCGATCGAGGCGGGCGCGTCGGCCGTGCTGTCGCGGCCGGTGTCGCAGGAGTCGCTCACCGGACTGCTGCTGGGGGGCGTCGGGAAGCCTGTGATTGACGCGGGCTCGCAGCTTTCCTAATTCCCGTCCATGGAACGGTTCACGATTCCTTGGATGGCGACGGCCACGCTCCTGGTGGCGGCCGTGGGCTGCGCCCATGGCGTGGGGAGCGGGTGGAGAGCCGCGGCCCTCCCGGCCGTGGCGGGCACGCTGGTGTCGTCGGGCACCGCGGGCCTTCCGGATCGGAGCGAGGTGACGGCGGGCCAACTCGTGATCCACGCCGACTTTCCGCTTGCGGGCCAGCATCGCCTGGTGCGGGATCTCGACGGCCTCCGTGCCGACGTGAGCCAGGAGCTTGGGCTTCCGGTGTCGGACGAGCCGGTGCATCTCTATCTGTTCGACACGGTCGCCCGCTACGACGAGTTTGTGGCGAGAACCTATCCGGGCTTTCCGGCGCGGCGGGCCTTCTTCGTGGAGACCGACACCACGCTGGCGGTGTTTGCGGCATGGCAGGATCGGATCGCGGAAGACCTGCGTCACGAGACGACGCATGGCTACGTGCATGCGGTGGTGCCGGCGATTCCGCTCTGGCTCGACGAGGGCATTGCCGAGTTTTTCGAAACGCCGCGAAGCGACCATGGTCTTCACCGCGACCATGTGGCCCGTCTTGCGGGCCGTCTCCTGGAGGGCACGTGGCAGCCCGATCTGGCGCGGCTCGAGGCTCTCGCCTCGGCGGGCGAGATGTCGCAGGATCATTACGCGGAGGCGTGGTGCTGGGCGCATTGGCTGCTTCGCACGACTCCGGCCCGGAAGCGGCTGCTCGAGGAGTACCTCGCCGACATCCGTCGCGATCCGGCCACGGCCCCGCTCTCCGCGCGGCTTCGGGCCGATCCGCACGCCGGCGCCAATCCGGCGGCGGCCGTGAAGGAGCATCTTGCATCGCTCGGCGGTGTGACGGTTGGCCGGTGAGTCCCGACGCTCGTGCAGGCTCACCGCGCCAAACCCGCCACGCGGTTCCCCACGCCGGTCCCACGGCTCACGCCGTTGGGCTTCCACGGAACGCATTCACACCCGCCCGTCCAAGCCCAAGGCCGTAAGGCCTGGGACACGCGCCGCCACGCCCACCGACGCCGTTGGGCTTCCACGGAACCGCATTCACACCGGCCCGTCCAAACCCGCCACGCGGTTCCCCGTGCCCGTCCCACGGCTCACGCCGTTGGGCTTCCACCGGAACGCCAAAGCGCCTCGTCCAAGCCCAAGGCCGTAAGGCCTGGGACACGCGCCGCCACGCCCACCGACGCCGTTGAGCCACCGCAACTCACCGCGCCAAACCTGCCGCGTGTGGCAGAGATCGTAGGGCCTACCGAGTGACGTTGTCTGCGTTGGACGCGGACACAGACTCCCCCTTGCGATAGAGCGTGCCGTGGCCGGTGGGCTCGAAGCCGAGCTTGAAGAAGAGCTTGATCGCCGCCTCGTTGACTTCCGAGAGGTGCACCTCCGCGAGCCCAACGCCTTCCTGAGCCTGATCGTGCAACGACTCCGCGAGCAGAAAGCTCGCCAGGCCCTGGCGACGACGTCCTCCCTCCACATCCACGCGAAGAAGCCCGGTGGCCTGCACCCCCCAAGCGGTCGCCTGCGGACGCAGGTCCCAGAAATCGGCCGAGGCGATCAAGACTTCCGCCTCGTCCCGCAGTTCATAGCGGCGGAGGGCGATGCCCGTCGTGGTGGCCGCCTCCCACCAGTTGCGACGGGCCGGCTCGTCGATGGCCCGTACGGTCGTCATCCGGCGGATCGCCAGCTGGCTGCGGCCCACGGGGGGACGAAATCCCGCAAGCGGCCGACGCATCACGGCGATCCGAGCCGCCTCCAGGTAGCCCGCCCGCTGAAACACGGCCTTCATGCCGGGCGAGGAATCGAGGATGCCCGGCAGGTCGGATCCCCCATAGAGGCCGAGGTAGAAGCCGCCAAGTTCCTGGGAGGCGCCGCCCATGATCGTCGTGGCGCCTCGCTGACGAAGGTAGGCCTCGCAGCGGGCGAGGAGCCCGTCACCGATCGCCGCGTGATGGTCATGCGGCGGCACCACCACGAGCATCGTCGTGCCGATGGAGGTGTCGATGCCCGAGTGGTCGGCGGTGGGGCCGAAGGCGGCGTGCGCGAATCCGACGGTCCGATCGCCGTCGAAGGCCACGATCAGGCCCTCGCGATCGAAATAGGGCTTGGAGAACACGCTGGACTCCAGCCAGGCCGAGGTCATCGGCTGAAACCCGCACGGCCCGAGATCGGTCGACCGCCACACGTCGGCGAGCCGGGGAGGATCGCCGTTGCGGAAACACCGATACTCGATCATGTCGACGCCTCCGGCGCGGTCCCGCGGAGGTTCACCTCGATCACGCCGTCGCGAAGCCGCACGCCAAACACCGGCTGCCGCACCGTCGCCGACACCTGATGGCGGCCGGTGGTCACGTCGAAAGGCCAGCCATGCCACGGGCAGGTGAGCACCGCGCCGCAGAGGCTGCCGGTGCCGAGCGGGCCACCCTGATGCGGGCAAAGCCCGTCGATCGCGTGGAGGGTGCCGTCGACGTTGGCGATCGCCACCATCCGATCGCCGGCGAGCCGCTCGATGCTCGTGCCGGGAGGGCAGTCGGCAGCCTCGGCGACGGGAATCCACTCAGGCATGGCGGGCGGGACTCGGGCGGGAACGACTCTCCGACCCTCAGGCGGCCGGACGAACCTTCGCCTTTGTAGCCTTTCCAGGCTCGCCCCGCCATCGGCGGTGCACCCACCAGTACTGCGCCGGTTCGCGGCGGATCGCCTGCTCGAGAATCGACGTGTACCACTGCGACAGGGCGGTGAGATCGGCGGTCTCCTCACGACCTGCCGCCGGATCGGCCACACCCTCCAGCCGGAGGTCGTAGTCAAAGAGGCCGCGACGGCGGGTGGCCGTGCAGACCATCACCGGCGCCGAGGCCGACAGGGCAAACACCCCGATCGCCTTGTGGACGCTCGCGGGCCGACCGAAGAACTCCACCCAGCATCCCTTCGGCCCGGCGGCCTGATCCCCGAGCAGCCCGATGGCGCCATGCTCGTCGAGCACCTGCGCCACGTCCGGGGCGCTGCCCTTCTTGGGAAGGATGCTCTGGCCTCGCGACTCGCGAAACTCCGTCACGAACCGGTCGAGTTCCGGGTTGTCGAGTTCACGGGCCACCGAAAAGATCTTCAGCCCGAAGAGCCCGAAGAGGTAGGCCGCGAGTTCGAAGTTGCCATAGTGGCCGGAGAGGATCACCTTCGGCCGATCGAGCCACAGCGTGCGCACGATCTCTTCCATGCCGTGGATGCGGAGGTGCTTGCGCCAGGTCGTCTTGTGAACCACACGATTGGCGTGGGCGATCTCCACGACCATCAGGAGGAGGTGTTCCCACATCGCCTGGGCGGTGGCCCGTCGCCTCTCGGCGGTCATGTCGGGGAACGCCGTGCGGAGATTGTCGCGCACCACGGTGCGACGGATGCGCAGGCGGTTGGCGAGGAGGTTCGAGAGTTTCCGCGCCGAGCGTTCACAGAAATCGCGGGGCAGCGACTGGATCACACAGATCGCCACCCGCACGGCGGCGTAGACGATCCGATCGAGGCAGCGGGTGGCGAAGGTGCGACGGCGCAAGGCAGGTCATCCATGACGGCTGGGTGATCCCGGCTCCGCCGGGAGGAGGCCGTAGTGTCGCGAAGCCGGCTCCTGCGGGCCAGATCGGTTTGCGGGGGCCGGCAGGTTGAGTCGGATGCCAAAAAATGGCCCGAATCAGCCCGCCCCCGCCGATCGGACGGCCGGGTCGGCCACCAGCAGGAGCACGCTCACGGCGTTGAACAGCCCGTGAAGGAGCACGCAGGGCACGATCGACCCGGTGCGATGGGCGATCACCCCCAGAACGACCGCCAGCGGAAACAGCGGCACGAAGGCGAGCCCCTGCCCGGCATGGGCGGAGGCGAAGGCGAGCGACGAGACGGCGATGGCCGACCGGGCGTCGCCATGCAGAAACCGTTCCAGCCATCCCTGGAGCACCCGACGGAAAAAAAACTCCTCCGCCACGGGGGCCACGACCACCGCCGACACCACCACGAGCGCCACGGCGATCCCATCACGCTGGCGGTCGAGATAGTCGACGATCGGGTGCTCGTAACGCACGATCGCGTTGAGCCCGGCAGCCAGCATCAACAGCGGCAGCACCACGAGCGCGAGGCCCGTGAGCGCAATCCGCACGTCGCTCCAGGAAGGGCGGGTGAGGCCGAGGTCGGCACGGGTGGCGCCATGCATCCGGAGCCAGCCCATTCCCGCCAGCGTGGCCGTGAGGGAGAGCGCCATCGTGCCGAGGAGCCGGTCGGCGAGCGACTTCTCCTCCGGGCCGATCTCTGCCAGGAGGGTGGCGCCGAGGAGGTATGTGAGCACGATCACCATCACATCGCGTCCGCTCCATGGCACCGGCGATTGCGGCCGTGGCGTGATCGCCGGCAGGCCGACCCGCCAGCGGTGCCGCACGAGCGCGGCCGCCCAAAGAAACCCGACGAGCGACACGGTGAGCACCGACACCTGCGGCCAGGCGTCGACAAACTCCACCACATCGACGTCACTCATGGCCGCACCAGCGGCCGCGCGGCGACGAGATACTCCAGACCAGACCAGACCGTGGCCGCCACGGCGGCCCATGACGCCCAGTGAGCCATTTCGGCAACACCGATGCCGCCGGCCGTCATGCCGGGCCAGGCTCGTTCCGCCAGCACCAAGGCAATCGCCACGCACTGCAGCACCATCTTGACCTTGCCCGAGAACGCCGCGGAGAAGTCGCAACCGGCCTTCTCCATCTCGGCCCGGATCGCCGTCACCATGAGTTCCCGAACCACCACGACCACCGCCATCCACGGGGCGATCGCGGTGCCCGCGGATGCCAGCATCACGTAGCCGCCGCACACGATCACCTTGTCGACGAGGGGATCGAAGATCCGTCCCAGCCGGCTCACCTGGCCGAATCGCCTCGCATACCAGCCATCGATGCAGTCGGTGGAGGCGGCCACGACGAACAGCCAGAAGGCGGGAACGTGCCAGTGCTGCTCGAAGGCGACAAAAAACACGACCGCGAGCACCAATCGCGTGAACGACAGGATGTTGGGCACGGTGAGGATGCGGTCGCTTGCCATGCTCAGCCCTCCGCGGGAACGGCCGCGAGGTCGTAGCCGCTCGCCGCCACCACCTCGACCGGCAGGATCCGGCCGGTGAGCGGTGCCTTCGGCGAGGTGCCGGGGGCGGTGAGGTAGACCACGCAGTCAATGTCGGGCGCGTCGGCCACGCTTCGGGCAAGCCACACGTCGTCGCGCTCGCCGCTCGGCCCGTCGACGATCACATCGATGACGCGGCCCACCTGCCGTCGGGCATGGTCGTGGGCGATCCCCTGCTGCACGAGCATGAGTTCGTCGCGACGGGCGGCCTTCTCGTCTTCAGGGAGATGGCCGTCGAGTTTCGCCGCCGGGGTGTCGGGCTCCAGCGAGTAGGTAAACACCCCCGCCCGCTCGAATCTCCATCGCCGTACGAAATCGACCAGCTCCAGAAACTGTCCCCGCGTCTCCCCCGGAAACCCGGTGATGAAGGTGGTGCGGAGCACCAGGCCCGGGATCCGTTCCCGGAGCTTGGCGAGGAGCTCCTCGGTAGCACTCCGGTTCACGCGTCGCTGCATCCGCTTGAGCACCGCATCACTGGCGTGCTGGAGCGGCATGTCGAGGTAGGGAAGGATCTTCTTGCTCGTGGCGATCTTTTCGATCAGCCGATCGGTGAAGAAGATCGGATAGAGATACATGAGGCGGATCCATTCGATCCCCTCCACCTTTTCCAGCTCG
Source organism: Pirellulales bacterium (assembly GCA_017853835.1). Classification (GTDB taxonomy): domain Bacteria; phylum Planctomycetota; class Planctomycetia; order Pirellulales; family UBA1268; genus QWPN01. The sequence goes on along the minus strand of JAFMIU010000020.1, from coordinate 10,502 downwards.
TCGAGCAGCTCCACGAGCCGTGGCTCGCCGTAGAGATCCATGCCGTAGTAGGTCGTGTCTTGGGCGACGATCACGAGTTCCCTCACGCCGTCGGCGGCGAGCTCACGGGCCTCGCGCACCACCTCCTCGATCGGCTTGGTGGCATGCTTGCCCCGCATCTTCGGGATCGCACAAAACGTGCAGGTGCGATCACAGCCCTCGGAGATCTTTAGGTAGGCCATGTGCCGCGGCGTCACCCGCATCCGACCCGAGTCGTCGAGGGCTCGCGCCGGGGCCGGCTTGAAGATGCTCCGCTGGTCGCCCAGGCCACCGATGAGCCGTTCGGCCGCCTTCGCGATCTCGTCGCGGGAGAACACGCCGATCACGGCATCGAGCCCGGGCAGCTCTTCGAGGAGGCCTTCCTTCTGACGTTCCGCAAGACAGCCCGACACGATCACGCCGCGGGTGCCCCCCCGCTGCTTGAGGTCGAGCATCTCGTGGATCGCCCCATACGACTCGGCCCGCGATGCGTCGATGAAGGCGCAGGTGTTCACGATCACGAGATCGGATCCGTCGGGATCGGCCACGAGCTGCCAGCCGTCTTCCCGGAGCAGCCCCAGCATCCGCTCGCCGTCGACGAGGTTCTTGGGGCAGCCGAGGCTCACCATCGCGAAGGTGCCGCGGCAGGTGGCAGGATCGACCGGTGGCACGGCGGGCAGCGGGCTCCCTCCCGTGCCGCAGGAGGACTCTCCGGCGGCGTCGACGATCGGCAGACGGTGCATCTCAGGCCCGCTCCGCGATGAGCTTGTCGAGTTCCGACCGCAGCCGCGGCAGGATGGCGTCGTAGGGGAAGGCGCCGAGTTCGACGCTGCGGCGCTTGAGGTTCACGTGCGTCGGGCCGCACCACAGCCCGAGGTCGGCATCATCGGTCTCGCCGGGACCGTTCACGCGGCAGCCCATCACCGCGATGGTGATCGCATGATCCTTGGCGTAGGTGGTCATTTCCTTCACCTGCTTGGCGAGGTCGATGAAGGCCTCGTTTTCCACCCGCGAGCAGCTCGGGCAGGAGATGATGTTGAGTGAGGCCAGGCCGTAGTCGACCACGCTCCGCACGCGGCCGGCCGCGATGTCGGCGAGGATGGCCGTGGCGGCGGCGATCTCCTGCGGCTTGTCGATGTTGGGCACGGTGAGCGACACGCGAACGGTGTCGCCGATCCCCCGCGAGATGAGCTGCTCGAAGGCGATCCGGGTCTTGATGATGCCGTCGGGGGGCATGCCGGCCTCGGTCACGCCGAGGTGGAGCGGCACGTCGGGCCGCTGTTCGGCAAACCGCCGATTGACCTCGATCACCTTCTGGGGATCAGAATCCTTCAGCGACACGGCATAGCGGGTGAAGCCGATCGAATCGAGCAGTTCGCAGTGCTCGAAGGCGCTTGCGAGCATCGGACCGATCGAGTCGTCTTCGGCGAACTGCTCCTTCTTCGCCGGATCCACGCTTCCGCAGTTGACGCCCACCCGCAGGGCGCAGTCGTGGTCTGAGGCCACACCCGCGATGAACCGCACCTTCTCCTGCCACGGCTTCGTCGGCTCGTGATGGTAGAGGTGGCCGGGGTTGTAGCGGAGTTTGTCGACGTGCGGAGCCACCTCGAGGGCGAGGCGGTAGTTTTCCTGCAGGTCGATGGCGAGGTTGGCCTGGGTGCCGGCACGGATGGCCGGCAGGGCGGCCGCATCCTTCTTGGAGTCGACGGCGATCCGCACCACCCCCGCCCCGGCGGCGTGAAGGGCGTTGGCCTGTTCGATCGTGGCGGCCACATCCTGCGTGTGGGTGGCCGTCATGCTCTGCGGGGCGATGGGGTTGCCGGCCCCGATCGTGATGCTTCCGATCTTCACCGCCCGCGTGGGGTTTCGATTCAACTCGACCACAATCGCTCCTCGCGACACACTACGGTCCCGGCGCGCCGATGCACGCCTCCCCCACACCATAGCAAAAACCCCGCCGCCCGTTCCTTCGCCATGCGCTACGACCCGCGACTCCACATCGTGCTCCATGAGCCCGAAATCCCCCCCAACGCCGGCAATGTCGGCCGCACCTGCGTGGCCATCGCCGCCAAAATGTGGCTCGTGCGGCCGATCGGGTTTCAGCTCGACGACTACTACCTTCGCCGCGCCGGGCTCGACTACTGGGACGAGCTGGAGTGGGAGGCGGTCGATTCCTGGAGTCACCTTCAGGAACGGCTGACCGCCGAGGGGGCCGGGACGCCATGGTTTTTTTCCGCGCGGGCCACGCGGTCGTACACCGACGTGAGATTTCGGCCGAAAGACGTGCTGGTGTTTGGCAAGGAGTCGGCCGGCCTGCCGGCGGCCATCACCGATACCGCCCCCGACCACCTCCTGACGATCCCGTCGCGGAAACAGGTCCGAAGCCTCAATGTTGCAAACTGCGCCGCTTTGGTAGCCTATGAGGCGGTTCGTCAATGGGGAGGTATCACTGTCGAATGATGGCTCTTCGGGGAGCACATAGCCATGATGATCGCTCTCAACAATCAGCAAGGACTGAACCTGTCGATCCTCGATGCGGCCGAGACATGGAAGTGGCTCTCGGTTCAGTTGCAGGTGGCAGCCTCCTCGTCCCACGCCTCCATGCACCTGATGACCGTGGCCACGGTCGACGACCACGGACACCCCGATGCCCGTACGGTGGTGCTGCGGCATGCCGACCCTGTCGATCGCACGATTCGGTTTCACAGCGATGTTCGCTGCGGGAAGATCGCGGCCATTCGTCGCACCCCTCAGGTGGCTCTCCACTGGTATCTCCAAACGCTCCAGATGCAGGTGCGAATCGCGGCGACGGCCACGGTGCATCATCTCGACGCGACCGCGACCACAGCGTGGGATGCCTCCCGGCCAATGAGCCGCGCCTGCTACACGCCGTCGATCGCGCCCGGTGACGTCACGTCGTGTTTCCCGCCGGCGCCGCTGGCTCCCGCCATCGACGACACCACCGGCCTGGCTCATTTCGCGGTGGTCGTCTGCCGGTTCGACGCGTTCGAACTCCTCGCGCTCCACGCCTCGGGCCACCAGCGCGTTCGGGTCCACCTCGACGCCGTCCCGGTCACGTGGGACGTGCTCGCCCCGTAGGCGGCGGCACGACCGCGATCCCGGCACCGTCGAGCGACCGCCGCACCGCGCGTGCGATCATCACGGCATGCGGTCCGTCACCGTGCACACAGAGCGTGTCGGCTGCCACCGAGATCGCATGGCCGTCGTGCGTGACGACCCTTCCCAGAGTGGCCAGCCCGATCGCCTGGGCGGCGGCACTCGCGGCATCATCGAGGCATCCGCCCGGTTCGTGTCGCGGCAGCAGCTGCCCGTCGGACCGGTAGCCACGATCGGCAAACACCTCCTCCGCCACCTCGAGCCCGCAGGCCCGAGCCACGGCCACGAGCGGGCTGGCCGCCTGGGCATAGACCACAAGCCGTGGCCACTGCCGCGCGAGCATCATGGCGACCGCCTCGGCCAGACGCTCCTCGCGTCCGACCTGATGGTAGAGCCCGCCGTGGAGTTTCACGTGATGGAGGGCGTCGCCGGCGAGCGTCGCCAGGGCTGCCACCTGCTCCTCCACGAGCCCGGCTGCCTCCGCCGGCGTGATCGGCAGGATGCGTCGGCCGCACGACGCCCGGTCGGCGTGGCCGGGATGCGCACCGATCGCCACCCCGTGCGTCCGTGCCAGTGCGATGGCGGTGGCCATGGTGCCGGCATCACCCGCATGCCCGCCGCAGGCGATGTTGGCCGACGAGATCAGCGGCATGATGTCATGATCGTGCCCGGCCCCCTCACCGAGGTCGGCGTTGAGGTCGATCGAACGTCGAAGCGTGGTCATGCATCGGCTCCGACAGATCGGCCCACCGCCGCAGCCTGCCCGCGAAGCGCCGCGTGAGCCTCGGCGAGCGACACCTCCCGCCAGCGCACCCGATCGCCGGGCCGCAGCTGCGCCACCAGCGGCAGATCGGCGGTGATCACGTGCGCGATCACCGGGTAGCCGCCGATCGTCTGTGCGTCGGCGAGGAGAATGATGGGCCGGCCGTCCGGCGGCAGTTGCACCGTGCCTGGGAGCACGCCCACCGATACCTGCGATCCCGCCGCCGCGTCGGGCCGACCAAGCGGCTCCCCGTCGAGCCTCACGCCCATTCGATCCGACCGGCTCGTGACCCGATGCGCTGCCGCAAGGAGCCGATCGCCGACGCGATCGAACTCCGCGCCGCGCACGATCCGCAGGGCACGACCTTCGGGTGGAGCCGCGACGGCCGGCCCGTCTGGCATGACCCTCGGAGCCAGGCCCGTCGCGGAGCCGATGGGCAGCCGGTCGCCGGCTGCCAGCGAAAGCCCCGTGAGGCCTCCGAGCCGCGCCGGCACGAACGTGCTGCGGCTGCCGAGCACCCTCGCCACGTCGATCCCTCCGGCCACGGCGAGATACCCGCGACAGCCGGCGACGGCATGGCCCGGCGCGAGCGTGCCGCCGGGAGGCACGTCGATCGCGCAGTCGCCCGGCAGGCCCGGAAAGGCTGCGCCCGCGAGGGCCACCGTGACCGCCCGCTCACACCGGAGCTCGGGTGCCAGGAGCGTGATCTCGAGGCAGGCGGCATCGGCGGGATTGCCGACGAGCCTGTTGGCCCGTTGCAGCGACAGCGGATCGACGGCGCCGGAGAGCGGCACACCGGCGGATCGGTGTCCAGGCCGGCCGAGATCCTGCACGGTCGTGAAGAGCCCTGGTGAGACCACCGTGATGCCCTCGATGCCGCCGCGCGGCGAAACCAATGGCGGCGGCGGTGGCTCGACATGGTCCACCGCCAGGAATCGCACGCGATCGCCCACGGCCACCAGCGACGGTCGAGCCCGCGAGGGATCGAAGAGCACTGCCGACGACCGGCCGATGAGGTTCCAGCCCCCGGGACTCGCACACGGATACACGCCCGTGTGGCTGCCCCCGATCCCCACCGACCCTGCCGCGATCCGAGGCCGTGGTGTGGCCCGCCTGGGCGTGGCCAGCGCCGCCGGGAGTCCACTGAGATACCCGAAGCCCGGCAGGAATCCGATCGCCTGCACGAGGTAGTCGGGCCCTGTGTGGAGCGTCACGAGGCGATCGCGATGAATCCCGTGGAATCGACACACCTCGTCGAGATCGGGCCCGTCATAGGCCACCGGAAGATGGTGCGTCGTGGCCCGGCTCGTCGTGGCGTCCCTTCGGCTCCCAGGCCCCACGGCGTTGCCGGCGACCAGCCCGAGGCGATCGTGAAGCGCATCGAGGTCGTCCACCACACAGGGGTCGTACACCACAGTCACACGTTCGAGCGATGGCACCACGTCGGTCACACCGGCGATCGCAGCCTGTTCGATCGCGGCGGCCACGGCACGAACCCGCGCCGTCGTGTCCTCGTCGCTTGCGCCGCGCACGGGCAGCGCCATCCCGCAGTCTCCCACGACGATCGGCACGGGCACGGTGTCGTCTTCGTCCTGTGCCATCGCGTGCTGCATGCCTCCGAGTCGGCCGCCATCCACCCTAAGGCGTGACGCCCAGCGCAAGCGCGGCGAAGGATGCCAGCCAGTGCTCGCCCACGTAGTCGCCGCCCACCGTCCAGGGTAGGCCCGCCGCCAGATGCCCCGCCGCCGCCGCCCGGAACCGATCCACCCGATCATCGCCGGCTGGCAGGCCCGACGCCATCCGCTCGAGCATCCACGCCCGCGAGAGCGAGAGGCCGTCGAGGTGGGCGATCTGCGGGTCGTGGCGGTCGCCGACGATCGGCGGATCTGCCAGGGGCCCGAGCCCATGGGGCAGCAGGCTGGTGAGCCATTCGGCGAATCGGTCGCTCGGCATCACCCTTGCCTGCAGCGACGCTTCGGCCAGAATCGGCGAGAGAAAATCGGTGAGCGAGGGCTCGTAGTCGATCGGCGCCACTCGATCGCCGCCAAACCATCGCATCGCGGCCGACTCCACCGCCGCGGCGAGTGGGGCATCATCGCATGCCTGTGCGTAGTCGTGGGCGAGCAGACATGCAAACGCGGTGTTGCCATGCGTGCCCGCTCGAATCGGATACACGGCCGCCTCCACGAACGACCGCATCCGCGCTGCAAGTTCGCGGGCGAGTGGCTCGACGGCCATGCCCCACGACGCGGCCCGCGGGGCTGATTCCGTCAGCCGGGCGAGTTCGGCGGCGAGTTCGAGGAGCCACGCCCATCCGTACGGCCGCTCGAACGTGCGGCCTGCCGGCGAAAGAAAGTAGGCGAGTTCTCGACCGATCACGCTGGGAGTGAACCGCTCGTCCAGGATCGCCTCGATCGCCGTCGATTCGGGCACGGTGCCGTGCGTGCGGAGCACCCGCACGAGGAGCCAGTGCATGTGCACGGCGGAATGCCAGTCGTAGCTGCCGAAAAAGGCCGGGTGCAGCACGACGTGGCTCGACGGAAGCGGCTCCCCGTCGACCGTGAGCAGATGGTGGAGGGCGTGCGGCATCGGCCGCGACACGTTGGCCAACGCCACCCGTGCAAACGCGGAGGCGGTGGCGGCATCACACCGCATGCAGCATCCTCCGAGCGACTCCGCCTCCGCCAGCCACGCTCAGCGGTAGCGGCTCTCTTCCTGCTGCCTCACCCGGTCGGCTGCCCGCATGGCATCGGATCGCAGTTCCTGCCCCACTTCGGCGGCCCGCTGACGATTGACGTTGACGGTGGGCATTCCTCCATTGAACGAAATGGTAATGATGCCGCTGGCGATCAGGATCGGCACGAGCAGCAGCAGAATCTTGGAGCCCCACTTCGACGCCGCCACCTTCTGGACCGGCGCCGGCATTCCCATCGTGGCCATGCCCGCGATCGTCTGCGACATCGACTGCTTCGACTTCTTCTTTTTGGCCATGGGATCCTCCTGGTTTGGTGAGAGGAACATCGGCGCTGTGCCATCGGGGGATTCAGCCTGCTGAAGAGGCCAATCACCGACCCCGCGGGCCGCAGAGTTTCGCCAAGACCCGCCCCTGCCCCGCCTTGCCCATGCCCCTGCAGCTCCGCCCGACGCCATGCACTGGGTTTTCCGACAGAGCCTAGGGCCTGGCGGCCATCTTCACCGCGGCATCGCCGTAGAGCGGCAGATGGCGGTAGTAGACCTCGAGCATCGAGGCACAGAGGCTGGTCATGAAAAGCCTGCCTCCGAGATAGCCCCAGCGATCACTCGCCGGATCCCACGAGCCCGCCTCGCTTCGCCCCTGCACCTGCTGGGCCGGAAGCACCGTGCGCATCGCGCGATTCCAGTGCTGCCACGGCTCGCCACCGCAGTGATGGGCCACCTGGGTGATGTAATACCAGGCATACACGTCCTTCATGAAGTCGGCCCGGCGTCGCATCTCGGGATCGTTCCACGCCGTCAGCATCGCCCCATTGGTCGCCACGAGCGACTGCAGCCCCGTGGCCATCTGGGGATGGGCCGGACGCCAGCCGAGATAGAGCCGGGCAAGCAGGCCTTCGGCCGAGATGGCTTCCGTGTCGTCCTTCGGTGCCTCGTCCTTTCGCAGCCGGCGATACCCGTAGCGTGCCCCGCCATTCACCGCCACACCATCGAGAAACCTCGCAAGGCCCTCAAAACTCCCGGCAGGCACGTCGAGGCCCGCCATCCGACCGCTCGTGAGCGCCATCACATACCAGCCGGTCACCGACATGTCGCCTTCCTGCCCGGGGGCATAACGCCATCCGCCATTCGGCCCCTGCGCGTCGATCGCAAACGACAGCGCCCGCTGCGCCACCTCACGATGGCGGGGATCGTGCGTCATCCCGTAGAGTTCGCAGGCTGCGATGGTGATCTGGGCATGGGCATACATCTCGTGCTGGGGCGGTATCGGCGTGCCGAGGTCGAAACGGCCGTCGTCGAGCTGCTTTTTGACGAGGGCCCGCCATGCCCGCTCCACCACCGCGCGGTGACGACCTGCGTCGGGTGTGGTGCCGGCTCCCTGAAAGGCCAGCAGCGCCATCGCCGTGGCGGCCAGTTGGTTTTCCTGCGGCCCAGGATCGAGATAGGGACCCTTGAGGCTCCAGAGACCGCTTTGCTTCGACTGATGCCGGGCGAGCCATTCGAGCGCCCGCGCGACGGCGGCCTCGGTTTCATCGGAGCCACCAGCGGCGGCCACGAGGGCCGCACGGTTGGCATCGTCGCGACCGCTCAGCAACTGCCCCACGGGCGGTGGAGGGCCTTCGGTGTCGGGCGGGTCTTCGGCGTGGCTCGATGCAGCAGGCTCGCCCACGGACTCCGTGGGGGGCTCCGCGACGGGAGCGGGATCGGGCGTACGGTCTGGCGGCAGCGCCACCGGCACGCCTGGCGTCACGGCATCGGTCACGGCCGGGGAGGCAAATGACAGGTCGAGCCTGAACCGACCTGGTCGCCGCGGCGCCACGAACACCAGGGCAAGGACCGCGATGACGACGACGTTGAGCACGAGGCTGATGGCAAACGGCCTGGTGCGGGTGGCGGCGCGGTCGAGCCACCGACGAAACGGCGACCGGCGGCGCGGCCGGCGGCGGCGTGGTCCACGGTCCACGATCGTCACCCCGAACGGCGCGGAAGGCTCCATCGCGGGCGCCCCGGCAGCGAGGGGCGGCGCACCACCCGCGCCAGGACCACCGGCTCCATGGCGTGCGCCGTCGGGTGTCGGCAACTGGGGTGGTTCCATCCGCTGGATCCGCGAAAACAGCCGCTTCCGCCGGGAGTTCCGTTCCGGGCTTCATTTTGCGGCGAGGGAGGCTATTATGACCATCGTCGTCTCGCGGATGACACGCCAGTTTTGTCGAACGCGAGGCCACAACACTCCTGTCGCGGGGTGGAGCAGCCCGGTAGCTCGCGAGGCTCATAACCTCGAGGTCGCAGGTTCGAATCCTGCCCCCGCCATTTCGTCCGTTTTGATAAACGGCGTAACTTCCGAAGAACCCGCGGTAACCCGAGTGGTGGCCGCGGGTTCTGTCGTTTCGTGCGGCTCCGTGCTGCCGGATGGATCAAGAAACGGGGAGGACGTCAAAGTGCGGTCAGGTTGAGGCCGCCGTGAAAACACAGAGGGGAGCAGGCCCGTGATGGCGACCTGCTCCCCTCTCGCTGGAATTGAGTTGGTTGAATCGCGTCAGGCCCGCTTGCGACGCCGGAACAGCGTGTAAGCGCCGCAGGTCAGACCGGCGCAGGCGATGGTGAAGGTGGCGGGTTCGGGGACGGGGACCGCGCCCACCGTGATCGGAGCCCCCGGCACGTCGTTGAACGCCGCCTCGATGAAGTTGAGCGTCTTGCCGCCGTCCGTGCTGTCGTACCGGATCCAGCCGTAGTAGACGTTGGTTCCCTCGGTCGACTCGAGTCCCCAGTACTTGCCGGTACCCTCGGTGAGCGGATCACCGAACGTGCTCCACGTGAGGCTACTGCTCACCAAGCTGCCGAACGCGAGATCCGTGATCGTGTGGCGATCAGCGCCATACTGATTGACGTTCGCTGGCACCGGGAAGTACGCCGGCGGCTCGGCGCCTGGGTCCAGATACGTCGCATAGGTCCGGAACACGTTGGCGTCGTTCGTGGTGAAGTAGTCGTTGTTGAAGCTGGCGCCGGTGAAGTGGATCACGAACATCGTGCTGTTCCACTCACCACCGCCGATATCCTCGCTCGAAATCAGACTTCCCCAGAAGGCCGTCGGAAAGGAGTTGGTGTAGACGATGGCGGCGCGGGCGGCCTGGAGAGGCGATAGGGAGTAGGCAAGGGCGCAGAAAAGAAGTGACGCCGACATCCGGATTCGCATCGTCATGAAAACCTCTCAGCGTACGGACCTGCCGCGTGAAAAAGCCACTTCCCTCGTAGTGCGCACGGAGGAACGCCACTACTTTCCTCGATGCGGATGCTACCAGTGAACCTCTTCGCCGTGAAGGCCAGATATCCGACACAGTGCCGAATGGCGCTCACGCAAGGGCGAATCCGCCGCGGAATGGGATTAGGGCGTCCACGAACACGAGCCTCGCAGCCTCCGGAAGAACCGCACGCCACGCGAACGCATTGATTCATGTCCACCGCAATCACGACATCCCACGACATCGGCGAGCGCACGCCTACGCGCGGCCGCCATCGTGAAGCCCAGCAGCCGGTCACGCCGCAGGAACGCTCCGCCGCCCAGAGACGCCGCACCACGATGGCCGCCGCTTGGTCGTCCCAGTGGCTGTCAGTGGGCGACACGATCGAGGCTCTCCGGCAGTTGGCTTCCGGAAGGTGCCTGTCGGCGGATCGGGCGGGGGTGTATTCGCGGGCGGAAGGAGGGAGTGGCGGGCGGGTGCGGAGGGCGGTGCGGGAACCGGGCGTGAACTGACCGAGGCCGGAAAACGAACGAGGGGAGCAGGCCCGTGATGGCGACCTGCTCCGCTCTTGTTGGAGTCACGTTGGCCGGGTTGGCCTCAGGCCCGCCTCCGCCGCCGGAACATCGAGTAGCCGCCGCAGGCCAGACCGGCGAGGGCCATGGCGTAGGTGG
>JAFMIU010000169.1 GCA_017853835.1 Pirellulales bacterium | reverse complement strand
CATCTTGATCACCGGCTCCGGCACGAACATGCTCTCGAGCGTGCAATACTTCGCGTCGCCCGAGTAGGTGTCGCCGGACGCGGCATCGACGCCCATGACGGCCACGATGTCGCCCGCTTCGGCCGAATCGATTTCCTCACGCTTGTCGGCGTGCATCCGCACGATCCGGCTGAACCGCTGCTTCTGGCTGGTTCGCTGGTTGATGTAGGTTTCACCCTTCGTCATGGTGCCCTGGTAGAGCCGCATGAAGGTGAGCTGGCCATACGGGTCGTCGACGATCTTGAACGCCATCGCCACGAGCGGCTTCTTCGGATCGGGCTCGAGGTCGAACTTCTCGTCGGGATTCGACCAGTTCTTCGCGATCACCTTCCGCTCGAGCGGATTGGGCAGATAGCGAACCACCGCGTCGAGCAGCGGCTGGACGCCCTTGTTCTTGTAGGCCGACCCGCAGAACACCGGCGTGATGCTCTGGTTGTGGACGGCCGCCTTCGTGATCTCGTGGATCTCGTCTTCCGTCGGCTCCTCTTCGGAGAGCAACTTCTCCATGAGGGAGTCGGAATACATGGCGAGGTCTTCGAGGAGCTGGTGCCGCGCGGCCTTTGCCTTCTCGGTGTAATCGGCCGGAATGGCCTCTTCACGCACGTTCTCGCCGTTGTCGCCGTCGAAGTAGATCGCCTTCATCCGAACGAGGTCGATCACGCCCTCGAGCTTGTCTTCCTTGCCGATCGGAATCTGGTAGGGAATGGCGTGGCAGCCGAGCTTGTCTTTGAGTTGGCCGACGACGCGGTCGAAGTTGGCGCCGGTGCGGTCCATCTTGTTGACGAAGGCCAGCCTCGGCACCTTGTAACGCTTCATCTGACGGTCGACCGTCATCGACTGGCTCTGCACACCGCCCACGCTGCAGAGCACGAGGATCGCGCCGTCGAGCACGCGGAGGCTGCGCTCCACCTCGACGGTGAAGTCGACGTGGCCCGGGGTGTCGATCAGGTTGATCGCACAGTCGCCCCACGTCACGCTCGTGGCGGCCGACGTGATCGTGATGCCGCGCTCACGCTCGAGGTCCATGTAGTCCATGGTCGCCCCGTCGCCGTCGCCCTTCACTTCCTGGATGCGGTGGATTCGCCCGGCGTAGTAGAGGATGCGCTCCGAGAGGGTGGTTTTGCCGGAGTCGATGTGGGCGGAGATGCCCATGTTGCGGAGCTTGGTCAGGTCCATGGATAGACGTTCTTCTCGGAAAATCGTGGGGGGAATGGGCCGCTAGGGGGGGGTTGGCTCGCGCGGCCCTTGGAAACGCGAGATTCGGAATATACTCGGTGCCAGAAAAAGGGGACAGACGGCACGTTTTCCGCCGAATTTTCCCGGCACGACCCAGTCTTTTTCACGGGAACCCACCGCCGCCATGAGCGAACCGACCTCCAACACCCCCGACACCGACGCCACGACCTCGAAGCCGGAGATCGACTACGGGCCGTCGAATCCGTGGTGGACCTGCATGGCGCCGATGATCGCGTTTCTGCTCATCGGCCTTTTCGAGCCGGCCGCGCCGGTCACCGACCCGGCCCTCGCCGCAACAAAGAGCGGCGGCCTCGCGGCGCTCTTCGGCATCACCTATGAGCATTATCCCTACGTCTACGCCGTGCGACTGGTGGTGACGGCGATCCTGCTTTGGCGCGTGTGGCCTTCGATCTGCGCCTGGATGGGCAAAGCCTCGTGGTGGCCGCCGGTCCTCGGCGTGGCCCTCACCGTGCCGTGGGTGTGGCTCTCAGTGCTCCAGCGCGACGGCAAGTGGCTCTCGGGCGACACGGGCCGCGTAGGCTTCAACCCGTTTGAGGTGTTTGACGGCCAGGAGCCGTGGAAGATCTGGACCTACATCGCCATTCGTGGCCTCGGGCTCGTGGTGATCGTGCCGATCGTGGAAGAACTCTTCCTTCGCGGCTTCCTCCTGCGGTTCGTGGTGAAGGAGAAGTTCTGGACCGTGCCGTTTGGCGTCATCGACACGGTGGTGCTCGCGGTCTGTGCTCTCTACGCGGTGGGTAGCCATCCCGCTGAAGCCGCCGCGGCCCTGGCGTGGTTTGGGGCGGTGACCTGGATCGCCTGGAAAACGCGACAGCCGATCGACACGATCACCGTGCATGCCGCGACAAACCTCGCCCTTGGCATCTATGTGGTCATGACCCCTGGCATGTGGTGGCTCTTGTAGGCCGAGATGCCGCTTCGCGGACGTATTGCGCCGACGCCGACGGGGCTGCTTCATGTGGGGCATGCTCGTACCTTTGCCCTGGCTGCTGATCGGGCCAGCGGCGCCGGGCTCGTGCTCCGCATCGAAGACCTCGACGGCCCGCGTTGCCGGCCCGACTCCACGGCTGCCGCCATCGACGACCTGCGCTGGCTGGGCCTCGCCTGGACCGAAGGGCCCGACTGCGGCGGCCCTTTTGCCCCGTATGTGCAGAGCGAGCGGGCGACGTGGTTTCTGGAGGTGTGGCGGCGGCTTGAAGCAGCGGGCGTGATCTACCCAAGCCCGCACTCTCGGCGGGATGTGGAGGAGGCGGCCGTGGCACCGCACGACAACCACGAGGCTGTTGGTGGGATCGCTGCCGCGCCGATCGTGGCGGATGAGCCGATCTTTCCCGTGAGCCTTAGGCCCACCCATCGCGAACGGGCGACCGCACCGGGAGGTGTGCCATGGCGATTTCGGGTGCCGGATGGCCGCACCATCGAGTTTCACGACGCGCTCCAGGGCACCGTGACGCGGACGGCAGGCGAACACTTCGGCGACTTCGTGGTGTGGCGGCGCGACGACCTTGCCGCCTACGAACTGGCTGTGGTGGCCGACGACCACTCCATGCAGATCGAGGAAGTGGTTCGCGGGGCTGACCTCCTCACGAGCACCGCTCGGCAGATCCTCCTCTACGAGGCGCTCGGTTGGCCACCGCCCGCGTGGTGCCACGCGCCGCTCGTCTGCGACGCCATGGGCCGCCGACTCGCCAAACGGGCCGGTGGTCTGGCCATCCGCGACCTTCGTGCCGCCGGTTGGACACCGGCCGAGGTGCTCGTCCGCCCGTTGCCCGCATGAGCCGCAGGCTTCCACGGGCACCCGCACCGCACCGCACCGCACCGCCTCGCACCGTCCAAGCCCAAGGCCGTAAGGCCTGGGACACGCCAGGCTACGCCTTCAAACGCCGTTGAGCACCCTCGGCTCACCACGCCAAACCCGCCACGCGTTTGACCACGCCGGTCCCACGGCTCACGCCGTTGGGCTTCCACTGAGCCCCGCGATCGCCCCGCCCCGCCCCGCACCGCAGCGCCCCGCCGTGTGACGAGCGAGGGGTTGCCCACGCCCC
>JAFMIU010000086.1 GCA_017853835.1 Pirellulales bacterium | reverse complement strand
ACGAGCCGTCGCCCATGCCGGCCACGATCGCGGTGACCATGTTGGCGGCCGAGAGCCCGCTCGAGACGGTCACGAGGCCGCTGCCGACGTCGGTGAGGCCGCCCGCGTTGGGAAGCAGACCGCCAACCGTGGTCACCGCGTAGGGCACGAGCGAGAGGGTGCCGCCCGCGAGCGGCGTGATCGTGCTCGTCCCCAGTGGTGAACCGGACCCGAGTTGCAGGCCACCGGCCTGCACGGTGGTCGGGCCTGAGAAGGTGGAGCCTGATCCTGCAAAGGTCACCTTCCCTGAGCCAGTGCTATTGATGGCGATGGGTCCGGTGCCGGTGATCGCGTTGTTCAATGTCAGATTGCCCGCATCCGAGCAAGCCAATGTGAGGCCCGCGCTCGCGTTTTGGCTGAGGGTCCCGGAGAGGATGCGATTTCCCGCCCCGATCACGGCGATTCGCTTGGCCACGGTGCCCGGACTTGCAACGTTGATCCGGCACACTTCCGTGACCGTGGAAAGTGAGCCGCCAAGGTTGAGCGTGGCGCTTGATCCGGAGGCCCCGAGCGTCAGCAGACCTGTGCTGAGTGCTCCATTGGTGCCGGAGACGGGACTCGATTCAAGGATCGCCTGCCCTGGCTTGCCTCCCGAGAAGGTCATGCCTCCCGTGAACGTGTTGCCGGTTCCCGATAGCCGAAGCGTATTCACGGAGGTGGGCATGTCGTTTCGGTAGAAAATGCTCACGACCCCGCCACTCGTGCCGTCAGTGATGTTGCCCCGGTATTCCAGGATCGACGGAGACGTCGTCGTCGAGGTGTTGTTAGGCGTATATCGGAGAATCTTGGTGCCGGCGCTGCCGGCCGACACGTTTCCGGTGATGGCAAGGTTGACCGTTCCGGTGGTGACGCTCGCCATCCGAGTCTCCAGCGTGGCAGCCGTCACGAGCATGTCGGGAGCGAGAATGTTTGTGCCGCTGCTGACTGCCGAGTTCACCGCAAGGATCGCGGTGCCCGTGGTCGTGGTCTGCGACAGCGTCAGAGTGCTGCCGTTGGACGTGCTGAGCGTGACCGGAAATGTGGTGGCGCCCGTCGTGCCACCGAGATTGAGTTGCCGGATCGTCACCGACGTGTTGAGGTTGATGGTCGGTGCAGCGGTGTAGATCGCCTGGATGAACGCGCCGTCTGCCGTACCGCTCCCGACCGAGCCTGGGTAGAGATTCGTCGCACTCGTGCCCGACCAGTTCAGTGAGTCGGTCCAGCTCCCCGTGCCGGACAGCGTCTTCCACGTGTAGTTTGCGGCGAGGGCGGACGCCGTGGGCGCGATGAAGAGCGCCGCGACGGCGCAGGCACGCAGCGACAGGACGAGTGAACGAGGAACCATGATGTTCTCTCCCGGAGGACGGTAGGTGAGGGAATGCCAGGTGGACGGAATGGCAACCCCGTTCCCCACCCAATACGAACCCCCCAACTATGGCCCCCGTCCGCCTGCGACCGCATCGTACGAAAGGGCATCCGTCCCGCAGTCCTCGGCGATCCCCGATGCAGCGGCCGTCCAGTCGCAGCGGTGCCGTCGCTACACTGCACAAATCATGCTGTCGAGCCCATCGCCCCTGCCCCGCCGTGCCGTCGTCTCGTTGGCCGCCGTGCTGTGCGGTCTCGGGCTTGCTGTCGGGCCCCCCGCGGTCACGTGTCCGGTGGCCCCAGCGTCGGACGGCGAGCTCGAAACGGTTTCCCTCCGGTCGATTCCCGAAGTCCTCGCCTTGCCGGTGGAGGAGTTCGAGATGCAGCGGCCGGTGATCGTGCGGGGGGTCGTCACGCTCGTTCAGCCGCTGGTCATCCAGGATGGCGACCACGCGATCTATGTCGACCACACGAAGCTCCGCGTCGCGTCCGGCCAGCACTGGAGCGACGTCCTCGCCTCGCTGCCCCTGGAGTTGGGTGCCGATGTCGAGGTGACGGGCGTCGTCGACCCCGGGGGATACGCGCCGTGGATCATCATGCACTCCATCCGGCGGCTGGGCGAGCAGCCGCTGCCCGAACCGGTGTCACTCGACATCGCCCAACTGTTCGCCGGCGAAGGAATGGGCCGGAGGATCCGTGCGGAAGGAGTGGTGCAAGCGGTGCTCGAGCACCCGAAGCGATGGTCGTTGGCCTTCGAGTCGGCGTCGCGGCGCTTCAACGTGACCATCGCGAAGGCCGTGATGCCGGCACTGCCCCCAGGCCTGGTCGATGCCGACGTCGAGGTGGTGGGGGTGGGCAAGACGTTTCGTAATACCCGTGGCGAGTTCGTCGCGCCCGGCCTCTACCTTGCCTGCGGTGCCGACCTGCAGGTGACGCGCGGGCCGAGTCAGGCACCGTTCGAGCTGCCCCTCACGCCCCTCGGCAGCATCGCCCGCTACCGGCCCAAGCCGCTCGGCGGTCACCGCGTACGAACGTCGGGGGTCGTCTCGTTCGCGGCGCAGGGCACGCTGTTCCTGCAGGATGGGATCGGCGGCGTGCAGGTCGACCTGGCACCAGCCGGCAAGGAGGCCATGGTCTTCGAGCCGGGCGATCGTATCGAGGTGGCCGGCTTTCCCGACATGACGACCGGGGTCGGTTCGATCACGTGGGCCATCGCCCGTAGGCTGTCGCACGACGTGCCGCCTCCGCCGCTGCGGGTCCAGCCCGGCCACATCCTCCGCGTGAACGAAGCGCATTCCCAGGAGGGCAGCGTGGCCCGTCCCGGGAGCTATGACGGCTGCCTCGTCTGCTGCCAGGGGAAACTCGAAGCCGTGAACAAGGGCGCGGGTGGGACGTTGCTCACCCTGACTGAGGACGGCACGGCGTTCACCGCGCGGCTAGCCGACAGTGGCCCAGAGGTCCCGGTTCCGTTCGTACTCGGCAGCGAACTGGAGATCACGGGTATCGTGCAGGCGGAGCGGAGGCCTCCGGGCGACGTCGACAACCTACGGGGCTCAACAAGCCTCGCCCAGGTGGGATTGCTGGTCCGCGATCGCGGCGATATCCGAGTGGTGCGACTTCCGCCGTGGTGGACCTCCGGACGTCTTGCAGCTGCAGCGGCAGTTCTCGGCACCCTTGCCGTGGCGTCGGCCGTGTGGGTCACGTTCTTACGGCGGGAGGTCGCCCGACAGACGGCACGGGCCATCGCCGAGGAGTCGGCGCGGCAGCAGGCCGCGCTCGACTATGAGATCACACTCCGGGAGCGAAACAAACTGGCCGGTAACCTGCACGACACGGCCCTGCAAACGGTGACCGGCATCGCCTTCCAACTGAAGGTGTGCGAGGCTAAGGAACGCGACCGCCGGGCTGATCCCAGCGCCGGCGACGAACACGAGGTGGGCCGTCACCTCGGCGTTGCCCGAAAGATGGTCGAGCACGCGGCTGACCAACTGCGGGGCACGGTGTGGTCGCTGCGATCCCTGCCGAACGAGGGCCGCTCGTTCTCTGATGCGCTCCATGAGCTTGTCGGTCGGCTCCAGTCGGGCCATGACGCTCGCGTGGGGCTCGCGTTCAATCCGCGAGCCGACGCGATTCCCGCATACGTGGCGGGCAACCTGATCCTCGTGGTTCAGGAAGCCGTCCACAACGCGCTTCATCACGCCTCGCCACGACAGATTGCCGTCGCCGTGGAGAGCGATGTGGCTGGAGGAGTGTCGATCGAGGTGCGGGACGACGGCGCCGGGTTCGAGGTGGGCACGCAGGCCGGTCCACGGCACGGCCATTTCGGCCTGGCGGGCATGCGGGAGCGGGTGGAGCGGCTCGGCGGCACGTTCGAGATCGAGTCGGCCCCCGGCCGTGGAACGAGCGTGCGGGGCGCTGTGCCGGCGGAGCAGACGGCGCCGTCGGCGGTGGCGCACGTGTACGAATGAGCGCCGCCCCTTCGTACCATGCCGCGGATGCCGTCACGCGGTCGAATCGAGAATCGGGTCGGTCGGCCCGTCCCCCCGCAAGGTTGTCGATGGTCGCCAATCGCATCCGCATTCTCCTGATCGATGACCATGCCGTGTTGCGGGCCGGCCTGGCAAACCTGCTCGCGCTCGAGCGTGATCTGGTGGTCGTCGGAGAGGCCGACAATGGGGAGGCCGGCGTGCAGTTGGTGCAGCGGTGCCAGCCCCACGTGGCCATCATCGACGTCAGCATGACGGGCATGGACGGCGTGGAGACGTCGCGGAGGATTCGTCGGCTTGCCCCCGAGGTTCGGATCCTGATGCTCACGTCTTCGGAGTCTGCCGCGGACGCGGCCCGGTCGGTCGAGGCCGGGGCCAGCGCCTACCTCACGAAGCGTGTCGCTCACGACGAGATCGTGGCCGTCATCCGCAAGGTGCACGCCGGGCACAAGGCGATTCAGATCGGTGTTCGCCCGGCGACATCGCCCCCGCGGCCGGAACTGCTCTCGCTGCGGGAGCTGGAAGTGCTGCGGCTGATGCGGCTGGGCACCAGCAATCTCGAGATCGGCCGCCGCCTGGGGATCGCGGAGCGGACAGTGAAGTCGCACGTCACCGCGATCTTCATCAAGCTCAACGCGTCGGATCGGGCCGGTGCAGTCGCCCGAGGATTCGATCTTGGGCTCTTGCAGATCGATCCCGGGGCCACTGCCCAGGGGCGCGGCTGAAGGCGGACTCGCGTCCGGCGGGACGAAACGGGCGCCTGCTTGGACGAAACGGGCGTGAACGTGCCCTTCCGTACGATGCGACCCGGGCACGACGCCGCGTATTATTCGAGAAGTGGGTGGGGAGACGTCGCTTTTCGCAACAACGGCTCGGAGGAACACGCCATGGCTCGAACGTTCTATGCATTTCGCTTCAGTCTCACGGCTTTTGTGATCGCTGCAGTGGTCGCCACGAGCGCATCAACGGCACAGGCCGTCTCCTACACGTGGGCGTCTGTGTCCTCAGGTGGCAACTGGACCACGGCCGCAAACTGGAATCCGAACACCGGCTACCCGGGCCTGACGCTCACCGGGACCGACTTCGCTCTTTTCAATCAAGATCTCACCGGCAACCTGGCGGTGAATCTCGATGCTTCGGTCGGCATTCAGAACCTGTTCGTCGGCGACACAGCCCAGTCGTCAGGCACGTTCAACACGACTACGATCAGCACGGCCAACGGCAGTTCGCTCACGTTCAACGCCGCTTCCGGCACGAGTGTCCTCAGCATGGTCGGCGCCGTCGATGCGGGGACCGAGAACGTCATCGCCCCAAACATCGCTCTCACGGCGGGCACGTTGGAGTTTCGAAACAATCTATCCTCCGGTGGCGGTGCCAATGGTCGGTACAATCTCGCCCTCACAGGGAACGTCACGTCGGGTACGACCGGGGGAAAAACCCTCCGGTTCACGTACGTAGGCACTTCAACCGGCACGCTGTCCACAGACTTCCGCGGCAACATCTCCGACGGCCCAGGCGTGGTGGGCATCTTTTTTCGCAAGGACAACACGACCACCGGGATCCGGCAACTGAAGCTCTCTGGCACGGGCAACACGTTCTCCGGCGTGATCGACTTTCGGGGCGGCAGCAGCAACTCCGTCCTCGAGTCGAGCCCGGCCTCCGGCACCAACGGCGCCCTCGGCACGGGACGAATCGACCTCGGGATCTCCGGATCGAGCGCCACGCTCAACCTTGGCGGCTCACTCTCGACTGTGACCGAAGTGAACGGCATCAACGTCCCCGGCACTGGCGCTAGGCGAATCGCTGTGATCGGCGCGGGCAGTCGCATCCTCTCCGGCACGGTCAATCAAAGCACCTCCGGCGGCCTGACGCTCGCCTGCTCGGACGCAGGCAACCTCACCTTCAGCAACGTGATCAGCGGCAACGGTCCGATCACGATCAGCAGCACCGGGGTAGGCAAGGTGATCCTCACCGGTAACAACACGCACACCGGCTCCCTTGCCGTTTCGGCCGGCGGCTTCCAGCTCGACGGCTCGCTCAACTCAGCATCGATCCTCTCCGTGGCGGGCGCGGGCTTCCTGGGCGGCTCGGGCACGGTCAGCGGCACCGCCACGATCGGCGGCACGCTCAATCCGGGCGGTACGTCGCCGGGCGTGCTCTCGTTCGGCTCGCTTGCCCTGACTTCCACGAGCACCGCGATCTTCGACCTACTCAACCCCGGAACCCGTGGCACCGACTACGACGGCGCCTCGATCCTGAACGCCGGCGGCCTGACCTACGGCGGCACGATGTCGCTGGCCTTCGGCGGCAGCGTGCTGCCCGACAACACGACGTTCACCATCTTCGGTTTCACGGGCTCGCCCACGGGATCGTTCGGGCAGATTCTGTCCACCGGCTACTACGCCGGTACCTGGACCAACAACCTCGACGGGACGTATTCGCTCGCCAAGGACGCCCAGACGCTCACGTTTGCCCAGGCGACTGGCATGGTCACCATCGTGCCGGAACCGACGACGACCGTGGCGATCGTGGCCACCATCGGGTTGGCGGTGGTCTGCTGGCGACCTCGGCGGGGAGTCGTGACACCAGCGGGAAGGTTGGGCTTCACGCTCGTGGAGTTGCTCGTCGTGATCGCGATCATCGCCACGCTGATTGGCCTTCTCCTGCCGGCGGTCCAGACGGCTCGGGAGGCGGCCCGGCGGTCGGCGTGCTCCAACAACCTCAAGCAGATCGCGCTCGGCATGGATCTCTACGAGAGCGCCAAGAGATCATTTCCGCCAGGCAGGGAGGGGAGCGACGGGGGGTGTCCCGTGCAGCCGGCGATGGGCAAGAACACGAGTTCATTCGTTCACATTCTTCCCTACATCGAGCAGAAGGGACTCCACGATGCGTTCACCCAGGCTGAGGCCGCGACGGCCGTCGTCGGCGATATCCCTCAGGTGTTCGCCGTGAAGGTCTTCAGCGAGACCCCCGGTACGTACAAGTGTCCCTCTACCTCCAAGCCGTTCTCTGGTTCGAACACCACCGGCGTGCAGCCTGAGGTCGGCTATGGGAGCTACGCGATGTGTCAGGGCCATCAGGGGCCGACCTACGGCATCGCGTGCGCAGTGAAGGACTTGAACACGGGGATGGCGCTCTATGTCACCAAGATCAAGCGAAAGCAGATCACTGACGGCACGACGAAGACCCTGCTGATCGGCGAGGTGCAGGACGTCACTCAGCCGCCCAATCGCTACTGGTTCGCCAACCGGCACGTGGATTCCATGCGAAGCACCGACAATCCGATCAACACGCCGTGGGGCTCAGGGATTTGCCTGCCAGCGGCGCGAGGCGGCGCCAATGGGGCGTTCGGCAGCCCGCATCCGGGCGGGGCGATGTTCGCCATGGTCGATGGCTCCGTGCGCTTCTTCGAGGAGTCGATCGATCTGACGACCTACCGGCTGCTCGGTCAGCGGGCGTCGTCGCAAGTGAAGGCAGGGCTATGAGCGGCTGCATGGTCGGATCGTTTCTGCCGGAATCGGTGGCTGCCAGGCTGCGCCGCCGTACGTGCGTCGCGGTCGCGTTTGGAATCCTCGCAGTCGGTTGCGGCGACGGCCGACCGCGGATCGTGCCGACCTCGGGCGTCGTGCTGATGAACGGCAAGCCGCTTACGGGTCACGTCGGCTTCGTCCGCGTCGTGCCGGCCGATGCCCGGCCGGCCACCGGCCGGATCGACCCAGCGGACGGGCGATTCACGCTCACGACCTACGAGAACGGCGACGGATGCGTCGAGGGCACGCATCCTGCGGCAGTGATCGTCAATACGACAGTTGGCAATCGGCTGATCTGGATCGCTCCGGAGCGCTATGGCAACGAAGCCACGTCGGGCCTGACGGTCGAGATCAAGGGAGCGAAGGCAGACCTCGAGCTTCGCCTGGGCGGTGGCTTGGCCCCCGTACCGGCCGCCTCCGAGTCGGAACGTCGAATGCAAGAGGCGGGCTGAGGCACCAACCACGTGGCGGCGGCGGGTGTGTGCGTGGACGTCAGGCTTCGCGCACGGTGCCTCGTGATACGCCGATCCGCGGTCGCGTGAAGGCTGCGAAGCCGGCTATCAGTGGAGCGTGCCGTGGAGCACTCCGTTGACGGCGGCGCCATCGGCCGCGCGAACGGCCCATTCCACGGAGTAACACCAGGCGGCGGCGAAGGCGGGCACGCGGAGCGTGACCGTCCGCCCATCGGCTGACAGGTCGACGTCAGCGACGTCTCGCGGAGTCTCGTCGACGTGATCTGAGCCGTAGTTCGCGGACCGCTGCAGATTCCAGGTGCGTACCTTCCAGCCGTCGGGCTCGGCCGTGGCGGAACGGTCAAGCGGCTCGGAAAACGTGAGGGTGATTTCGCCGGTCGCCGCGTGCAACGCGACCGGAAGATGCAGCGGTCGTTGGGTGCGGCGGATCCGGAAGAAGCCCCCTGGCTGCGTGCGGTTGCCGGCCCAGGCGAAAAGGCCGCAGGCGTAGAGCTGGCCGTCGGTGGGATGAAAACGGCCCCGCATCACGCCCGTCGGCAGGTCGGGCATGGGGAGCGCCACCATCCCGCCCTGCACGAGACCGCCGCGGCCCGGAGCGAGTTCCGTGAGCACGAGATGCACGCGGCCCTCGCCGTAGGAGAGTTCGATGAGGCCTTCGGTGAGCGGCGCCCAGGCCGGGCTCGTCACCCGCAGGAGTTCGGCCGGCGAGCGGTCAAAGGCGTTGGTGATCCAGAAGGCCGGCGGATCCATCGCGGAGTCGCTCTCGTCGGCCATGTCGTGGTAGCCGAACATGTTGCCGTAGAAGCCGCCGGGCCGGACGTGATTGATGCGGTTTTTCGGGATCCAGTGCCCCTCCTGGTCGGTGACCCAAAACGTGCCGTCGGGCTCCACGCACACGCCGTTCGGCGCGCGGAATCCATTGGCCACGATCTCGGTGGCCGACCCGTCGGGCAAGACCTTGAGCAGCGTGCCGTGGTGTGGCACGACGGCGGGCAGGGCATGACGGGCGGCCTTGGCGTAGTAAATGTTGCCGGCCGCGTCGGTCTCAAGGCCCATCGCAAACTCGTGGAAATGCTCCGTTATCTGATGGTCATCATTAAAGGTGTCGTAGCGGTCGGTCAGGCCGTCGCCGTCGAGGTCCACGAGCGAGAGGATGCGGTCGCGACAGCCCACGTGGATCGTGCCGCCGATCCTCTTGATGCCCAGCGGCTGGAAGAGCCCCGAGGCGATCCGCTGCCAGGCGAGCGTGCCCGACGCGGCTGCGATGCCGCGGACCCGCCACACGTCGCCATCCCAGGTGCAGAGCACGGCCTCGTCAGGGCCGATGAAGTCGAGCCCCGAGAATCGCAGCTGGGCGTTCCACGGGTTGGCGTCAGGAGCGGAGAGCGTGTCCACCGCGAAGGGGCTTGCGTCGCCAGCGGCGGCGATCGCCGTTTCCACGACCGTGGGCCAGAGCGGCGGAGCAGGGCGGCCGATGAGCGTGCGAGGCCATGAAACCTCGAGCGATGCTGCATGACCGGCGAGGGCCTCGACGTCGGCCGCGGCGATCGCGACGGACACGTCCAACGGTTTCTCTCCCGCCGGGATGTGGAGATCGACGAAGCCGTCGGCGACGACGACGCTGGTGGTCGCGCGGTCTGTCGGCGGCGGGCCGATCGTCGCGGCGGCCGCCGGCGTCGCGGCGAGGCGCACCGTAAGCGGCTTGGGCCTGGGCCCGAGCGAGAACGAGCGGAGCATGACGGGCAGCTCACGGCCCTCGGTCGACAGCGGCGGTGCGAGGGCCGCTGTTTCGAGGACGGCCGTCGTTCCCACGAGATAGTCGAGCACGACCGTCGACCGTGGTGCGTCGGCTGTGCTACCGTCCGCGGCCACGTGGTGCAGCGCGCGCATGCGGACGTGGTGGCGGGGCAGGGGGCCGTAGGGTTTTTCATCGCGGCCGAGAGGCCGCACGTCAGCGAACGAGCCCGTTTCAGGATCGGCCCAGCCCGGCATCGTGGCGAGTTGGGCCTGCACGTCGCCGGTGATCCGAGGATGCCGCCCATGGCGGCCGTCGAAGTTGATACCTGCCCAGTCCATGAACGTGTCGCCCGTCCAAAACGCGGCGGCCCGCAGCGTGTCGAGATCGTAGAGAACCCACGCGTGCCCGCGGCCGACGCCGCCGGCGCCGGGATCGAGCCGGACCGTGAGGCCTTTCCGCGCGACATTCTTGCTCCGCCTGCCCACCTCGAACGTGCCCGCGAGGAAGGGCCCGTAGTCTTGAAGCCGCCAGGGCTCGATCGTCGAGGGCTCTGGCCCTCGCATCGTGCCTGCGGGCAGCGCGGCGAGATACTCCGGCGTGATGGCGGTGTAGAAGGCCGGGTTGTGGTCCTTGAGAAAGGTCTCGCGGATGTAGTGGATCACGTCGTACTTCTGCGACGGCACCATCCAGGTCTGGGCGACCATCAGGCCGTTGCCACTCGTGAGCGTGCGGTACATCGCATGCGGATCGCCGCCGTGCTTGAACTTCCCCTCCGCGAATCGCAGGGCCGTGGGGAGTGAGCCCGCTGCGTCGAGCGTGCCGTGGCAGTTGGCGCAGACGCGGCCGTAGATCGCCTCGCCCCGGGCGAATGCGGCCCGGGCTTTCTTCGGGCTCCGCCAGTCGCGGAGGAAGGCCGCATGATCGATGTCGGCCTCGTAGGTTGCCGGCCCCTGAACGGCGAGCACGGCCGGATCGGGAGGCAGGGCCGCCGCCCGCTCGGGGCCGCCGGTGGCCACCTCGGCGAGATAGCGGACCAGGTCGAGAAACTCGCTGCGATCGCGGAGCAGGTTGGGAAGCCCGGCCGGCATGAGTGACTGTGCCGACGCGATCCGCTCGTCGATCGCGCGTATCGGCACCGACGTCTCGCCGCCGCCGGTCGCGGCATCGCGGAGCACGAGCTCGTCGGCGGTCTCACGGACCACGAGGCCCGTGAGGCTCCGGCCTTCGTCCGTGACGATCGTCACCCCGCGAACCTCGGGGCGGATCACGGCAGATGGGGCGAGGATCGACTCCACGAGATGGGCGACAAGCTGCTCCCGCGGCACGCCCGGGGGCATCGCGGCGAGATTCGGGCCGAGCGGCGAGGCGCCGGTGCCCGACACGTGGCACTGCACACACGTGAGATGCCGCGTGTGAAAGATCGTGGATCCGCGGGCGGGGTCGCCGCGGCGGGTGACGTCGGCGACGAGCGCGGCGCGGTTCTCGGCGGCGAGCGTGGCGGCGAGGCCGGTCGCCGCCGACGACTGAGCCTCTGCGGTCGCCGCCGCGGCCGCCGCAGCGAGCAGCATCGCCCAGGCGGCGGCATGGGTTCGGCGGGCGTTGGCGATGAAGCGGGGCATGGGGTGGCCGGGGCGCAAGTCGCTAATGAACGAAGTGTAGTCGCGCACGGCGGCCATGCCGCGTCTCCATCCTGGGCCGCGGCCACTCACCCGAACGGGTGCTGGCCCGCGACCGGCCCGGGGCGGTTCATCGGCCGGCGACGAACGGCGTGGGCACGAGGCCTGCGCGGCGCCGTTCGTGTCCGGCTTGGCCTTACGGCCGGACGGCGTCGAGCTTGACCGGCTTCGGGTTGTCATCGGTCTTGCCGCCGGCCTTCGGCGGCGGAGCGGCGTCGCCGGAGAGCTTCGCACCGTCGGCCACGAGCCGCTCGCGGAGCCTCGCGTAGGGCACGTCCTGGACGTCGGCGCCGGCCTCGATCGCAAACACCGCCGCGGTGCCGGCGGCCTGTCCGAGCGCCATGTAGACCGGCTCCATCCGCAGCGAGCCGTAGGCGGCGTGCGAGGCGCTCACGCACGTGGGCACGAGCAGGTTCGTGCACTCCGTCCGCTTCGGACGGATCGCCCGCCATGAGATGCCGTACGGCTTCGGCGGCACGATCCAGAACACGCCCTCCCGATGGACGTGGCCCTCCTCGTTCACGAAGTACTGCACGGCGTGGGAGTCGAGGCCGAACGATCCGAGAGCCACGGGATCCTCGCAGGGCTCCTTGCCCATGCAGACCTTCTGCGTCACGACCGCGTCGGAGAGCATTCGCCGCCCCTCGCGGACGTAGAGCTGCGGCGAAAAGCCCCCCCGATCCGTGAACTCGTCCTTGCACCAGCCATGCCGCGACACCACCTCGCGGATCGATGAGGGCACGCGGGGGTGATAGGCGAGCGTCCACATCACGCCCTTGGCGTAGCGGGCGTGCACCGCCGCGATCCGCGCCCGCTCGGCATGGCTCGCCTCGGGGTAGCCCCAGTTCGCCCCCGGCAGGTCGGTGCCCACGGCGTGCATGCTGTTCCAGTCGAACTTCCGATTGGGGAGCTTGTGGATCAGGATCGGCAGACGGACGTCGCCCGACTCGAACACCCGGATCAGCAGCTCGTGGTCGAGCTCGCGGTAGCCCTCGGGCTTCTCGAAGGGGATCCGGTTGGCGGGATCGTCGGTCACGCAGAGGCGGTAGTTGTAGGCCTGGAGGCCCTCGTCGCCGGCACCGTTCGTGAACGTGGCGAAGTCGACCTGCTTGACCCACGGCAGAAGCCCGCTCGCGGGATCGCCCGGCGTCACGTAGGGATCGACGGCGGTGGTGAAGTGGTCCTTGTCACCCTGCGTGTAGTGGGGCCGCGGCTTGCGGTCGCCCCGGCGGATGCCGGCCAGCGACTCGCCGTACTGCGTCTCGGGCTCACGGCCGACCGTGTAGGACACGCCGGCCTTCGCCATCACGTCGCCCTCGAAGCTGGCGTCGATGAAGACCCTGCCGCGAAACACGCGGCCCGACGCGGTGCGGATCGACTCGATCCGGCCGTCTTGCTTCACCACGCCGGCCGCGAGGTCGAGCGGCTCGTTCGTGATCACCTCGACCCCGGCCTCGCGGAGCCAGCAGTCGAACACGGCCCTGGCCACCTTCGGCTCGAAGTGAAAGACGCGGTCGTCCGACCCGAAGGCCTTTCGCTCCTCTGGTCCGTAGGTGCGGCCGACCCGCTGGTAGAACACCGAGGCCAAGCCACCGATCGACCAGGCCTTGCCCACGTCGCTGCTCGACAGGCCGCCGGTGGTCATCCCGCCGACGTGGTCGGAGGCCTCCACGACGACGGCCCTGTGCCCCATGCTCGCGACTTGGATCGCCGCGGCCAGTCCGGTGGCCGTGGCGCCGTAGACGACGACGTCGACGTGGGAATCCTGCCGAGTGGAGGCCGCCGCGACGAGCCGCGAGGCCATCGCGATCAGTACGGCCACGATGAACCGGGAACGACACGAGCGGTGCACGGTGAGACTCATTTTCGGGAAAGCGGGATGTCGATCGGCGGCATCCCGGCCTCGATGTCGACGGTGATGCCGCTGGTGTCGAAGCGTCCGTACTTCTCGGGGATGAGGCTCGGCCCGAAGGCCCGTTCTCCGCCGGGTGGCGTCACGTCCTTGCGACAGATCACCCGCACGGTGGCCGGACCAGGGATCGCGCCGTCGTCCGCTGCGAAGGTGCCGAGCCGAAACGACCCGTCCGCAGCGATCTTCGCCTGGGCGGCTGGCCCGGCCTGCGGCTGGACCATGACGGCCCCAAACTCCAGCGGCTTGCCGTCGAGGGTCACGCGTCCGGTCACGGGCACGAGGGTGACCCGGCGACCGCAGCCCGCGGCCGACATGCCGCCGGCGGCGAGGATCGCGATGACGATGAAACCCTTCATGGTGGTGGATCTCCGCCCTGGACGACGACTCACTGCCCGCCCACCGACTCGCCGCCCGCGGCCGTCGCCCAGGCCTTGTATACGTCGAGCGACACCATGTCGTCGATCCAGCGGACGCTGCCGTCTCCATAGACGCCCATCACACCGCCCGGATGCTTGCTGCTGAAGGGAAGTTCGTTGAACTGCACGCCGCCGATGTCCCGCATCACCACCTGATTCGGCGCGAGATCCACGAGCTTGGAGGTGTAGAGACCGCGTTGGCCGTTGTTGGAGAGGATCCACGGCCGCACGTTGCCGGGAGCCGCGGAGCCCGAGTCGATGTGGATGAACTCGGCGGCGAGCAGCGTCTTCGACAGGCCGTCGGTCACCTTGCGGAGCGTGAGGGTCGCGGCGGCCGTGGCTTCCTTCGCGGTTGGCCCCTCGCCCGACCTCACGAGCCCGGTGTTGGGAATGTCGCCCTGGTTGCTCGTGAGCATCTGCGGGTTCGACGCGAGGTGGGCACCATTGCAGCCCTGATACGTGGTGATGGCGCCGTCCATGTAGTCGTAGGGCTGGTTCCGGAACGCAGGCAGGTCCGTCCATGAAGGGCAGATGTAGGCCGGCACGACGGCGTAGCGTGCCGTCGTCTCCAGTCTCGGGCTCTTGTCGAGTGAGAGGCTGTTGAACAGTGCCTGCTGCTCGATCAACGGCAGGAGATAACTGAAGAAGCCGTGGTAGGCGCTGCCACCTCCGGCCTTCTGCGGCGATCCGGGCGGCAGGCTGTTGTTCTTCGCGCTCGCATACGTGAGCGCGCCCAGCCCGATCTGCTTGAGGTTGTTGGAACACGCCATGCGGCGGGCAGCCTCGCGGGCCGATTGCACGGCCGGGAGCAGCAGCCCGATGAGCGTGGCGATGATCGCGATCACCACGAGCAGCTCGACGAGGGTAAACGCCGCGCGGCCGCGGTCACCCCGGGGTGACCTGGGGATTCGGAAAGGGTTGGGTGAATGCATGGTGTTCGTGAGACGGGAGAAGAGGCTGCCCCTGCAGACCATCGGCATGTCTCACCCTATGCCTTGGACGGCGGGGCCGTCATCGTCCAAAAGGGCATGGCCGTTCACCCGAGCTGGCGGGCGGCCGCGGCGATGGGGCGAGACGTCGGCCGTCGTGGAGCGGCCACGGCCCCGGGGAGGGTTCCTGTAGACTGCCACGGGTCGTCGGTCGGTTGGGAGGTGCCGCAGATGCTGGATCGAGGATAGCCCGGTCAATGGCACTTCCTCAACGGTCTTCCGGCCGATGTGCGACT
>JAFMIU010000085.1 GCA_017853835.1 Pirellulales bacterium | reverse complement strand
AGAATTCGGGACCGTCATTTTTTAGCGCCACCAGATTTCGAGTCTCGCGGGCCGCCGCCTCCACCAGATCATCGAAATCCTTACCGTCGATCAGCGGGAACCTGCTCGCCAGCGGGTGCACCGTGAAGCCCCCGATGACCTCCAGCTCCGCAGACTGTCCTGCCGGTGGGATCTCGATCACTGCGATAGCCGCGACTGGCGTAGCCGGTGACTCGTCGGTCGCCATCAGGGCCGTCGTGGAATCATTCCGTTCCGGCTGACCGTTGTCGTTGATCGCTTCGTCGGTGTTGTGGTTCTGCTCGTCCATGACTCTCTCCTCGGTTTCCTTTGGTGGCTGAGCGGGCGGGTGCTGAGCATCGACATGAGCCAGCGGTCCCGTGTTCGCCGCTGCACCGACCGCTCCTTCTCTTCGTGAGTCGTCGTGTGCCACTGCGGCCACGTCACGCTCACACGAGGAGCAACTATCGCGGCGCGGCGCGCGATTGGGTACGCGCAGCAATGCACACATCGATGAACACTCATGCTCACTTCTGCGACGGCGATTAGTGCATTGCTGCGCATGGTGTCGGTCGTCTGCTTTTGGTCTCTTTCGGGCCGTCGCTCGTGCTTGAAGAAGCAAGTGCTTCGGTGCGGGTGCGACACGCATGGCGAAGGAGTAGGAAAGTGGGTTACGAACGAACGACCAACTACACGGATGTCCTCAGGGACGATGAATGGGATGACCTCGCGCAGCTGTATGAAGAGACGGAAGCCGCGCCGGATCCGGAGCCAATTCCGGCCGGGGAGTACTACGTGCATCTCCTCGGCGGAAAGTTGATCCGCAGTAACGAGAAGGGCACTCGCGGATGCCGACTGACCTTCGAGGTGGCGGAGGGCGAGTACCGCGGCCGCAGGGTCTGGGACACGTCATGGCTGACCAAAGACGCGATGCCGACGGCCAAGAGGAAGCTCGCGCCGCTCGGGATTCATTCCCTTGATCAGCTTCGGGAGTCGCTCCCGGATAACGTGTTCTGCAAGGTGAAGGTCGTGGTCCGACGGGAGGATGACGGCTCCCTGTGGAACCGCGTCCTGACGATTAGCGATGTCGTGAGGCGGCCCAATTACAGCCGCACCGTCGACGAGGACTTCAAGGAGGAGACGGGGCGAGTCAGGCACACCGAAAGGGGTGCGTGATGCCTCACCACGACGCATCGACCGAAGGTGCCTGCCGCGTCTATGTGGCGATCCTTCGTGTCGGCCGAGTCGTGCGGTGCACCCGGACCGGGAACGTCGGACGGACTTTCCTTTGGGAAGTCGCCGGCGCTCCCGGCCGGGGCCAGCCGCTCGCAATGACCTTGTGGTTCACGCCGGAACAGGTGGCGCGGCGCCGTCGCGCAGCGTACTTGCTCGGTGGATGCCGTCGCGACGTGGCGACTGCCCGCCGGATTTCGGAAGACGTGAGGCGGTGCTTCGCGCTCTGGCGAGAGATCCGCCGCAAGCACGGGAAAGTCGACCGCCAGTTGATCGGGATTTTTTACTACTGAATATGGAGAACGGATCATGGAAGACGTTGATTTTGGATATCAGTTTAGGATCGTTGGGCCGGTAACGAACGACCGGAAACTTGTCTCGGCGGTCGCTGCCTTCGAGGCGTACAGCCGATGCGAGGACCGGGCACGGGTCCACGAGGAGAGCTACCTCAGCGCGTTCTATTTCGACGAGGGTTTCAGGGAGCACCTGAAGACCGCGCAAACCACGCGGGGCTTCCAAGGCGCGACATGGTCGCCATGGATCTGGTTCGACATCGATCGCGACCCGAGCGAAGGGGGCATCGACAAGGCGCTCACCGACGTACGGAGGCTTGGGGAGACGCTCGTCGGGACATTCGGCGTGCCCGAGGAGCAGCTAGTCTCGTTTTTCTCCGGGAGCAAGGGGTTCCACCTCGGGTGCCCCACGTCGCTGTGGGCCCCGGCGGGCGGACCCGCGTTTCATCGATTCGCGCGGGCGTTCGCGGAGATCGTGGCCGGCGAGGCCCAGATCCGGATCGATACCGGTATCTACGACGTGGTCAGGGCCTTCAGGGCGCCGAATAGCCGGCACCCGAAGACGGGGCTCCACAAGCGGTTCATACCTCCCGGGCAGCTCGTGGTGCTCACCGCAGAGGACATCCTCGATCTCGGTAGGTCGCCAGCGCCGTTCGAGCTGCCCGTTGACTTCGAGGTCGGGAGCTTCGACAGGCTGGTCGAGGCGTGGCGTGAGGCCGAAGCGCAGGTGGCGAGCCAAGACGTGGCCGCTGCGCAGAGGCGGGCCGCAGGGCCCGGCGCGGCGGTTCACGTGAACCAGCTGACCATTGACGTCATCCGCGGCTGCAACGTGCCCGTGGGCGACCGGCATCGTTCGGTCTATTCGGCAGCCCGCAACCTCGCCGACTGCGGCGCATCGCGGGAACTGACGATCGGCCTGCTGACCGATGGCGCCCGTGACCTCGGGCTGCCGCCGACGGAGGTCGCCCGGCAGATCGAATGCGGTTGGAAGGACGGCCAGCCTCCGCTCAGTACCGACGTTTCGTGTTCTTAACCTCAGCCCCTCAACCATCATTCTCACGAAGGAGAAATCATGACCACTCGAAGCTCATCGCGGCCTTCCCTGAACTCGGCCCGGTACATAGGCGGACGACAGACGTTCGAACGCTGGACTAACGACGTCCGGCACGGTACCGGTCCCATCCTCTATCGCCATACCCTCAGCCACCCCGAGATCGGTCCGGGGCTCGTCACGTTGATCGGCGGAGCGCCGGGCGGGGGCAAGACGGCCTTTGTTACTCAGATCGCCATCGATGCCCTGCAGTTCAACCCAGACCTGCGGCTGCTGATCGCCAACTGCGAAATGTCGGAGGAAGCCATCCTGAACCGACAGTTGGCGAGACTGTCGGGGGTCAACGCCGAGTTGATTCGGCACCGCAGGCTTGGTCCCGAGCACGCGGACCGGATCGACACCGGATTGGCCACGCTCGAAACGGTGATCGACCGCATCGGTTTCCTGCAGGGACCATTCTCCCTGACGAACGTAGCGCTTACTGCAGACGACATGGGCGCTCAGGTGGTCATCCTCGACTACCTGCAGCGGTTCACGCTCGATGACGAGGACTCGGAGCCGAGGGAGCGGATCGGCCGCATGATGGACGCTCTGCGCAGGCTGGCGTCGAGAGGGCTGGCAGTCATCGTTGTCAGCGCTCTCGGCCGAACCCGCGATCGCGCTGGGCGATCGTCGTATTCCGGTGAAGGTCTTTCGTTGGCGTCATTCCGCGATACGTCCGAACTGGAGTACGGGGCGGATGATGCCTTCATTTTGGCATTGATCGAGGAGCGGGATCCGAATCGCGTTCGGCTCCATCACTTCAAGGCCCGGCATGGAGAACAGGTCACGCAGGACTTGCATTTCAACAGGGGCGTCCAGTCTTTCCAGCGGCTCAATGAGCCCTACCGATGGGCCGCCGCCAATTGGTCGCAGGGGGCGAGGCGGGACGGCTTCGATGAGGATGTCCGCCGAGCATGGGACGACACCCCGAGCGCTGCGCCTGACGGGGATGGGACCGAGGAGTCCGGCGGCGGCCCGTCGGAGGAGCCCCGGTCATGAGCACGCCGCGCGTACTTCAGCCGGGAGAAGTTCTGCCACCGCTGGATTCCCTGAGCGACTCGCCGGCGCCAGCGGCGGCGGAGCCACGGGAGCCAGCTGCCCTGCCGGCTCGGCGGTCTGCGGGGCGCGTCCCGCCCCGGAGCAGCCGTTCTGGAGCTGCGCAGCAGCGGCCTGCTTCGCACTCCAAGAGCAGGTTTGAGGTCATTAACGACTTCGTGGACGACACCATGAAGACCTTGGAGTTCCGGGCCTCGCTGGCATGGTTCACCCTCTGGAGGAACACGAAGCCGAACGGCCTCGCAAAGATAGCAATGTCGGATCTCGCCCGCCGAATGGGTTGCTCGAAATACACTGCCAAGCGAGCGATCAGGGATTTGCGCCGCGCGGGCCTGTTGACGGTGGTTGCTCTCGGCAGCAAATATCGCGGCGTGAGCATCTACAGACTCACAACGCCCACACCCAAGGCGGCCGATGAGTGAGTGGTGGGGGCACCGGTGCACCCTCATGGGGTGCAGATCAGGCCCTATATGGGGTGCACCGGTGCTACCTATCCCATAAGGGATCCCATAAGCCGCGTGCGCTCGTGCTGTCGCACGCGCACGCGGCCCTATCACCGAATAAGCAACGAGTCGAAAGACGGGGGACGCAGACGCCCTGTGTACACGTACTGCGCGGTCGGGCTGGACTTCAGGTGAGAGCGGGGGCCTCAATTGCGGCCATGTGCAGCGAATAAGCCTGCTTACCCGTGGCTGTCAGCGAGATTTTCTGGAGTTTCGCGGATTTCGACGTCTTGCAGACAGCCTGCTCTCTGATCAGTTCAACGATACGTTTGCGAGTCGTGCTAAGGTTCTTGCCAGACAACTTGTTCATGTCAGTCGCGCGACCGTCGAACGCTTTGAGGGCCCCAAGTTCTTCGAGATAGAACATCACCGTGAACTTGCTCCTAGACATGTTCGTCATCTGACGGAGCTTTCTCAGCAACGCCTTGGCTGCGGCTTGGTCCTGATCAGTAGCGAGGGCATCTGGCCCGTCTTGTGAGGGCTTTTCAGCCCCGGGATCGAACGTGACCGTGGTTGCCACTGGGGCTGGGACGGGATCGTGGACAGCGTGCGACTGCTGCGCTTGGACGGGGGAAAACAAAGCGACATCCTGCTGCGCGTCGAAGCCCCGCCATTCCTCTATCCGGTTGAGTGCGTGTCCCAGCAGAGTTCTAAGCGCTCCGTGCACATGCGCGACAACCTGTCCGCGTATCCCAATCGCATCCGCGGTGATGTCCGAGCGAACGGCGGCCTTTCGGGAGCTTTTCACAGAGGGCCCCGCCTTGCTGCCGCGGCCCCGCCCTTTTGAAACGGCAGCTCTCTTTCGCTCTGTCGATGATTTCTTCTTTGCCATGTCAACATCCGCCCGTCACGGCAAAGCCTGAAAGATCCGGCTGAGAAGCTTCTCTTGAGCTAGGCACAGGCCAAGCACCTTCGAGTCCCCTTTGCTTCGCCGATGAGAGCCCCCCGATGATTTCAGCGCCGCAATCGAGTTCTGCGCCGAGTGATAGAGTGCAATGCTGCTCATTTCCACATCGGTGGATGTCGCGAGGTCCGCCGCGAGTTCCGATGCGACTTCGATGGCATTGCTCAGCATCGCGATTCGGATTGAGGCGTCCGGCAGACTTCCAAGCTCGACCAGCAGCCTGTGGGCGCAGACAACACGGGCCAGATCCGCCCGCACGGGCTCCAAGGCTGGCTGCTCCCTCAATTTTCCGCTTGGCTGCATCGACTTGAAGAACGATTGCGCTGACGCATAGCGAGGTGTCCCCCACACAAGCTCGCAACCAAATGCGGCGTAGACAGCATGGACAATGCTTGCGGCGGCATCTTCGCAAATGACACCGGCCGACTCTGGGGTTTTGGCGCCGGGGGTTCGCGAACGCTTTAGAGATAACGATGATCCAGCTATCTCTTCCAGCAACTCAGTGAACGTAGGCGGGACCGAGGACAAATCGGCCGCGGATACGGCATGCCGGCCGGCTCCATACTTGCGGGCCAATTTCTCGCACGCGGCGGAGAGCGACTTTGGCCACGGCTTGCGTGGAACTCTAAGGCCGAAGACGTCCTCTGCACCATCGGCAAAATAGGCAGCGACGTGGCCCAGCGTCTTCAGCACATCCCCGAGCATCGTGCCCGACTGCGCGCTAGCTGCCCCTGCCCGACGAGTCCCGGCACGAGCAGCCGGTGCAGTCGAGATCAGCAGGAGTCGCGAGGCCAAGACGATGAGCACGCCATAGACATTGAGGGCTGCCGATGTCGACAGGACCGTTGCAGTAGATTCCTGCATCACACATGCAAGCGTTGCATTTTCGTGAAGTGCAGTGAAAAGCGAATCCAGCTGACGCTCGCTTGACCGCGCGGTTGGTTTTCTACGGCTCTGCGCCGGTCCGCTGAGAAGAGCACGCTGAGGCACCATCGAGTGCCCGTTCGTGGGCAGGTGCTCCGTCTGGTGAAGGACGAAAGCACGCCCCAGCTCGTCGATGGCTTCCCCGAGCTGAACCACTTCCGTAGGGCAGCAGGCGTGTATCGACCAGTGCGCCAGATCGTCTCGAAATCCGGGTACAGCGAGCCGGAGCCGCAGGGCAACGTCACCTGTCGCTGCGATCTTGCCCAGCGACTCTCCAAGAGCTTCCCGAATGCGCTCCGGATGTCGCAACACCCACCGACATCCCAAGATCGCTTCGTTTACGACACTCAGGCTAACGGGTTTGTCCGAGACCACGAGAAGCAGGAGATCATCTGGGGCCCGATAAAGCAGCTCGCCATTACGGCAAGCAAACCCGTTAATTGGTCCGAGGCGTGTGTAGCTTCGCGTCAGGCCGCCTTCCCTCGCGGATGACAAAGCACTGAACGCTTCCGTGGACAGCGTGCTGACCGTCAGGGCGGTTGTTGGTGACTGCACGCGCACGATCGCAATTACCTCACATCGGATTCGGTCATCCCGAGAGAGGATAATCGGAAAGAACGGCGGTGCCACAAGAACCGCCAAAAACCATCGCCAATTGGTCTGTGAAGCGATTTCTCTAACAGGTGGCGGCCGACCATGCGCGCCACACCCGGGAATAGGCGCACCCCCAAGCCTCGTCGTGCGATGCGGCCTCGAAGAGCTGCCGGTCTACGTCAGGATCCCGCGCCATTCGGTCGAGCGAGTAGTTCCAAGCCAGTGCGTGACTCCACTCGTGCAGCAAGGTCTCGACGGCTTGGCTCTCGTTCATGGCCCT
Organism: Pirellulales bacterium; assembly: GCA_017853835.1. Classification (GTDB taxonomy): domain Bacteria; phylum Planctomycetota; class Planctomycetia; order Pirellulales; family UBA1268; genus QWPN01. Next base: position 8,076 of record JAFMIU010000085.1, on the reverse strand, counting down.
GTTGAGCCGCACCACGAAGCGGCTTTTCCTCCTGACGCATTCCCCGAGAGTGTCCGGCGGCAGCCACGACGTTCTCACGACCACCGGCTGAGCGGTTACGCATTTCTCCCGCAGGCATTCCAGAGTGGCCGCGAAGGAATGCCAGTCTTTTCGGCGCAGGAAACTGATGCCTGAATAGATCGAGCGAGCACCCCCAACTGGACCGGCGAAAGAGTGCGGTGCCGTCATGCGACAGCAAAGTACGGCCCCGTGTTCGTTTCCCGGCTCCTCGCGTACATGCGCTGCGGCTATTCGCATCAAGCCCTTCACGCCTGCATCTTAGCGCGTTCGTGAACAGGCGCAAGCAGCGGGCACGAAGGTCGCTGGCAACGGCGCGGCACTGGGACCTCGCCAGAGCCTCAGATTTCATCTCTGGCGCCATTGCCGGTTCATTGGCATTGACGAGCCGGAGCGTGGCAACGCCCGCCAGCGGCCGCCCTGATGCGTCGGTCGAGATGCCGGCTTCAGGATTTTGTTGTCATAATCCGCGATTCAAGGTTTGTAGGGGGGGGCAAAACGCTTCCGCAAGCAATCGCAAGTGCGCGCCGCACAACGACTTACGGCGACCGTCGGACTGAAATTCTGTCCGTTTTATGTGGACCTAGAGTAAGTCCTTCGGACTTACAAGGACTAAGGGCATTCCGGAAGTCTGAGTTCCGGAAGTTGCTTGCCTACTGAATGATCGGGGGTTGGCTGGGGCGGGTTGCAAGGTCCTAGCCCCCAAGCCAACCACCAGTCAGATACGGCCCGGGGAATGAAGCGCCACAGAAGCCCGGCGATGGCTCTCATAGACCGCCTGCCGGCCGACGTCCTCACCGTGGCTATTCATGCGACCCCTCGTTTTTCCCTGCAAATTCCGAGGTCGTGTTTCCCGGCCAGCGCAGCCAGAGCCCCAAAAACTTCCGTGACAAACCATAAACAATTGGCTGTGGTCACTCTCGCGGCTCAAAAAACTTGCCGGTTTCTCCCCAAGCCGTCCGCCCGCCAGATACAGCTCGGGGTATAGAACGCCACGCAGCCCAAGTGCCCAATACTCGAAGCACCTGCCGGCCGACCTAATCGCCGTGGCCAATCCAGTGACCCCTCGTTTTCCCGAGAAATACGCGGGTCGAATTTTCTGGCCAGAGCATCCCGAGCCCCAAAAACACTCCGTGACAACTTACAAACTCTCGGCTGTGGGTGCTGTAGCTGGCCCGAGAACATTCCGATTCCACGCCGAGCCTCATCCAGCCAACTCTGAAACCAACTCCTCGTGGTTCGCCAACAGCTCGTGAAGCCTGCTGAAATACATGCCGCTCAAGGCCGGCCAGTGCGCTAAAATCAGGGCTTCAATCGGCAAGGAGGCTGACCCCATGACGTATGAACCAACCACGGATCTCGAATTCAAGGCCTTGCGAGCGGCCCTGAGCACGCTTCGCAGTAGGCTCCCCAAAAAAGAGCGAGCGTGTTTCGGCGCGAGCAAGCCGGGCTCTACGCCGAGAAAACGATCGCGGTACTTGGGGCTCGCCGCAAGGCTCGAAAAAGCTCTGCAGAAGGGGCCGTAACGAGCGATTAGGCGTGCAGGCTCAGTCCCCTTCGCCCATGGTCTTCGCGATGATTTCCCGGGCTTCCTGCCACTTTCGCTGGACTGTTCTGCGCGACAGCCCGAGGGTTTTTGCCACGGCGTTCTGGTCGAGCCCGAGGTACCACGCCAGCCTGAAGACCTCTCGGTGCTCTTCCGGGAGCTGCTCGACGGCCGCGTGAAAAGCCTCCCAGCGAGCCATTGGGATTTCCTCATCCTGCTCGCCGTCTTGGGGTGCCTCTTCAACGAGAAACACATCACCTTGCGAGCCATTCCTGACGTTCGTGTCGTGGTTCTGCGCGTAGCTCATTGGCCCTGAGTGCTTGCGGGCCAGATCGATCAGCTCGCGCTGAATCTGCACAGCCATCAAGCCCATCAAGCCGCGCGGTGAATCAGGCACGGTCTCGCCAAGCGCCCGATAGAGCCTGATGGCCGCGTTTTGGGCGATGTCATCCGTGTTGTCCCAGCGGCGCACCTTGGAGAACTTCCCGAGGAGCCGGCTGGAGAGTTCGCGGAGCCGGTCGTTGCAGACTTCGAGGATCTTGTCGCGAGCGCACTGATCCCCGGCCGCCAATCGCTTCAGGCACGCGGCCAGTTCCTCGGCGACTTCGGGGGGTAGTTCCGTGGCCATGGTGCCGGGTGGGGTTCTTGGCTGGGGCTCTGGGCGACTGGGGTTCTCTCGTCGGTACACATGGCCGCCAGCGAGTGCCCGGAGTGTATTTCAGGGCGGGAAACAGCAGCGGGCTTCTGGAGGCCGGCCAGCGTTGACTCCGGCCTGAAATCCCGGTTTTTCGGCCGTACGAGCAATTTTGGCGCACCGGGAACCCGCCTCTCGCCAATAGAGGTAGCGAGCGGGTTTTCCTATTTAAATCGCGTGCGGCAACTTTTTCCGCCTCAACACAACGAGGACCAGCGAGATGCCTAGGTTCAGGAACTTTTCAAGCCCAGCAGCCCTCCTTATGGGACTCATGCTCGCTTTTGCGTGCTCGTTTTCTTTCGGCGGCGAATTGAACGCCCGAGGCCGCAAAGAGCTGCAGGCTATCGAGCAGGTAATCCAACAGAACTTTGAGGCCAGCAATCGCGAGGACGAGCGCGGCGTCATGGAAACGATGACCCCCGTGATTCCGCAGCAAGAACGGTTCATCGACGAGCTGCGGCAATTCTTCAAGGACGTGGATTGCTACACGCGGCTTGTTTCAGTCGAGCCAGTTTCGGCCGAGATGACGGATCAAGGGCTACGCGCGGTTGTTCGTGTCGTTCAGGAGACCACAGTTGGCGGCGAAGGTAAGGAGCAGCCGTACTCCGAGTTTCGCGAACGTAGCACGATGCTGCCGCCGTGGCCGCTGTGTGAGTACGAAATGGTCTTGTACAAGGTGAGAAACAAGTGGCTCATCTACGAGTGCAACGGGCAGCCGAGGGAGGTCACGCGTGAAGAACTGGCCGCCCGCACTGGTGCCAAAGACTGAGGGTGCCGAGAGCGCACCCATCTGCCTGATGCCCAGACCTGCGATCCAGCCCACTTTATGACCGATAGGAGAACACCTATGGCCTCGTATGCCGGCGCGAACCATCAGCCAATGCCCAACTCACACGCCAGCGCTCCCCGTCGACTCAGCCCGTTTCCGCCCGCCCCCAAAAGTGTCCGGGTCGTCAGCGTGTTCAGCGAGTCTCAGCCCAGCGCGACTCCTGATAGCCCGGCAAGCCCGAAGCCCAAGGCGCATCAGGCCGGCTCGTGGCCGCTCTGGTTGCTGGCAATCACTGCGATTCTGGTCCTCGTAGCCATGGTGCTCGCACGCTATCGAGTCTGGAATCAATTGGGTATTTGAATGCCAACTTGGAGCCTGCCCTAGGCCATGGTCGCGGCTGCCAGAGCCCCTAGCCGGGCCCGTAAACTATCGCCGCGGTTCTTGCCCGAAGCTGGAGCCATCTTGGGCTTCGCGGGCACAGGGAAACCACACTCAGCCACATTCCGCAGTCACGCGATGTCTTTCACCGAGCCGCAAGAACCCGAGCCTGAGTCTGAGCCCATGTCGCAGGACCACGGCCCAGTACCGTTCCCGGGCCAAGGTGACGACTTCGGGCTTACGCCAAAACCAAGACAAGCGAAGGTCAGATCCCAGCGCGTAGATCCACTGTTGGGCGTGGACTTGGGTGGCGTGAAGATCGTCCGGCTCATTGGCGAAGGCGGTATGGGCCGGGTCTACGAAGCCCAGCAAGCGCGGCCGTCTCGCACAGTCGCCGTAAAGGTGATCCGGCAGGGCATCACCTCTGAAAAGACCATGCGGCGGTTCGAGCGTGAGGCTGAGTTTCTGGGCAAACTCCAGCACCCCGGCATCGCGCAGATCTTCGTGGTCGGGACGTACTCCTCAGACTTTGGCGACGTGCCGTTTTACATAATGGAGCACTTGGCCAACGCGAAGCCTCTCACGAACTACGCGCACGAACAGGGTCTAGAACTTCACGAGCGGGTCAGGCTGTTCAAGCTGGTCTGTGAGGCTGTTTCCCATGGGCACGACCGGGGAATAGTCCATCGGGACCTCAAGCCCGGCAACATCTTGGTGGACGCAAACGGCAGCCCCAAGGTCATTGATTTCGGCGTGGCCCGCAGCACTGACTCAGACCTCACGCTTGAGTCCCTGAAGACCGACTCGGGTCATTTTGTCGGCACGTTGCAGTACATGAGCCCGGAGCAGTTTGGGCCCGATCCTGACGACCTCGACGGCCGCGCGGACGTGTACTCCCTTGGGGTCGTCCTCTACGAGTTGCTGTCTGGCTCGCCGCCGTACTCGGTCAAGAAGAAAGCCCTGCACGAGGCTTCCCGGGTCGTGTGCGAGGAAGTGCCGGCGCCGCTCAGGGCTGTCTCGAAGGCCATCCCACGGGACATCAGCGCCATTGCCGAGCGAGCCCTCCAGAAAGACCGCCGGCACAGGTACCATACCGCCGGCGAACTTGCGGCTGACCTAGGGCGGTTTCTGGACGGCAAGCCCGTAAAGGCCACGCCCAGCAGCGTTCTCGGCCAGATCTTGTTCCCGAAGGCGCTGCGCAAACTGGTCACCCGGCGCACAGGGTTGGTTTTGATATCCGGGGCCCTTCTCGCCGTCGGATTCAACCGGCTTGGCGGTTCACGGGTTCTCGACTTCGAGCGGTATTGGCCCCAGAGCACTCAGCTCAAAGCCTCGGCAGCTTGGACGCCGACGGAACTCAGCGTCCGCGAGGGGGCCTTCTACAGGCTCAGGGTCACCGGCTCCTGCAAGGACAGTTCCGGAGTGACTTTTGGCCCCGAAGGAACAGCCCCAGAGGAACTTCGCAGCCTGCTGGGCCCGCCCCCGGACGTCGCGAAAGACGCCGCCCGAGACGCTTTTGTTGAGAAACTGCCGCGGAGAATGTTGATTGCCCGGATCCGAGACTCCAGAATCTTGATTCCAGTGGGGCGGGAGTTGACGTTCGTGGCGCCTTGGAGCGGCCCAATGAGCTTCCGTGTCAACCATGAGAGTGAATCGCCGCAAGCACTTGCCGGAGACCTTCGCGTGACCCTCGAAAAAGTCTCCCGTCCGGCCCTCGTGGACAAAGACGGCAAGACCACGATCAGCACGCGCGTGAACAAGACCAAGTACCTGCTGTTCGAGCCCGAGGGAATCCGCTGGCAGTTCACGAGCTACCAGAGCGCCCTCGAAGAGCCGGAATATCCGACGTTGCTCAACGGTATTGTGTGGTGGCCTCTCCCAGACAAGCCCAACACCGAAGGTTGGCGCGGGATGACGCTGAAGAGCCATACGCCGCTCCTGAAGACCGGTGCTTTTGCGTGGGCAGCCGATCCAAAAGGACCGAAGCCTCACGTCGCCGTGCTTTCAGCCAATAGCAGCGCCGTTACTGCCGGAGGGCCCTCGCCGGAACAGCCGGGGCTCATGTTTCTCGGCTCGTCATCCAATGATCGCATTGCGCACTGTTCGATCACGCACTGACAGCGACCCAACTCGACGGATATATCAGCGACACTGACGCCCATGCCAATACTGATCGTGTTGATACACGCTTGTTCAGAGACAAGCTCCGTACGAGCGAATCCAACCATCTTTCGGAGAGACCGGACTTATGTCTGAACCAGAAGCCACGTTTATTGAACTGGGCAAAAGGCTCGTGTCAGCGCCATCGCTTCCAGAAAATATCGCTCAGATCCAAGCCCGGGTTTCCACTCTTAAATTCGTTAACGATGCTCGCGTCCAGCGAGAAGCTGCAGCCGAACTCGGGCGAGAAGCCGTCCGTCTGCACGGATTAGCGCTGGTCCCGCAGGACCTTCGCGATCGTGTCCGCGAGCGCGTAGACGGCACACTGGGGTCCGTTGAAGAGTCTGGGCCAACCGCGACTCACGATAACGCGCCACCAAGCCCTCGCCCGAAGCCTTCCCGCGAACAAAAGCCATTCGCGCTGTCGAAGTATGCAGCCCCCGCAGGCTTCATTCTTCTCGTACTGCTCAGCAGGCTCGCGTGGAAAGTGGACTGGACGACGCTGGTCAAGCGACCAACTTCCCGGCCTAGCGTAACAAGGGGTAGCGCTCTTCCCTTTGAGCAGGAGGCCCGTCTGTATGAAGAGCAGGCGAAACGCTGGGCGAGGAAGAAGCCGGATCCCGGGCCACCCGCGACGTCACCGCCGTCGTTAGCTCAACGAAACGTCGCGATGCTTGAGGCGACACAAAAAGCGTGGGCGAGCATGCAGGCCATAGATGCAGAAGCAGACAACGCAGATTTCGGCGACTACCCGAGCAAGGGTGCGCGGCAGATCGCCTACGCGTATTCCCAGTTACCCCTCGCCAACGTCGATCCCGCGTTCGTGCAGCATATACGCCGGAACATAGATGTGCTCAAAAAGGCTGCGGCGACGCTCGACCGCATCGAAGCCAAGCGAGACGAGCTAGACGCTCAGGAAGGCCGGGCTGCGGACATCGGCGCGGCACTGGGGGCAGCAGCAGCCGCCAGCGACGGCGCTTCACCGCAACAAGCCGCAGGCATTAGGGATTTCCTCGGACTTATGGCAGCTGCAAGCACGTCGGGGGCAAGAAGTCAGTTTGAGAACGAGTGTGCTCCGATACTTCAGCAACTTCAAGCGGAGGCAGACGCGCTTGACCAAGCGGAGGCAGCGCTTGCAGAACATCTCAGCCAAAAATATGGAGTGCCCTTTATCGATCCTTTATGAGCAGAACTAGTTAATTTGCGCTGCCGCACTCACTGCATGCGATTCGGACACTGGCGGGATCACGATTCAATCTCATTCATGCAAGGAGAGGGCGGCATCGTGATCGCCACAGTCGGTGAGTGCTTCTTAAGAAAGAGCCGAAAGTGATTCAGGCGTTCATTAAGCAGATCCCCCGATCCAGCACCGAGAGGACTTGCCGAATGCACGGCCACAACAGCCTAGGCAAATCACCGTCTTGTGGATTGTCGTTCCTGTGGTGTCTGCAACAACCTTAGATGTCGAGGAAGAATATGAAAGAGGAAACGCTCACAAATTTGAATTTCGCCGGGCGATTAATTAGCTGGGCAGTGTGCGGTGTGATAGGCGTGGCAATCGCAGCGCAACTCACCGGGGTGCAGCCAAATTTGACGCGTGGTGGCGGTGTTGGGCTTGCACGTTTGCCCGGGATGCTTATCTCCGGTCTTTTCACCAATTGGGCTACCTTCTTGGGCGGTCTCTGTGGTGTGGGCGCCGGCGAAGCGATAATTCGGAAGATCATTTCGAACTACTCTAAGGGAAAGAAGTCGTAAACATCGCTTGGTGTCGCTGGTCGGGGTCACACAGCAGACGATCACGAAAGGAGACGAGGAACTGCCCTACTCGGAGTTCCGCACGCGTAGTGCGATGCTGCCCCCGTGGGAAGTCTGCGAGTTCGATCTGGTCATGCACACAATCAAAGGCAAGTGGCTCGTCCGCAAGATCACTGGAGACGTGCGAGAAACTCTGTTGGCAGATATGCCTCCCGCTCAGTGACGGGTTTTACTCGGACGTAGACCGCAACTCAATGACGTTATCGCTCAGTCGAGAACTTTTGTAACGGAGGATCCCCTATGTGCTCTCTCGTTGTATGTGGCACGTTGCTTGCAGAGGCTTACGGCGCTACGAAAGGACGGTACGGCGGGCCGGTCCTGATCGTGATTCTCCTGCTGTGCGTTTTCGGATGGGCGAAAGAGAAGATGTTTGGCAGGAAAACACCTTGAGTGTTTCGTTCGCGTTTGCCTGACACCTAAGAAAAAGCGGCACAGGTTTCCCCATGCCGCTCTTTCCCGCAGCTCGTCACCCAGTCCAAGCACGACAGGCTGAGCGATAACCACAGCCTGCGCATGCGACTGTCGACGGCGCCGGATAGAACACGCCCGACTCGATAGCCCGCCAGACCCGCCCCACGCCCGCCAAGGTGCGCTTCACGTTCGCTGGCTCGACCTCGCGGACATGCTCCTCGACGACCGGCTCCTTGGTCTTCGTCA
>JAFMIU010000019.1 GCA_017853835.1 Pirellulales bacterium | reverse complement strand
AGATGGGCACCCGCGACATGGCCCGCTGGCGGTGGGACTACGAGCAGCTCAAGGCGGCGGCTCCCCATGTGTCGATCACCACGTGCCACGACGAGTTTCTCCTGGCATCGCTCCTCGAGGGAGCCGACGGCGCGCTCATCGGCTTCGCCGGCTTCGTCCCGGAACTCATGGTCGAACTCGTTCATGCCGCGCTCGACGGCGATCTCGCACGGGCGAGGAAGGCGGGTGACGTGGTCGCTCCGCTGGCCCGCATCGTCTACGCGTTTGGCGAGCCAGGCTGCGGCGCCCATCAGCGGATGAAGGCCGCCCGATGGCTCCTTGGCAGGTTTCCCAACCCGACCTTCCGCCGTCCGATGCGGCCGCTCTCGGCCGATGATTTCGCGCGGATTCGCCAGGGGCTCGAGGCCATCGGCATGACGTGCCCCGTCGCTCCCGATGCCGCTCCCGTGGCGGCGGCGTCCAAGCGTCGGCGGTCGCAGACCGTCACGGTCTGACGTGGCGGCGAGCCGATGAAGGGCAGCGTTCATCCGTCGGAATCCCGCACGTTCCCCGACGGCACCACCGGCCACCTGGTTCGCCAGGTGACGACGCACGCCTCCATCCACCACCACCCGTTCTACTACCTGCCCGCCTACGACGACGCGATGCGCTGGCTCGTGTTCGTGTCGCACCGCACGGGCCGCCCGGCCATCTTCGTGGAGGAGCGGGCGAGCGGTCGGCTGGTGCAGCTCACCGACCGTGCCGATCTCAATGAATGGAGCGTTCATCCGTCGCACGATGGCCGCTGGGTCTACTTCACCGCCGGGAGCGGCGCGTGGCGGGTGTCGACCGAGCCCGGGTTTCGAGAGGAATGCCTGGCCGACTTCGGCGACGTGCCGATGATCCCTCCCGGCATGGTGGGCGACGCCATGGGCACCACGTCGCTCTCCCGGGACGACCGCACGTGGGTCGTGCCGGTGAAGACCGGCGCCACCGCGCGACTCCATGCGATCGACACGCCGACGGGACGGATCGATGTGGTGTGCGAACACGACTCCATCGGCCACCCCGAGGTGCACCCCGACGACCCCGACCTGATCCGATTCGCCGGCCGCTACACCGACCGAATCCACGTGGTGCGGCGCGACGGCACCGGCCACCGGCTCGTCTACGCCCGCGACGTCACCCGTCGGGAATGGGTGGTGCACGAAACCTGGATGCCGCGATCGGCCGTGGGCGGACGCAACGAGATCATCACCGTCGTGTGGCCGCATGGCATGATCGGGATCGACGTCGACACGGGCGTGATCCGCCGGGTGACCGATTTTCCGGCGTGGCACCCGATGGTGCGACGCGACGGCCGAGCCTGCGTGACCGACACGAAGAACCCCGACCGTGGACTGTTCACGTTCGATCCCACGGCGGGCATCGCCTCGGCGGTGGTGCCGTTGGCGGAGAGCCTGTCGAGCAACGCGGGCGAGCATTGGAACACCGACCACTGCCCCTACGACGACGGACCGGTCCAGGTCGTTGCTCCGCAGCACACCCATCCCCATCCGTCGTTTTCTCCTGACGGCTCCCGGGTGGTGTTCACGAGCGACCGCACGGGCGTGGCGCAGCTCTACGAGGTGACCCCACCATGATCCGCACGGCGGCCACCTTTCTCGGACTCATCGCCGCGTCCGGCCTCGCGGCCGCCGGCGACCTTTCGATCGCACGAACCGACGACCGGCTCATCATCACGACCGCCGCGGGCGACGCCGTGGCCGAGTATGTGTTTTCGGATCCGCGGATCGGCCGGCCGTCGCTCCGCAGCCTCCACACCCCCGGCGGCGCGATCGTCACGAGACCCTGCCCGCCGAGGCCCGACCTCGACCCGCAGGATCACCCCACGATGCACCCGGGCCTGATGCTCTGCTTCAGCGACCTCTCGGGGCATGATCCATGGCGACACAAGACCGCGGTGCGGGTCGACGGCGTCGACCTGATCGATGCGGCCGGCGGCCAGGTTTCGTTTTCGGCGCGGGTGTCGTATCTCGATGCGGCAGCCGACACATCCGACGCGGGCGTGGTCTGTCGCGAGCAGTCGACGGTGACCGTAACCGACGAGCAGGCCTGCGGCCTGCCGGTGCGGTTGGTTCGGTGGGACGCCATCCTCACCGCCGGCAACGCGGGCGTCACGTTGGCCGACGTGCAGGAGATGGGGTTTGGCATTCGCCTGGCGAGGGATCTCGCGCCGAAGTGGGGTGGCCGCTACCTCGCCAGCCATGGTGGACGCGACGAGAAGGGGGTGTTTGGCACGCAGGCAGCCTGGTGCGACGCCACGGGCACCGTCGAGGGCGCGCGGTGCGGCGCGACCATGATCGACGGCCCAGGCAACCCGCGGCAGCCGTTTTTCCACGCCCGCGATTCAGGCTGGCTGCTGGTCAACCATTTTGGCGCCGCGACCTACGCCAAGCAGGATTCCGGGGCGATCACGCTCGCGCCTGGCGAGACCCTCCGGCTCTCCTATCGCCTGCTTCTCCACGACGATGTTGCGGATGACCGGCTTGCCGACCTGGTGACGGCCGTGTGCCGTCACGACGAGCCTCGCACCGCCGCCGTCATCATCGGCCCAGAAGCCCTGCGCACCGCCGTGACGGCCTTCAATCGTCTTGATCCTGAGGATGTGGTCAACGCCGTTCCCAACGCCGACGCTGCGGTCTGGCTCGAAGCCAACGTGCCGCGGTTCGACTGCCCCGACGACGAGATGGTGGACGTCTGGTATTTCCGATGGTGGTGCCTCCGCAAGCACCTTCGGCGTGATGATGCAGGCCGGTGGTTACTCACGGAGTTCATCACGCGACCGCAGCCGGTGAGTTCGGCGCTCGGGCACCATGTCATGGAAGGTCGGTGGCTTCGCGACTCGCAGGTGCTCGACCAGGTCGTCGACTACTGGCTCGATCCGGCCCAGCGGGAACGGCTTCACAAATACAGCCAGTGGCTTCCCTACGCCCTGTGGCAGCGGGCGCTCGTCACCGGCGACACGGCCTTCGTGGTCGAGCGGTTTGACCGGCTGGCGGCCGATCACCGCCAATGGGCCGAGGAGCGGCGGCGGCCCGACGGCCTCTACTGGCAGTACGACGTACGGGACGCGATGGAGGAGTCGATCAGCGGCGGGCGGCATGCGAAGAACGTGCGGCCCACGCTCAACTCCTACATGGCCGGCAGCGCCCTGGCCCTTGCGTCGATCGCCCGTGCGGCGGGGCGGCCCCATGAGGCCGAGCAGCTGATGGCCGAAGGGGAGGCACTGCGGTCGCTGATCCTGACGACGCTCTGGAATCCGCGCGACCGGTTCTTCGAGGTGGTCCGCGAGGATGGATCGTTTGCCGATGTCCGCGAGGCGATCGGCTTCATCCCGTGGTATTTCTCGCTCCCGCCGACGGGCAAGGGCTACGAGGAAGCCTGGAGGCAGTTTGCCGACGAGACGGGCTTCCGGGCGCCGTTCGGGATCACCACCGCCGAGCGGCGTCATCCTGCGTTTCGTTCGCATGGCGTGAGCACGTGCGAGTGGGACGGCGCCGTGTGGCCGTTTGCAACCTCGCAAACCCTCACGGCCCTGGCGACGGTGCTTCGAGGTCCGGCGCAGGACGCGGTGACGAAGGCCGACTATCTCGCGGCGGTGATCACCTACGCCCGCTCGCATCGCTTTGACGGCGAACGCTACGTCGGCGAGTATCTCGACGAAACGACCGGCGCATGGCTCAAGGGCCGTGACCCGCGAAGCCGGTGGTACAACCACTCGACGTTTGCCGATCTGGTGATCACGGGCCTCGTCGGGCTGGTGCCGCGATCCGACGACGTGCTGGAGCTTCACCCGCTCGTGCCCGAGGCGACCTGGGACTGGTTTTGTCTGGACGGCCTCCGGTATCGCGGCCACGACGTGACAATCGTGTGGGACCGTGATGGAACCCATTACGGCCGGGGCCCGGGACTCACCGCGTGGGTCGACGGCCATCGTGTGTTTCACGCAACCGATCTCGCGCCGCGATCAGGTCCCCTCGTCGCCCGCTGAGGCAGCCTCACGGTGCGCTGATCGCGGGAAACGTTTCGCGAAACGGCATCGTGCTCAACCACCTCCGGCGTGATCGCCACGCCGGTCCCACGGCTCACGCCGTTGGGCTTCCACCGAAGCGCCACTCCCATCACCGCCGTTGGGCTCGAGTCGTCGCTCCTCCCGACCGGCGTGAATGACTCAGGGACGGCAGCGGTCGAGCCGGCGGGCGAAATCCTCGAGAAACTCGCGCCGCCATCGGCTGACGGTTTTCGCCCCCTGATGCGGTCCTTCCGCCATCGAGGGGTCCGGGTCATCGGTCCACCAGTGCGGGTATCGTGGCGATGGCTCATGGCGGCGTTCCGGCGGAGGAGGGGCCGACCGAAACGTGCCGGCGAGGCCGTTGACGGCCTGATCGGTGCTTTCAATGGTGTAGCGCCACACCTTCGACTCCTTCGGACAAAACCAGAAGTGCCAGGCGTTGTCAGCGCCGCGAGTGCCAGGACAGGCAAAGCCATCGACCTCCATCGTGGCCATGCCCGCCGCCACGCAGCTCGTCGAGGCCGGCAGCACGATCTCAACCACACGAAACGTCTCGAGCACATCCTCGGCCTGCGGCGGCCGTCGCCACACCTCGCGCTCGCGATCCCAGGCCCGCACAAAGGCTCCGCCCCACGAGCCATGGGCTGGAGCCTCAGGCCGGCCGTGCAGCACATACGCCAGCGACGGCGAGTCTCCCATCTTCAGCCGCGACCGCGACTCACCTCCGAAGGTGATCCCATGGGCGAAATAGTCGCCGAGTGCCCCGCGACCCGCCACCCGGCTCGCGACGAAGGAATCGTTGCCCCAGGCGCCTGATTGGTCCCCGCCAACGAACCAGCCGCGGTACGTGGAGTTGGCCTCGATGATCCATAGCCCGGGATGCTCGCGGGCGAGGAAGTCATAGCATGCGGGCGACCACTTCTTGTTGGGGCCGCCGATGAAATAAACGCGGAGCTTCGACTCGATCGAGGGATCGTCGTGGAGTGCCTGGGCAACGTCCTCGATGCCGCCCCAGACGAGCACCCAGAGCGGCCTGGGGTCATCGCGGCGAGCACAGGTGACGATCCAGTCCGACCCGTCCGTGGTCGTGCCGTATCCCGCCGGGCCGGACGGGTCGGTGGCGCCCTGCACGGTCATGCGACGAAGCGACTCGGCGTCGGGATAGTCGGCCGAATGGCGACGCAGAGCCGGCACGTCTCGGGCATAGACATCGACCACGTCGAGAATGTGTTTCATGCGGCCAGGCCCGTAGGGCGACGACACGAGGCCTTCGAGATCGATCGCGTCGGCATAGAGCAGGAGATGCACGAGCGACTGCAGATCGTCGTAATCGGTGCCACCGGCATCGGTGGAAACGATCACCCGCGGCCGGGCGTCGGCGGCCACTCCATCGGGCGGTGCCACCGCCGCGGCCACCACCGTTACGACGCCGAAAAGGGCTCGCCGCACCGAATCACCGATCGCTGCCATGGGGCTCATGGCGATGTCGCCTCGCGCGGATCGACGGTGACGATCACACGCTCGTAGCGCGTGAGCGGTGGCGTGCCGGCGTCGGTCACTGCGAGGATCACGTGCGCCGTGCCAAAACGTCCGGCCTTGTCGGGGGCGACAAAGGTGGCCTCCGCGGTGTCGGCCCGTTCGATCACCAACGGCCGGGCGGTCCGGCCGCTCGAAAACGTGAACGTGCCCGGCTCGGGATAGTGCATCCAGCGGTAGGACAGGGCATCGCCGTCGGGATCCGACGAGCCGGCCGCGCTGAGCGTGAGCCGTCCGCCCGGCTTCACACGCAGGGTGCGAGGATGGCCGAGCGTCACCACCGGCGGATGGTTGGCATCGCCGTAGGTCGGCGTAACCGTCCAGTCCATGCGGGCGCTGAAGTCGTTTTGAAACTCCGGCCGCCATCGCCACACCGTCGCCCAGTTGTTGGTGTGCCAGCGGCCATCGTTGCCGAGCACCTCGTCCATGGCGTTGGTCCAGAACGGGCGGGTCTCCCGCTCGAGATGCCATTTTCGAAGGGGCGGCAGCGCCATCTCGTAGCGCCCCCCCCAGCCGCCCCAGTCGGGATGCTCGGGGTCGGAGAGGCCGTTGCCGATGAGGTTGAAAAAGCTCGGCGTGTCGCCCTCCATCATGAACGCCACGGGAGGATATTCCGCCCCCAGGGGGCCCTTGCGGCGAACGTGCTCGTCGAGCCAGGGCTGCGACACGAGGCTGAAGTCGGCACCTGCGAAACGGCCATGGAGTTCATCCCCGGCGATGCCGGTCCAGGTGGCGTAGTGGTAGCCGCCGAGCGGGTGAAACCCCGGGCTCGCGACGTAGAAGAGACCGGGAAACTCCCGTCGCAGCCACGGTCCGCTGTCGTCCTGATCGGAGATCGTGGAAACGCGGAGCTTGGCGACGAAGGCGGCGAGCTGCTCGGGGGTTCGCGTGGCCCGCACCTTCCAGAGCGCCTGGGCGAGGCAGTTGGGCCCACCCCACACGCACACCCACACCGGGCGCGGGTCGTCGGCGTCGACGACCTCGATGATCCGATTCGACCCCGGCGAGTCATGATCCTTGCCGACGCCCGTCATGCCATACCTCGGCACGCCCGAACGGATCCGACCGAGCATCTGCTCACCGGTCGGAAACCCCTTCTCATGCACTTCGAGCGTGTCGCGCACCGTGCCATACGCCTTCACGATCGCCTCGATCCGCTGTGGCGCGATGCGATCCGGCAGATGGATGGAGGTGGTCGCGATCAGGGCTTCAGTGTCCCACTGGTTGGCATAGACCAGAAACCGCACGAGCGACATCGCGTCGTCAGGCTCGTTTTCGATGTCGGTGAGAATGATCACCCTGGGCTTGTCGGCCGCCCTGGCGGGCTCGGTCGCCACGGCTCCGTGCAGGAGCAGGACAGGGAGCACCGCGAGCAGGCACCACGACGACGGCTTCATGACGATCTCTCCGATATGAACAGGGGCGGGCTCCCCGCCGCACCTGCGTCATCTTCCCCCAGCGCATCGAAACCCGCCAGTGTGTGCGCAGATTGCGGGTCTGTTGCAGGCCGCGTTGTCTGGCATACTCGCCTGCTTCACGGCACCGAGGGCGGGATTCTCCGACGACATTCATGGCCTCACAGGCTCCGTCATCCCCGCGCCGCTCCGGCGGCCCTCCCCACGAGCGTTGGCTCGTCGTGGGCATGCTCTGGCTCGTCTGCTTCTTCAACTACGCCGATCGACAGGCGATCTATGCCGTCTTCCCGCTCCTCGAGGCGGAGTTTGGGTTCACCAAGTTCGAGCTGGGATTGATCGGCTCGGCCTTCATGTGGGTGTATGCCGGCGGGGCGCCCTTTGCCGGATTCATCGCCGATCGGCTCAAGCGGGTGCACCTCATCCTGGGCGGCTGCATCTTCTGGAGCTTCGTCACCGTGGCCACCGCCTGGTGCACGAAACTCTGGCAGTTCGTCACCGTGCGGGCCCTCGAAGGATTTGGCGAGACGTTTTACTTCCCGGCTTCGATGTCGCTCACCGCCGACTACCACGGCCCCCGCACCCGCTCACGCGCCTTCGCGATCCATCAGTCGAGCGTGTATGCCGGCACGATCCTGGGCAGCTGGCTTGGCGCCACGATCGCCGAGCACTTCGGGTGGCGCACCGGCTTCTATCTCTTTGGCATGATCGGCATGGGTGTGGCTGCGATCCTCTACGCCTTCCTGCGGGAGCCGCAGCGGGGCGCCGCGGATCGTGAGGAGGCGGAGGCCCAGGGGCTCGACACCTCGACGGCCCATGACGGTCTGGCCGCGGGCGACGCGCTCGGCGTGGCCGACACCGCCGCGGTCGTCCTGCGTCGGCCCGCGGTGATCTTGTTGATGCTGGCGTTCCTGGGTGCCAACTTCGTCGCCACGATCTTCCTCACCTGGACGCCAACCTTCCTCAAGGAGAAGTTTGGTTATTCGCTCGGGGCCGCCGGCCTCAATGGCACGGTGTTCATCCATCTCGCCAGCGCGGTCGCGGCGCCGCTGGCGGGCGTGGTGGCCGACCGACTGGCCCGCCGCTTCGCCGGCGGCCGCGTGCTCGTGCAGGCCGCGGGCCTGCTCGTCGGCTCGGCGTTTGTCGCGTTGGTCGGCCTCTGCTCCACCACCGGCGTGCTCGTCGCGGCGATGACGGCGTTCGGCCTGTGCAAGGGCTGCTACGACTCCGGCATCTTCGCGTCGCTCTTCGATCAGATCGAGCCCCGGGCGCGGGCCAGCGCCGCCGGCATCATGAACACCGTGGGCTGGGGGGGCGGCGCCCTCGGGCCGCTCTTCGTGGGGTGGGCCACGCAGGCCGCCGGCAAGGAGGGCGAAGTCGAGGCGATGAGCCGGGCGATCGCCACTGGCGGCATCGTCTATCTCGTCTGTGCCGCGCTCCTCGTGGCCGCGATGCTCGCCGGCCGGCGCACCATCCCCAGCCCAGCCCGCTGATCGTCCTCCACGCCATCCCCATCCATCCGTTCATCTTTCCCGCAGAGCCACTCATGACCGCCCCTCCGCGTTTCCACGGCATCGTTCCCCCGCTGGCCACTCCGCTGCTCGACCGCGACACGCTCGACATCGACGGCCTCGAGCGACTCGTCGAGCACGTGCTCGCCGGCGGCGTGCAGGGTCTCTTCGTGCTTGGCACCACGGGCGAGGGCCCCATGCTCCCCTACGGGGTGCGGCGTGATCTGGTGTCGCGCACCCTTCGCCAGGTGGCCGGCCGTGTGCCGGTGCTCGTGGGGATCACCGACACCGTGCTCTCGGAAAGTCTTGCCCTCGCACGGCTCGCGTCGGAGCAGGGGGCGGCCGCGGTCGTGGCGGCGGCACCCTACTATTTTCCGGCCGGCCGTGAGCCGCTCGAACGGTGGGCCCGCACGCTCGCGTCAGGCCTCCCCCTGCCGCTGGTGCTCTACAACATGCCGGAGATGGTGAAGGTGGTGCTGCCGGTCGACACGGTCCGACGGCTGGCAGACCTTCCCGGCATCGTGGGCATCAAGGATTCCGGCGGCGATCTCGGCGTGTTCGACGGCTACGCCCGGGTGGTGCGCGACGTGCGGCCCGACTGGTCGCTGCTCATTGGCCCGGAGCAGATGCTGCCCCAGGCACACGGCCTTGGTGGCCACGGTGGCGTGTGCGGCGGAGCCAATGTGGCGCCGCACCTCTTCGTCGGCCTGCAGCAGGCGCTCGAACGAGGCGACGAGACGCTCGCTGCGTCGCTCCAGCGTCAGGTGCTGTCGCTGGGCAGGCTGTATGGAGTGGGCACGGAGCCCTGCCGGGTGGTGGTCGGCATCAAGGCGGCGCTCCGCGAACTCGGCATCTGCGGCGACACCTGTGCCGCGTGGGCCGAACTCCTCGACGCGGGCCAGCGCACGCAGATCGCCGAAATCGTAGCCGACATCCCGTCAGCCGAACGTCACTGAGCCGCCCCGGGCGTCGGCACGCGAACCCATTCGATCGTCTTCGACATGATGCCGGAGCCGGCCACCATTTCGAACCCGGCCGGCGTCATCCGGATCGTCATCGGCACGAACTGGCCCCGCTTGAGCGCGAAGACCTCGCCCTTCCACATCTTCGTGTCAGGGTCGAACGTCACGCCACGCATCATCTCTTTGTTGACCAGTTCCTGATTGTCGGCCTTCACGATGCCGCCGAGATACTGGCCATTGGAGGGAAAAATGCGGACGTCGACGTTCATGTCGGCCGGCCGCCAGTCGCCGATGATCGCATCGGCCGGATTGGCGGGAGGCTGCTGAGCCATGGCGATCGAGCCAACCAGGGCAGCGCCAGCGGCGCACACGACGACCACCAGACGAAGACGACGGACGACGGCGCGAATCATCGGAAGATCTCCTTCGAAGACGGGACGGTGCAGCCGAGCGAGGATAGTGATCGCCCACCCCTGACACGAGATCACATTCGGACACAAACCCGGCGGGTTATGAGGCGGGAAGCCTGAGGGCGGCCCGCGATGCGACCGGGCTCGTAGCTGTCATTGCGGCACGGGCGTGAGTCGATACAGGCCGCTCGCATGGCTCCGGAGGGAGCGTCCAAACGCCTTCTCGACCGTGCCACCATCCTCTCCAGACCAGAGATCCCGCACCCGCGCCGGGCCGTCGATCCCCAGGTCCAGCAACAGCACCCCAACCTCGCGCTCCTCATCGCCGTCGCTGTGCACTGCGCCGGACGGTGGCTCTGACACCTCCCCGGGTTGGTACCAGTGCTTTCGAGAGAGTTGCGGAACCGTCCGCGTGGTGTGTCGAAGGGAGAGGGGCCGGTCAAGCAGGCTTTCCCCCAAGCAACGATCCAGCTCGTCTCCAACCCGCCTGAACTAAAAACTAGGCATCGACCCATCAAAAAAAGCCGTTTTTTCGATTCATCCAGTAACCGTGGCACTTTGGACAGCCTGGTCGGAAAAGATTGAGTCTTGTGATGACGTGTTGCAGCATCCGTCGATCGCGCGTCTCAGGCGTGGCGCGAGGCGCGTTGGTTACCGCGACCATCGCCATGGCGGCCTGCCTGGTCTCCAGCAACTCCGCATTTGCCATCAGCAGCAGTTGGGGCGTTGATGCTAGTGGAGACTGGAACGTCGGCGCCAATTGGTTGAGTGGCACCATTGCCGCGGGAAACGGTTTTACCGCGACGTTCGCCAACGACATCACCGCCGATAGAACTGTCTCGTTAGCATCGGTACAAAGTCGGGCCGTCGGCTCCCTCGTTTTCGGCGACGCAAACACGGCGTCGGCCGCTAGCTGGATTCTCGATCGCATTAGCCCCTACTCACTGACACTGAATAACGGTTCGGGGACGAACGCCGTCATTACGGTCAATGATCTTGGTGCCGGAGCTACGGCGACAATCGCACTGCCGCTGGGCGCGTCGGCTTCACCAGCGATCGAGAAAAATGGCCCGGGAACGCTGGTGCTCAGCAACGCAGGCAACCCATTCGTAGCCAATCTCTTGCTGACAGCTGGCACCCTTCAGGTCGGCGTTGATGGAAACCTCGGGGCCACTGCAAACGACATAACGTTGAACGGCGGGACTCTCAGGACAACGGCCGGCTTCACCATGAACTCAAGCCGTGACATCACAGTCGGACCCAATGGTGGCACGCTGAACGTTTCCGGAACGCTCACGGTTCCCGGCTTGCTTTCAGGCACGTCAAGTTCAACCTTGGCGAAAAATGGCTCGGGAACGCTGGTGCTCAGCAACACCGTCGCGAATACGTTCGCAGGTAAAACGTCTGTCGCCGCGGGAGTTCTTCAGATCAGCAACAACAACCAGCTCGGTGCCAATCCGGGGTCGTATCTCGCTGATGCAATCTCCCTTTCAAACGGTGCCACGCTTCAAACCAGCGCTGGGGTCACACTGAACGCGAATCGCGGCATGACGATCGGGTCTGGGGGTGGCTCGCTCGCCGTCAATGGTGGCCTTCTTACCTACGATGGACGGTTCTCCGGTGCTGGACAAACGGTGACCGTCACGGGAGCGAGTGGTCTTTCATTGGGCAACTCGTCCGGTACGGCCACCGATGTCAACTGGGTCTTTTCTCAAAACAATGGCGTTCGTACCTTCTTTGCGGGCAGCAATGCCCTCGGAACTGGCAGCGTCCAAGTGGGGAGTGGCGTGCGACTCGTGAGCCAAAACACGGCACCAACAGCGGGCCAGGTCACAAACGCTGTGACGCTGCTCAGCGGAGCTGGCATTACAGCCAGGTCCACGGCTGGTGCGGTGACCTACACCAACGTCACATTCCCTGCGTCAGGGTCGGTCGTGCTCAATAAAGACGACACGACCACGTCTATCCTCACCATCTCGAGCGGAGGGACGATTACGGGCAATCTTTCCGTTGATCTCTCGCCAAATGGCGGAAACCCCGTCGCCGATGTCATCCTTTCCGGCATCTTCACCGGTGCAGGTGGCGTGGAGAAATCGGGCACTGGTGCCACTGGCATCCTGCGGCTTGCCGGTGCCAATACCTATACGGGCAATACGACGATCAGCACCGGCACGCTGAAACTCGATTCGACTGGCTCGGTCGCCACGAGCGGCACGATCAGCGTGGCCAGTGGGGCGACGTTTGACGTGTCTGCAGCGTCCTTCGCCGTCGGCAGCGGCCAGGTGCTCTCAGGCTCTGGCACCATCCTCGGCAGTTTTTCCTTCGGCAACGGCAGCAAGTTTGCCTATGACTTCTCGGCTGGCGTCCCGATGACGGCGGCCAATACCGTTTCCTTCCCAATCGGCTCGATCTTCGGAGCCGACGACGTTCTCGGCCTCTCGAGCAGCACACCAGAGGGCACCTACACGCTGATTGCCGGCACGGTCGACCTCACGAACCTGCAGAATGTCGGGAGCGGCAACGCCTACGTTCTTGGCGGTGGTAAGAGTGCCTACTTCCAATCGGGAAGTCTCCAACTGGTTGTCGTACCAGAGCCTGGGATCTGCATCTCTGGCTTTGCTGGTTTTGTGGTCTTCGCACTATCGCGATCCCGCACACGGGCCTGATGGGGCCCTCGTCCTTCCTCACGAATCACGTTCATCCGTTTGCATGCCGCGTTGATTCACGGACCGGCGCGGCGAGAAGCGCAACGGTACGACGGTGACCCCCTCCCTGTTTTTGTACCGGTGCTCATACGAGAGTTGGGGAGGGCGTCAGGGTGGTGTGGGGCGTTTCGGGAAACCGCTCCGGTCGCCCGGGCCGCTCTTTCCGTGGCTCGCGCGTCGCTCATCAGCCGGAAGACCGTCGCGAAGCGTCATTGACCGGGCTCGCCTTTATCCCTACAACACGGGGGGTAAGGCGATGACGGGTGATCACCTTGGAGGCGGCATCATGCACCGGCGGCGGTCCAGATCACGGCAGACGCAGCGGTTCATCGAGCGGCTCGAGCCCCGGCACGCCTTGGCCGTGAGCTTCGCGGCGGGCGTGTGGACGATCGTGGGCGATGCGAACGCGGCGACTCCCGACGACACGATCGTGGTCGAGCCGAATCCGGCGAATGCCCGCCAGCTGCGGGCGACCGTCAACGGCGTTGTGATCGATGTCCGCTCGGCGGCGCGGGTGAAGTCGATCCACGTTCTTGGCGGCGCAGGCGACGACTCGATCACGGTGAACGTGCGGGGCCATGATCGCATCGCGACGAGACTCGAAGGGGGGTTCGGCAACGACACGATCACGGGAGGCGATGGTCCCGACGTCATTCTCGGCGGCCCGGGCCGCGACACGCTCAACGGCCGGGGTGGCAATGACGAGATCCGCGGAAACGGTGGCGTCGATTCGCTTGTGGGCAGCGGCGGCAACGACGCCCTCTATGGCGGTGCCGGCATCGATGCCCTTCGCGGTGGTGCCGGCGAAAACACGCTCGACGGCGGACTGGCCATCGACACGATGTATGGCGTTGCGGGCAAGGATACTGCCCGGCTCGACGAGGGCGAGCAGCTCGTCGGCAACGAGAGCACGAACCCCCTGGCGCCCGTCGGAGACATCGCCCGGCTGAAGTCGTGGGCGATCGAGGCGGCAGTGGCGCGGTATCGCGATCTGTTCGGCAGCCCGGTGTGGCCATGGCGAGGTTGCCCCATCGCCATATGCGACGGCGGCCTTCCCTTCGTGTCCGCTGCCCTCACGAACGCCCCCTCCGCCAGCGATTCTTCCCAGACGCCGACACAGGTCGCGGGCGTCGATGAAGGCGACCGCGTGAAGACCGATGGTTCGCACCTGTTCGCGATCGCCGGCGACGGCATCGACATCCTCGACGTGGCGGCGCCGGAGCGGCTCGGCGTGGTCTCGCATCTCACTCTGCCGGGTGACGAGCGGCAACTCTTCCTGTCGGGCACGCGGGTGACCGTGATCTCTCAGGATTGGGGCCAGTTCGACGTGGCCGTCGGCACCGCGACCATGATGCCGATCCACGCATCGCCCCCGCATGTATTCGTGACGGTGGTGGACGTGGCAGTCCCAGCGTCGCCGGTGATCGTGGAGACCACGAGGCTCGACGGCTGGCTGGTAGACGCCCGGGCGATCGGCGACCGGGTGATGGTCGTGACGCAGGGCTCGATCGACTTGCCGGCGCCGGGTGTCGTGACGGATCCGGCGACTCCCCCGTCGCCTTCACCCGTTCCGATGCTTGCATCGACAGTGACGAGGCCGTCGTATGCCATCGGCCCGTTCATGACGAGAGACGGCACCGGCAGCCGTTATGAGGATGAGGCTTCGTACCGCGACCGTCTGGAGAAGGCCTGGGACGAAGCGTCACTGCCGGGCTATCAGGTCGTTGATGCCGCCGGCGCCGAGGTGTCGGGCACGCTGGTCGATCCGGCCCGAACGTCGCTGCCCGTCGACGGCGGTGACACGAGCCTCCTGTCGGTCGTGTCGTTCACCGTGGGCGATGCCGTCGCCGGCCCCGACGCCACCACCACGGCGGGCGGTGTCGGCGGCCGGATCTACGCCTCGACATCGGGCCTCTACGTGTATGACACGCACGTCGGCTCATGGTGGGACGAGGCCGATGCCGGCACGACGACGAACATCTACCAGTTCGATCTCACCGCCGCCGATGCGCCGCTGGTGGCGATGGGATCAGTCTCCGGCATGACGCTCAACCAGTTCTCACTCGACGAGCAGGACGGCCTCCTGCGGATCGCCACGACCGACGGCTTCGGCAGCGGGGCGTCGAATGCCCTCACCGTGCTGGCGGCTGCGGCCGGGCGGCTCGAAGCGGTGGGCAGCGTGTCGGGACTCGCCGGCGGGGAGCGGATCTACTCCGTGCGATTCGTCGGCGATTACGGCTACGTGAGCACGTTCCGGCAGGTCGACCCGCTGTTCGTGATCGACCTCTCCGAGCCAACAGCACCGCGGGTGACAGGCGAGCTGAAGGTGCCGGGGTACTCGACGTACCTCATGCCGCTCGACGACACGCACCTTCTGGGCGTTGGCCGCGACGTCGATCCGATGACCGGCCGCGACGGCGGCCTGCAACTCTCCCTCTTCGACGTCGCGGATCCCACGAACCCGACCCGCTCGGCGACGTACACGTTCGCGGGCGAATGGGGTTCGTGGTCGCCGGCCGAGTGGGATCACCACGCGCTTGGCTGGTTCGCTGCCCAGGGGATCCTGGCGCTGCCGGTCGATGGGGGACATTCGGCACCGGGCTTGGTGGCGCCAGGCTTGGTCGTGTTTCGCATCGACACCGGCTCCTCAGATGCGTTTACGCAGCTCGGCACGATCAGCCATGCCGACTCCATCGATCGCAGCGTGCGGATCGGCGATGTGCTCTACGCGGTGTCACTGCAACACGTGACAGCCCACCCGCTCACCGACCCGGCCGTGCAGTTGGCGGCGGCCGATCTCACCGTGAACGCGAACGGGCCGATCGTCATCGCGTTCTGAGCCGGCCGATTGTGTTCACCACCATGCTGTTTTTAGGCTGGAACGGCTTGCCGGTCGCTGGCGGTCCCCTCTCGCCCAGCCCCGGCTCGACGACAACCCCGCAGCCGATGCAGCCCGTTCGATGACCTCGAAACAACGACGCGGGCCGACACTGGAGATGGTCGACCTGCTTGAACCAGGGAGGATCGCCATGCCTGGCCCACCATCGCCCCTCGCCCGCGAGGCGGCCGGTGTGATCACGTGCCTTCTGCTGTCGCTCGTGCTGGGGCTGCCGGCCCGGGCGGGAGAGCAGCCGAATATCCTTCTGATCGTCACCGACGATCAGTCGCCTTTCGACCTGCGCGCCTACGATCCCGACTCCCGGCTCGAGACCCCGGTGCTCAACGGGCTCGCGGCACGGGGCATCGTGCTCGACGCCGCTTATCACATGGGCTCGTTTTCCGGGGCCGTGTGCACCCCGTCGAGGCACATGATCATGACCGGCCGCAGCCTCTGGCACCTGCCGATCGGTCCGAAGAACCGCGTCTCAGCGGCTTCCGAAGGCGGACGGCGATGCCCGGCCGACATCCTGGAGCAGGTCTTGCCCGCGGTCTTCAACCGGGCCGGCTACGACACCATGCGGACCTGCAAGGAAAGCAACAGTTACGAGGCGGCCAATCGCCTGTTTGCCGTGCGGCACGATGCCACCAAGCGAACAGGCACGGCCGAGGGAGGCAGCGGCTGGCATGCCGACCGCGTGCTCGAGTTTCTCGCCGCCCGACAGGCGGCGGGTACTGCCTCGCCGTTCCTGATCTTCCTGGGCTTCTCGCATCCGCACGATACCAGAGACGGAACTCCTGCGTTGTTGGCCAAGTATGGAGCGACGAACCACGCCGATCGCGAGACCCTCCCGCCGCGGCATCCGGATCAGCCGCCGCTCCCCGGCAACTGGCTCCCGCGGCATCCGTTCGACACCACGCACGCTGACGTGCGAGACGAAGTGGCCGTCAGCGGTGTCTGGGATCGGCGCGACGAGGCGACGATCCGCAACGAAGCGGGACGGCAGCATGCCTGTGCCGAGAACATCGACATCCAGATCGGCCGCGTGCTCGACCGTCTGGCGGCCAGTGGTGAACTCGCCAACACCTGGATCTTCTACACCTCGGACCACGGGATCGCCGTCGGGCGGCACGGCCTGCAGGGCAAGCAGAATCTCTACGAGCACACCTGGCGGGTGCCACTGATCGTGGCGGGGCCGGGCGTCAAGTCGGGAAGCCGCGCCGACGGAAACGTCTATCTGGCCGATTTCCTGGCCACGCTCTGCGACGTGGCGGACATCGAGCCGCCGGCCAGCAACGAAGGCATGAGCTTTCTGCCGGTGTTGACCGGCGAACAGCCGCAGATACGGGAGGTCCTCTACGGTGCCTACTGCGGCGGGCAGCGACCGGGCATCCGGGCCGTGCGCCGGGGCGACTGGAAGCTGATCGAATACGAGTCGGCGACGGGTCAGCGGCACACACAGCTCTTCAACCTGCGGGACAATCCGCTCGAACTGCTGGCCGAGCACCACGATCCCGCTGTCGCCGCCGTTTCTCGCGTGTCGCCGCTCCCGCACCAACGCAGCCTGGCCGCCGATCCTGCCCACGCCGGGCGACGGGCCGCCTTGGAGGCCGATCTCCTGGCCGAGATGCGGCGGCTGGAGGATCCGTTTCGGTTTTCGGATCAGCCTGCCGACGAGAGCGGGTCACCAGCCGAGCTCGTGCCGTCCGCGCGGCCTGTTCAGCCTGGCGACTGATTCCGGCCGCACCAGGAAACTCCTGAAGCACGCTCCAGCCCCCCCGGAAGGCCGTTGAGGAACGGCCACGGACCGAGCGCCCGGGGTGTGGTGGCGACATCCGACGCAGAGGAGACGGCCGGCATCAAGTCGAGCCTGCGCCGACGGCCATCGGCCACTTCACGAAAAAACAGCCGGCGGCGTACAACAGTTCGAAAGGATGATTCGCCCCGCCTCGGGAGGCTTTCACGGATGATGGACTGCCCCATTCGACTCCTGGTCGTCGTCACCAGTCTGACGCTCCCCATCGCCACGATCGGCGGAATCCGAGCGGCCGAGCCCGCCTCGACCGCCGGAGGACGGGAACACCCGCTGCCACTCCCGACGACGCGACCACTCATCGAGTTTGAGAGGGTGCTGTTTCCCTTCGTCCGCAGTCGTGCCTATGCGACCGACCTTGGCTGGAGCCACGACAAGCGGATTCGCGATACGGGCGCGTACGTGAAGGGCGTATCCTTCGGCACCCATCCCGCCGTCCGCTGCTACTACTCTCCAAAGGTGATGTATTGGCTCACCGGCGACCCCAACCGCTGGCCGGAGGGCCGCGACGCGGGGCTCGCGCCGCCCAAGAAGCCACGCGAGGGCCGCATCCCCGACGGTGGCATGATCATCAAGGAGATGCTGCCTCCGCCGGCGGCCCGGTATGAGGGCCTCGGTGACGATGAACTCGAGGCGATCCTGCGGCAGCCGAACGGCCCCGGTTGGGACATCATGATCAAGGACAGCGCCGGGTCGCCAAGCGGGTGGTTCTGGGCGAGCACGTGGGAGGGGCAGAAACTCGACGACCCGACGTCGTTCGACTATCCCCAGGCAGGCTTCGTGCTGGCGTGCGTCCGCTGCCATTCGGTGGCGGAGGAGGGGGGCACGTTCTCGTCCCTCCGCAACATCACCGGGTTTCCCGGCGAACCCATCCAGTATTTCGTCGACTCCACGTGGCGCGACATTCCGGCCGCCCAGCAGCCCTACGGATTCGAGCACCGCCAGCCGCCGCCGGAACTGCGGGCACCGCAGGCCCCGGGCCCCACCCGCCCCAACTTCGCCTTCCTGCAGACCTTCGCCGACGTCCGGCCGGTGGGCTACACGGAGGTGCGAAAACTACCTCCCGAATCCAACGACCACGTGCCGGCCCATCCGACCGTCCCAGAACGCTTTCTCACGAGCGACCAATGCATGATGTGCCACAGTGGCGCGAGCAGCAAGCACGCCTACGGCCCGATCATGTTCCTGGAAACGCAGCGCGGCGGTCTCAATGTGTCGCCCTATGGCGAATGGCGGTGGTCGCCGATGGGCCTCGCCGGCCGCGATCCCGTGTTTCATGCGCAGCTCGAGAGCGAACTCTCGCGGCTCACCGCCGACCTTCCCGCCGATCGCAGCCGGGCCATCGGTGATCAGGTGGTCAACACCTGCCTGCGATGCCATGGCGCGATGGGGAAGCGGCAATACGACCACGACCGTGGGCTCGCCGACCGCCCATGGGATGAGAACGCCTCCTTCAGCCGCGACTGGTTCCATCTCGCGAACCAGGCCGATCCGCACCACAAATACGGTGCGCTCGCCCGCGACGGTGTCAGCTGCACCGTGTGCCACGGGATGGTCGACGATCACAAAGACCTCCGTGGCTTTCTCGCCACCTCGATCACCGGGCAGTTCAAGACCGGGCCGGCCCACGAAATCTACGGCCCCTTCGCCGACATCGCTCCGCGGGCGATGGCCACGACGCTCGGCGCCACGCCGAAGCCGAATTCGTTCATTCGCTCGTCGCGGATGTGCGCGAGCTGCCATGTGATCAACCTGCCCGTGGTCGATTGGCCGCTCGACAGCCCACCACCTCATGCAGCCCCGCCGGCCCGGGAGCAGGTGGATCAGCTGCTTGCCTCCGAGAAGAATCCGGAGTTTCAGGGATTCCTGCACCGGATCGAGCAGGCCACCTACCTGGAATGGCTCAACAGCCGATACCAGGACGAGTTTGGAAAGACCGCCGACTCGCGGAGCTGCCAAGACTGCCACATGCCCAAGGGCTACACGAGCCCCGACGGCTCCGTGGCGATCGACCAGATCCAAACCAAGATCGCCGTGCTCCAAGACCAAGACTACCCCGAATCGGATCATCGCGTCCCGCGTGACGAAGCCTTCGTGCGATTCCGCAAGGAGGGCTACCGGCGTCACACCTTCCAGGGCGCCAATGTGTTTCTCCTGGAGATGTTCCGGCAGTTCAACGACGTGCTCGGCGTGCGCACGGCCGACTACGAGACCGGTGTGGAGGGCGTGCACTTCGCCATCGACAACTACGTGCAGAACGCCCGCACCAACACCGCCACGGTGGAGATTCTCAACGTCGAGACGAGCGGCCAGACGATCGACGCCGACGTCAAGATCACCAACCTCACCGGCCACCGGCTGCCCAGCGGTGTGGGCTTCCGCCGCATGTGGGTTGAGTTTCTCCTGATCGACAATACCTCCGGCACCGAACGGGTGATCTGGGCCTCGGGCCTTGCCAACGCCGCTGGCGTGATCGTCGGCGCGGATGGAAGGCCGCTGCCCTCGGAGTTTTTCGCAGCCGCCAGCCACGACGGCCGCACGACACAGGCGTTCCAGCCGCACCATCGGCTCATCGATTCACCCGATCAGGTGCAGATTTACGAGGAACTCATGCAGGACGCCGGCGGACGGTTCACCACGAGCTTTCTCCACCGCGCCACCGAGGTGAAGGACAATCGACTTCTGCCGATTGGCTGGTCACCCCGCGGCCCGAGCCCGGAGATGCCGGCCGCGTTCGTCGAGGCAACCCACCCCCATGGCACGGGCGACGATCCGCAATACCACGACGGGCAGGGAACCGACATCGTCAGCTACCGCGTGACCGTGCCGACCTGCTTCGACTGCAAAAACCTTCGGCTCAAGGCGACGCTCTATTCCCAGGCCTGGGCTCCCTACTACCTTCGCGACCGTTTTGCCGATATTCCTCCCGGACCGGAGGGGGATGCCCGCAGACGGCTCTTCTTCCTCACGTCCCACCTCAAGACGGAAGGCACCGTGATCGAGGGCTGGAAGTTCGAAATCGGCTCGGACGAGGTCGAGGTGAACGAGGCCCACGAAACGCCGACCGTGCGCGAGAAACGGTGCGGGTGACGACACCCACCCGCCCCGCTCCCTCACCGATCGTTTTTGGAGAACCGCCGTGAACTTCCCCGCCATCCTCGCGATCGCGATCTGGCATCCGTGCGCGACCGACATGATCCATGTCGCCAACGTGCTCTACCTCTGCTCCTATCTCGTGCGCGACATCCTCTGGCTGCGGGTGCTCTCCGTGGTGGCCGGCCTCTCGCTGATGCCCTACTACTGTTCGTGCGGCGACCACACGCTCTGGGCGCCGATCACCTGGAATGCCCTCTTTGCCTTCGTGAACATCGTGCAGATCGCGATCCTCGTGTCGGAGCGATGGCCGCGGCAGCTGCCGCCAGCCGAGCGCAAGCTTCGGGAGGAGGTGTTTCCCGAGCTCTCGGCTGGGGAGTTTCTGAAGCTTCTCAAGCGCGGCGAGTGGCGCGACGTGGCCGCCGGAGACGTGCTGGTGAGGAAGGGCACCTCGGTCGCCGACATGATGATCCTCACGCAGGGCGCGATGGCGGTGCGGGTGGATGATCACGTGATCGCCACCCTGGAGCCGGGACAGTTCATTGGCGAGATGAGCTTTCTCTCGGGCAACCTGGCGTCGGCCGACGTCGTGGCCACCGAGGCATCGCGGGTGCTCGCCTGGCCCCAGGACACACTCGCCAGGCATCTCGACGCCAACACCAGCCTGTCGTCAAAACTCCGGGCCGTCCTCGGTCTCGACGTGGTTGCCAAACTCCGCGCCCACGGCAAGCCGGACGCATAAACGAAGATCGCACCATCGCGTCGCCCAGTTTCGGTTGACTGTTCAGACGGCGACCGCAAGCCGAATACGCTGCGCGATCCACCACGCCCGTCCCACGGCTTACGCCGTTGGGCTTCGACGGAACGAGAATGCCACGACGCCTCTCCGGTCAAAGCCCAAGGCCGTGAGGCCTGGGACACGCCACGCAAGGATGGCGAAGCGAGAGCCGTGTCGAGTGAGCCCGAGGGCCGGAATGCCTCACCGGCGGCTAGAGCGCATCTCCGCTACGTGTAGCGACGAGTTAATAATCCTGAGCGGGTAGGCGAGGGGGTCGGCGAACGCTCGAGGAGCCTTGGGCGTATCCTCGCCCCGGCGACGAGACTTTTGCCGCCCCCGAGCCGGCGATACACGTATCTCAGACGCGCTCTAGCGATTGATCGCCACGCCGCGTCCGTCCGACACGAGCCGTGTGCCGTCCGGCCCCACGAGGCCACCCGTCTCTCCGGCAGCCGGAGATTCGGGAGTCATCGTCACGATCGCCTTGGCCACCTCCGGGTCGAGCGGGCCGAGGGCCGAGAGCGAGCCGCCGCCGAGCAGCACCGCCGCCGGATCCGAACCGTCGCTCGAACAGATCACCGCCTTCTCCGGATGCGCGAGCCTCAGTTCCCGCACCATGCGCGCCGTCTGTGCCGCCGAGCGACCCTTCGGCCCCTTCCACGCACGAAGCTGCTGCCGAGGCGCCAGACGCTCGCCTCCGGGCGGGGCATACGGGGCGCCGTCGGCGGTGTACCACCAATACTTCACGTCGATCACGTCCACTTCCTTGGCGAGCGCCGCATCGGCAAGGATGGCATCCTGCACGTCGCGGGTGCACGAGAGCGCCACGAGCACCCGCTTGCCGGTCTCCCGACGCCAGTCGCGAACCGTCTCGAGCCAGAACCGCACAAAATGCTCCGGGCCGGTGTATTCGTCGCCGGTCGTCACGATCACGTTGCCGCTCGACGAGAGCACGTCGAGACAGTGGCGGATGTAGGCGGTGTGCACCTGCCGTCGCACGGGATGCGACACGTCGTAAAATGCCTCCGACACGTCGATCCTTCCGCCGGGTACGAAGTCGGGCGGCTCGCGGAAGCCGGTCTCCTGAAGGCAGTTGGCCGGTCGCCACGGACAGTCCATCCAGTGGGCCGCCGATTCCAGGATGTTGTGCTGAAAGTACATGTGGGCGATGAGCACGAGGCCATGCCGCTCACACGCGCCGGCAAAGGTCTGCAGCCGATCGAAATACCACGGGTTGAACCGCGACAGATCGTATTTCGAAAGCCCATCCCAGGCCGTGCCCTCACCGCTGCGGGCAAAGGGCTGTTCTTCGAAGGGGGGCCAGACGTCGCCGGTCAGTCGCCGCACCGTTTGATGGTCGTCGCGCCGGCGGTCATACCAGAGGCCCCAGTGGTGCTCGATCACACGGCGGCCGTCGGCTTCGAGGACCTTCGCCAGGGTCGTGAGGTCGGTCGTATACGGCAGGGCCTCGTGACCGGGCACGAATCGCGTGATCGCAGGCTGCATCTCGGCCGCCCGCGACGGCAGGGTGTGCCCCTTCCACCACGGCGGAATCAGTCGCCCGCCCGTCACCACGCGGCCGTCGATCGTGAGCCAGCCGTTCTCGAGCACGAGCGGATGCCGCACCGCCGCGCCCGCCGCGGCCGCACCGGGCAACTTGGAAGCCTTGAGGACGCCGGCCATCGCGGGCTCGGCATCGGCGGGCACCGCCTCGGGCTCGGCGCCCAGCCGCTCGCGGAGCTGGGCGTCGTAGAGCGCCTTGGGTGTCGTCGACTGGTCGAGCTGTTTCCAAAACCCGTCGCCCACGTATTCGCCTCGGCATCCGGCCGACCAGTTGGCCGCGGTGGGGGGCATTCGCACGTCCACGAGCGGCGCCGTGCACACCCAGGCCGTCCCGTTGGCCGAAGCCCAGCCCACCCCCTGATCTGCAATCTCACGGTTGGTCAGCATCAGCGCCCCTCCGTCGATCTCAACATGGTCGTAGAGCACGCCCGTGGCCCAGCTGCCGATCGGCCCGCTGGGACCGTGCGCCCGCGAGGCGGTGCATCGCACGAAGGCATTGGGTCCGGGGGCGAGATGCCCCACGGCGAAATCGTTGCGTCCTTCGTGCGCCGTGCAGTCGCGCACCAGCGTCTGGCCGCCGCTCGTGAAAAAGGTTCGCCGTCGCCAGCCTCCCAGTTCCGACCGCGGCGCGCGTGAGTGGCACCGGTCGATCGTGATCCGGCTCGCCGAACGCTGCACGATCACGGCCGATCCCGAAAAGCCCTGCATCGTGCAGTCGCGCACCCATGCGTCGCGCACGTTCGTGAGGCTCACGCCGTCCCAGGCATGGTCTTCATCGGT
This sequence comes from Pirellulales bacterium, assembly GCA_017853835.1. GTDB lineage: Bacteria > Planctomycetota > Planctomycetia > Pirellulales > UBA1268 > QWPN01. The sequence continues at coordinate 23,258 of JAFMIU010000019.1, read as the reverse complement.
GGCCGCATCCCGCTCCCCAACCGATTCCAGCCGCAGCCGCTCCACGCCGATGCGTTCAATCCGCTCCGGCCACGCGAGCCGCCGCACGGTGCTCGCGGCAAGATTCCGGTCGAGTGCCATCGGCAGCGGCACGTCGAGCACGATCACATCCGCCTCCACGGCCGTCACCACCCGCTCGAAGGCGAGGTCGAGCGATCCCGGCTTCCAATCGAGCCACGAACCGCCTCCGCGCGACGGGAAACGGTCCATCCCGAGCGCCGTGATCCACGCCTTCGTGCTCGGATGCTCGATCACCACATGGTCGCCGACCGACAGACCGTGCCCCGACGCCAGCGAGAGCCTTGCCGCCCCGCACGGCACGTAGGCATCGACAATCGCCACCGCCGTGTCAGGCTCCGGCGCGCGGCCACCTCGCACCGCGATCACGCCACGGCGATCCCGCCCCGTCGCCACGATCACACTGCCGCCGTCGCGATCGCTCCCCCGGCCGCGAAGCACCACCCCGCTGGCGGTGATGTGAAGCTGCCCCGCCACGCGATACTCCCCCGATGCGAGCAGCACCGCACCGCGAAAGCCTTCTGCGTCTGGCGTCAGCGTGGCCACATGATCGATCGCCCGCTGGATGAGGTCGGTTGCATCTCCAGTCGTCGGCTCCACGATCACGGTGGCGGCGACCATCGGCGGGTCAACACCGCCGCCTCGATAGCCCGCATGGGAATAGTCGGGCATGCGATCGCCGCGCGGGCCGACCTCATACTCGAGCCCGCCACCCGGCCCCTGCGTCACATACCGCTTGGAAAAGTCGGCGGCCGACCCGGTCGTCGCCACCGTGGCGGCGACCATCAGCACGACGCGGCACGACAGCGCGGAGAGGCGGGCGTTCATCGGGATGCCTTGGGGGAGGAGGCGAGGTCGTCGAGATAGCGTTCGAGATTCGTCAGGTCACTGCCGGCGGGAATTCCATGGCCATCGGCAGGATCCGTGGGATCGAGCCGATGCTGCTTCTCCCACGCATCGGACATGCCGTCGCCATCGGTGTCCGCCGGCGCCGAGCCCGACTTCAACGCCGGCCAGCCGCCGACGTCGGCCTGGGTGTCGATGATGCCCGGCAATCCGCCGCGGCTCCCCTTCACGGAAACGGTCCGCGTGACCACCTCGTGAACGACGCGTCGATCGTGCTCGTCGAGTGTCGGCAGGTTCGCCCCCACGTCGGCCATCACGCTCGCGTAGGCCTCGTCGGCCGAGTGCTCCGTGATGCCCGACTCACAGAAGGGCTGGTCGAGCTTGATCATCGGGATCGCCGACGCGGCCACCACCACGCCCCCGTTGGCCCAGTTGTCGGCGTCGTACTGCGGCCGATCGACCATCCGATTGGCGGCGATGAAATACTGCTGCGGGTCGTCCTCCGACCCGGTGTCGGGCTTCACGAGGTGAAACACACGGGTCGCCGGTCCGGGGATGTAGTAGTTGCCGACGAACGAAAGCGCCTTGACGCCCCCGTCGGTCGTGCGACTTTCCCAGTTGTAGACCACGTTGTTTCGGATATCGAGTCGGCCGGCAAACTTCCCGCCGCGGGTCAGCCCGCCGGCAAGGCTCCAGTTGCGGCCGGCGCAGTGTGCCAGCAGGTTGTGGTGAAAGCTGCCGATGTCGCCGGAGATGCTGCCGGCGAAGGAGTGCCCCTTGCCCGGTTGATACTTCCGGTGGTTGGCGATGTTGAGCGCCTCCGACACAAGGCACCGCTGCACGGTGATGTTTTTGCCACCCCGCGAGCTCACGCCCTCGTCGATCGACCAGCTCACCGAGCAGTGGTCGAGGATCGAATGATCGCAGCTCGCGAAGCCCGTGCCGTCTTGGGTCTCGCCCGATTCGTCGCCTACCCGGATGCGCACATGACGGATCACGACGTCGTGCGCCCCGAGGCAGCCAAACGTGTATCCCCGCACGCAGATGCCGTCGCCGGGCGCCGTCTGCCCGGCGACCGTCACGTAGGGATGCCGCACGATGAGCTTGCTCTTGAGCGGAATCGTGCCACCGACCCGAAACACGATCGTGCGCGGGCCGTGTGCCTCGATCGCCTCCCGAAGCGAGCCGGGCCCGGAGTCGTCGAGATTCGTCACGGCGATCACACGGCCTCCCCGGCCGCCGGCGGCAAACCGTCCATGCCCCTCGGCGGTTGAAAACGAGGGCACGCCGACCCGAAATCGCCACACCGGTCCGGCTGCCACGCTGCCGTCGGCCGACACCGCGTCGACCCGCCAAAACCAGTCGAGGTTGGGCTGCTGCGCCTCGCGCCGCGCCGCGAGCGTGGCCTGCTTCGCCACGATCGAGGGCGTGGTGGTGCGTCCGAGATGTTCGGGCGACTCCGGCGTGGCGGCTGACACCGCGTCGCGGTCGGTGCCGAGATAGGCATGAAACTCCTTCGCCCCGCGCGGCGCCACCCAGCCGAGGAGCGGCTGTTCGCCCGTGTGCTCGTTGCCGTCGGCTGGGGAGGGACGACGAACCTGCGGCCGCGGATCCGTCACGTCGAGGGCCAGCGCGTTGATGTAGATGGGATGCTTCCCGCCTCCCGTCGCGGCATACCGCACCACCACGGGCTTCCCCGCGGCGGCGTCGAACGTCGCAAACACCACCGCCGCTTCGTCGTCGTGCTCGACGCGATGCGACGGCACGACGCCGCGGGCCACCTCCACGCCATCAATGGCCACGTCAAACCCGCCGCCGGCATCGGCCGGCCACGCGGAGTGCCACGAAGCGAGCGTGTGTCGACCCGGCGGCAATCCCTCGATCACAAGCTCCATCACCGACTCGCCCTCGCCCGGCACGAGGCATACCCCGTCGGAGGCGAGCGTGGCCTCGAAGTCGAATCCCCGCTTCCACCAGTCGCTCGCGAGCGTCGCCCCGGCGCCGGCCGTGCGGAGCGTGAGCGTCAGGCCGTCGCGCGTGATGGTGGTGCTCGTCGCCTTGGCCTGCGGCGTGGGAATCCGCCAGTCGTCCCAGCCACGGGTGAGCACGTCGTTGCGGCCATTGTCGCCGTTGAGGTCGATGCGGAGAGGCAGATCACCGCGGGCAGGGCACGCCATGGCAGAGCACGCCAGAGCGATCGCAAACAAGCATCGAGCCATGAGGGAAACTCCGGCGAAAAGGGTTTGAGCAACGGGGAGAGTGAAGGGAAGGAAAACCAAGATCGGTCGTGCCAGCGGCCCGTCAGGGCAGGGCGGCGGGATCGATGACGACGCGGGCGATCGTTTCGCGATTCCAGGTGTAGGTCACATGAATCAGTCCGTCGGACGCCTGGATCACGGCGGGGTAGGCGAAGGAGCCGCCCATCGTTTCCAGCGCGACCACCGGCCGCCACGAGGTGCCATCCGTCGAGATGGCCAGCGTGAGCGGGGTGCGGGCGGCGCTCGTGGAGTGGTTGTAGACGATCACGTGCCGCCCGTCGGCGAGCGTGACGGCGTCGGTGCCCGAACTGGGAATCGGAAGGGAGCCAAGCCGCATCGTGCCCCAGGTCACACCCGCGTCGCGGCTCTCCACCTCGAAGATGCGGCCCTGCTTCGTGCGGCCCACGGCCAGCAGCCGGCCTTCCCCGAGATCGAGCAGCGACGGCTGGATCGCGTCGATGAGCGCGTCCCTGGAAACGCCTGCGGGAGGCGGCTCCTGCTTCGTTCCCGGCGCCACATTGATCGGCGGCTCGGCGACGAAGGTCTTTCCGCCGTCGTTGGATCGCTCGAAGTGAACCCTCCAGCCATCGTGTTCCGTGCTCGCCGGCGAGAGGACCGTGCCGTCACGCAGTACGAGCGGCTTGTTTTTGATTGGGCCGATCACACCGTCGGGCAGCCGCCACGGCGCCCCCCAGGTGACGCCGCCGTCGTCGCTCGCCCGCGCAACACCCCACCAGTCGCGCGGCGTCGGGCCGATCTTGGCATAGAGATAGAGGGGCCCATCGGCGCGAGGCTGGAAGAGCACGGGGTTCCAGCAGGGGAGTCGGGTGCCATCCGACTGGGTGCCGGTGATCACCATCACGGGATCGCTCCATCGCGAGCCGTCGTGCCGCGACACCCAGATCTCGACGTCGGGATTCCGCTCGGCGGTGCCGCCGAACCACGACGCGACAAACCGTCCAGGGGCCGTCTCGCAGATCGTGCTGGCATGGCAGGAGAGCGACGGCCAGCATCGCGGCGCGAGGAACTCGCGGAGCCTCACGGCATGCTGTCCAAGTCCGGGATCCACGGGCGAGCCATCGTGCGGCGGCCAGATCCGCATCTTGGTTTCAAGCTCGGGGACGGCACGGCGGAGTTCATCGGCCACGAGCGGGCCGAAGATCGCCGCTCCTTCGGCGGTGAGGTGCGTGCCGTCGGGTGAGCCGTCGTCCTTCCGCGGGCTGAAGGCGAGGCAGCCTTCGCGGCCCATCCGTTCACACACGGCACGGCTGCGATCGTGCAGCTCCACGAGCGGCACCTTCTTCGCCAGCGCGATGGCTCGAACCACCGCCGCGCGCTCCTCGAGGCTCGACACGATGCGATTCGGATCGGCGGGATCCTTGAACTGCCGCCTCACGAGCGGCGTGACGAGCACCGGCACGGCCCCTTGGGCCCGCGTCTCCTCGACATACCGCGTCATGTTCTTCCGAAACTCGTCGAGCGTGGTCGACCGTTCGGCCTTTCCGGGCTCGTCGTTGTGGCCAAACTGAATCAGGTAGTAGTCGCCATGCTCCGCGAGCGCCTTCTCCCACAATCCCTCCTCGATGTAGGTCTTCGAACTGCGGCCGCCACGGGCGAGGTTGGTGAGCTTCACGTCCTTGTCGAGCGAAGCGGCGAAGCCCGGGCCCCAGCCCGCGTCATCGGTGACGGTGGAGTCGCCCACGAGCACGATGTGCACGCCGGCGAACGCCGGCAACGCGAACGCCACGGCCAGCATGCCGATGGCTCCAGACAGGACGAACCGACGTGGGTGCATGTGGGTCAGGGCTCCGGGGTGTCGAGGGCGGCGACGAAGGGATACCAGGGAGCCACGCGCCCCGAAAATGGCCTGCCACGGGGCGACACGACGGCCCCCCCCGCCACCGCGGCCACCTGGTCGAGACGCCGCACCATCGACGCGTCAGGATCTTCGATCCACATCGGCAGCGGTGACGCCATCGCGAGGAGCCCCGGTAGGTCGCCGTATTTTACGGCACCGGGCAGAAAGTCGGCGTGCCAGATATCGGGCAGGGCATCAAACCGAAAACCGTCGGTGACGATCGCGACCGCGTCGATCGGCGGCGTGCATCGGCCGCCGAGCGTGCTCGAGGCTGCCGCGACAGCGCCGGCCACCCAGTGCCCCGCGCCCCCCTCGCCCACGAGCACGATTCGGCGCGACGGGTGCGTCGCATGATCCCGCGCCGCGGCGACGAGGGTGAGCAGATCGTGCACTCGGCGGGCAAACGCCGAATCGTTGTAGCCGTAGCAGTAGCAGCCGTCTTTCCGCCAACTGTCTTCCACCGAGTCGGCCTTGCCGGGGCGGTCGCTGCGGGGGTTGGCGACCCACGCGGGATTTGCCCGTGCCGCTGCCTGGCCGAAGAGGTCGGCAAAGACGACGGCATGCCCGGCACGCACGAGGGTGGCTGCCGAGACGTTGCGATCACCGGGCAGCTGGCCCTCGATCCCACGCGCATGCGGCCAGATCACCACCGTGCCGTTCCAGGTTTCCGGCTGCAGCCGCACCACCGCAACCCGCTCCCCACGGCTGGCCAGCACCGCATCACCCTGCTCGATGGTGATCGCACGATCCAGGTATTCAAATCCGGTGACCTTCTTCCGATCGGGGGCCGGCTCAAACGTCACCTCGCCGAGGGCGGGCACGCCCCGGCCAAAGATCGCGGCATAGACGGGGGCGAGCGTGTCGCGAAGCCGTTCAACGCCCGCCGCGTCGTCGGCGTCGAACAACGGCTGGAGCACCGCATCAGACGCGCGTGTCCACTCGGCGCAGAGCCGTCGTTCATGGGCGGGGCCGGCATCGTCTCCGGTCGGTGCCGGATGGTCGGCATCCCACACGCTGAGATCGTCGCGTGGGGAGAGGAGGAAGTCGGCCTCCTCGCCGGCACTGGTCCTCGCGAGCCCGAGGTGCTCGTTCATGAATCGCAGGCAGTGCGATCGGGCGACGGCGTTGTAGTTGTGGCCATACTGAATGTCGAAGTGCGCCTCGAACATGCCCGCCGCGTCGAGCATCTGGTAGAGCCCGAGCAGTTCGGGAGAACCTTTGCGCTCGAGATCGTGCGTCCAGTCGTTGGCGGCGGTGAGGCCGAGGGCCCGTGGCGCGACGAGCGCGGCAAGATCGATGTTGCCCTGATCGATGCGGAGATACGCGGCGTTTTCACAGGGGCATCCTCCTTGCATGGAGGTGGAGATCATCGACGCCGCGAAGACGGCCTTGAGGCGATCATCGAGGGCCGCCACGGCGATCGACTGCGTGGCCCCGCCGCTGGCCCCCGTCACGGCAAGGCGATCGGGATCGACATCGGGAAGGGATGCCAGCAGATCGACCGCCCGCAGGCTGTTGAAGGTTTGGAGACCAAACCAGTTCTGCAGCCGCGCCGCCGCCTCGAAGCCCCCGAGGCCCCACATGCCGGGTGAGCGTCCATCGAGATCGGCCGCGGGTCCATGGCGATGGCCGAGGCACTGCACCGAGTCACCGAAGCCGATCATGTCGTGGTGGAGCACCACGCAGCCAAGCCGCGCAAGCCCCACGCACCGCGCCTGCAGGGGGCTTCGGGCCCCGTTGGCAAACCGCTCGGCGCCGGAGTCGAGTTCACGACGCACGGCCTCCTCGGGCATGTCGATGAAGCGGCCACCGGGCCAATGACCGTAGGGCGAGAGCACGGCCGGGCGTCGTGCCGGGCCTGGTCCCGTGGGTCGGTAGAGGTTGCCCGTGACACGATGGCCGGGAAACGACTCGAACGACACCTTTTCGATCGTGTAGCCGTCTCGGTCGATTCGCCCGTGGATGGTGGCCTGCACGGGCGGCCGGGGCGGCATCGGCATGAGTCCGGCGGCGAGGGCCACGCGTGCCCGCACGAGCCGCGCCCGTTCCTTCCACGCCTCGGCCGACGCGACGGATGTGAAGGGATGGTAGCCGTCGATCGTGACAGGCGGTCCGAGGCGCCGATCGGTGTGGGGCGCGGCGGCGAGGCTGGCGGTGCTGCTCGCGAGCATCATCACGGCGAGGGCGAGGGTTCGCATCACGAAGCGGTCTCGCCGAACAGGAAAGGGGCAGGGGAGCGGGCGTTGCCGACGACCTCGGAAGGATCTCGGACGTGCATCAGTGTCCCGCAGCCACGGAGGCCTGACAAGGCTTTCCACGACGACACTCAGCGCAACAAAACGACCTCTTCACGCACACCACGACGTCAGTGCGACCCAACGACCTCCACCGGCAGCGCCACCCGTTCTCCCGTCCAAGCCCAAGGCCGTAAGGCCTGGGACACGCCCCGCCACGCCATCCGACGTCATGACGCGAACGAAACCACCGCGCCAAACACGCCCTCTGTCACACCACGCCGGTCCCACGGCTCACGCCGTTGGGCTTCCACGGGGCAACAGACGCTCGCATCGAAGCGCCCCACCGTGTGACGAGCGAGGGGTTGCCCATGCCCCGGGAGACGGCGTCAGTGGCAAGCGGAGCCAGGATGGCGGAGCGAAGCCACTGCCGAGCGAGCCAAAGGGCATGGATGCCCGACGCGAGCGTCCGGCGACGGGGTATGGGCAACCCCGAAGCGTAGCCTCAACGCACGCGCACCCAAGCCGGAGCCGACGCCGGGACGGCGGCGACGGCGCGACCATCAACGTATGGGCTAAGCCGAAGCGTGTTTCAACGATACGCCGTGAGGTACACCAGTGCACCCAAGCCGGCGCCGTCTCAGCGTTCGGTCCGATCGAGAAACGGGCGGGCGGTGAAGAGTGCGCCCGTGAGCCGTGACAGGAGCCAGAGCGTTCCCAGCGGCAGGATGATCGTGGAGATCGTGAAGTAGATGGCGAGATTGACGATCGACTCACCGACGGCCGCCAGCTTGTCGTAGATCTTCTTCGCACGGTCGCCGATCGCATCGACCGGGTTGTATCGCTCATACCACGGGCGGTCGGCGTCTTCGGCCTCGGCCTGCTCGATCGACTCGGTGGTGGCCACGACCGCGGCGGCCGCTTCTTGGTAGCTCGGCTCCAGGAAACGGTCGGCGACGACCGCGTCGATCCAGCCGGCCATCGGCAGCGCAAGTCTGGCGAAGAGGGCGAGGCCGAAGAGACGTCGGCTCCAGCCGAGAAGTCGTCGGCGACCGTCGTCGCCGCACACGCTGGCGAGTCCGAGCATCGCGAGGGCGGGCAGAAACATCCACGACCCGAGCGTGGTGGCGATCTGCATGCCAAGCCGCTGCACACCGAGCGCCGTGGTGCTCGTGAGCAACAGTGCCCCGTACTGCTCCACGAGGTCGTTGATCGGGTCGAGGGCCTGCCCGATGCCGAGGCTGCCGCCAGGGCCGAACGAAAAACTCACCTCGGAACTCTGGGCGAGCGAGATGGCACTGTCGAGGCCGCGGGTGGCGGCGAGGGCGGCGAGCGTGCGGGCAAACGACGCTTCCATCCAGGCGGCACCCTTCCGGTCGGCGAACGGCGCGACGACGAGAAGAACGGCGGCCGCGACCACGAGCTGCACGGCCGCCATCGCCGCGACAGGGCGAAGCCGCGGGGGCAGCATCGTGAACCACTCGCCCCGAAGGAGGCTCCCCACGAAGCCATCAAGACCGGAATCGGATGAAGATGAGTTGGCCATGCCTGGAGACTACCGCGCAGCGTCACCGCCCGAAATCAGTCAGCCTCGTGCCGGGGCGGCCCTCGGCCCGAGGGGTTGTCACGACACACCTGCGATGGCCTCCGACCGACGGCTCGCGATACGGTACGTTTCAGGACACAATCATCTGTGAGGGGATTCACGCGCACCATGACCATCCACACGACCAGCCGCACCATCGTGCTCCTCGTGGCGTGGGTTGCCTCGGTTCCTGCCGTGGCCCAGCTCACCGCGTTTCCCGGGGCCGATGGTGCAGGGAGGCTTGCGACGGGGGGGCGCGGCGGGAGCGTGTATCACGTCACGAGCCTCGCCGGGAAATACAACGATCCCAATCGCCTCGCCTACGGGTCGTTGGGGTATGGCCTCACTGACTCCAACTTCACCGTCAACGGCGTCGTGCAGCCCCGCACGATCGTGTTCGACGTGGGCGGTGCGATCGACCTCGGCAGCTGGGACACCCAGTGCCGGCTCAACATCGGCAGCAACGTGACGATCGCCGGCGAGACGGCCCCGGGAGGGATCACGATCATGGGGGGCGTGATCAAGGTGAACGGATCGAACTCGATCATCCGCAACCTCACCGTGGCCCCGGGCTATGGCAACCGGGGCATCGGCGCCGATGGCATGCCCGACAGTTATGTCTACGACGCCTTCGACATCAGCGGCCAAAACATCGTGATCGATCACTGCTCGACCTTCTTTGCCACCGACGAGCACGTCAGCGCCAATGAACTGGCCGACCGCGTGACGGTGCAATACACGAACATCTCCCAGGGGCAGAACTATCCCAATCTCGACACCAACGGAACCTACACCGGCCACGCCTTCGGGTCGCTCTTCCAGATGGGCTCCAACGCCCAACTGAGCGTGCACCATAATCTCTACGCCCACCAGAAGGGGCGGCTGCCCCGCGTCGGCAGTTCCGTCGGCACAGGCCCGCTCAACGACTTCCGCAACAACGTCTTCTACAACTGGATGAGTACCGCCGGGACGGGTGCCAGCGGCCAGCCGAGCTTCGACAACTTCGTCGGCAACTTTTTCCTGGCCGGCCCCGGGGGCGACAACCCCGTCGGCGGCACCACGACCGACATCACGACCGCTTCCGGCGGCACGAGCATCTTCAACGGCAGCAACACGAGTGGCACCCGCGTGTATCACACGGGGAACCTGAAGGACACCAACAAGGACGGCGACCGTAACGACGGCGTGACGTTGACGAACTCCGACTTCGGCTCGTCGACGTTTGTCGGAGCCCCCTACGACGTCGGCTATGTGGGCATCACCGATTCCGCCACGACGGCCTTCGACAGGGTGCTGAACTATGTCGGGGCCAACTGGTGGACCCGCGATGCCGTGGCCGACACGGTGGACGAGCGCATCATTCAGGAAACCCGCACGGGCACCGGCAAGATCATCGCGTGGGCCGACAACCCTTCCGATCCCAACGACGGCGCCGAGTGGTATGCCCTGAAGAACGCACCGCTCCAGACCCGTGCGGCCGGCTGGGACACCGACGGCGACGGCATGCCCGACACCTGGGAGCGGGCCAACGGCCTCGACCCGACGGTAGCCAACGCCGCGGGCGATTTCGACGCCGACGGCTACACCGATCTCGAGGAGTATCTGCACGACGTGACAACCTGGCCCGCGCCGTCGCCGGCGGTGTTCGTCGGAGGCACCGGCCGCTTCGCGCTCCAATCCAACTGGACCACCGGCTGGCAGCCGTCGCGGTTCGACACGGTGCAGATCAACTCGGGCACGATCGCGATCGACGCGATGGGCCAGCAGGCTGGTCTCGTGCAGGTAGGAGCGTCGCTCGTGGCCGGTCAGGCACCGACGGTCGCCATCACGGCCGGCCGACTGGCTTTGGCGGGCAATCTGGTGATTGGCGCCGCCGCCAGCACCAACGGCCGCGTGTCGCTCCAGGGAGGAAGCCTCGTGGTCGGCGGCACGATCATGACGGGCTCCGCCACGAGCGGGCTTCTCGAGATCACGGGGGGCACGCTCGCCGCGGCGGCGGTGAATGTCGCCAAGATTCGCTCGAGCACAACCGCCGCACTCGGCACGCTGCGGATCGCAGGGGATGCCGTGGTGGCGCCGGGCGATGCGGGCATCGCCGGGCGTACAACGATCACCGGGAGCATCGCGATCGACGCCGGCGGGGTGGCGATCGACCTTGGCGGCGCGACGGCTGCCACGACCTTTCAATCGAGTGCGCCAGCCCACGACCGTCTGGCCGTGTCAGGACGCGTGTCGATCGGCGATGCCCACCTCTCCATCGGCACCATCGAGGGCTACGATCCCGCGTGGCTCGTGCCCCATACGATCCTCACGGGGAGCGCCGTGCAGGGCACCTTTGCGGGCATCGACGGCCTCGCCCTCGGCGACCTCAAGCGTCTGGCGATCACGTACACCCCGACGTCGGTGATCGCCACGGCCGCGGCGACGGGCGACACCAATCTCGACGGGGCGATCGACCTGCTCGATGCGGCCAACTTCGTGGCGCTGGGGAGTTTTGACACGGGGGCCCTCGGCACGTGGGAAGCGGGGGATTTCAACGGCGACGGGCTGGTGGACCTTCTCGACGCGGCGGAGTTTGTGACGACGGGGCTCTTCGACGCGGGCCCCTACGCAGCCGTCGGCGCCGTGGCAGCGGTGCCGGAGCCGTCGACCTTCGCCCCCGCGATCACGGCCGCGATTGGAGCGGCAGCGGCCCATCGACGTCGGGCCCAACGGCGTCGGGCGGCATAGCACGGCCGTTCCCAGGCCTCACGGCCTTGGGCTTGGACAGAAAGCACCGCGCCTGCCTCCGTCGAAGCCCAACGGCGTAAGCCGTGGGACCGGCGCGGCCAACCGCGTAGCCCATGGCATGTTCGCGATCACCGCGAGCCGGCTGGGATGCGGTAGAGAAACGCCTCGATGTTCGTGTAGCCGTCACCATCCGGGTCGGCCGCCGCATCGGCGGCACTCGTCGGATTGAGACCGTTGGCCTTCTCGTAGTCATCCGGCATGCCGTCGGCATCGGCGTCGGCGTGGGGCACACCGCGATACTCGGGATAGCCGCCCACCTGCGCCGGATCGGTGATGAACCCGAGCGGCACGAGCCGCACGAGCTCGTGCACCCGCTCCTCGGTGTACTTCACCTTGTTGAGCTTGTCGAAGAGATCGGGCTCCACCACCGGCGCGCCCACATCCCCTCGCTTCACCATGCCGACCACCCGCTCGTCCACGGGGTCGCGGCGGGGCAGGGTGGCACCGGCGTTGGCGAGCACCTCGTCATAGGCCTCCTGGGCCGTCGTGATCCGCAGCGGCGCCATCGGGAAGGGCTCCGCCATCTGGCTCGGGTAGCGATACTTCCGGTTGTAGTCGTCGAGGCTTTCGCCCTTGATGTCCTCCACGTCGGCAAACTGCACGCCGCCGTCCCAGTTGTCGGCCGTGACCTTGGCGTTGCCCTCGATGACGTTGCCGGCCACGTAGAACTTTCCAAACTCCTTCTCGGCCGGTGGCTTCGTCCGCGACTCGGCCTTGAGGATCCGCCAGGCGATCGGCCTGCCCTCCGGCGTGCCCGGTCCGGGCTTGAAGTAGTTGTTGATCGAGTTCACGCGGCTCGTGCCGTCGCCGCCATCGGTGGTGCGGTGCCGCCAGTTGTAGATCACGTTGTTGACGAACGTGAAATCGCCCCCCATCCCCATGCTCGGGTTGCGGCCGGTGTTGTTGGCCCAGAGGTTTCGCATGAAGGTGCAGTTGGTGCCGCCGATCGTCGAACCAAAGGCATGGTGGTAGGTGTTGAGCCCCTCGGAAAAGATGCTGTTTTGGATCGTGATGTTGACCGTCGGCAGCTTGAGATCCTTGCCGCCATCGGTCGGGTGGTACATGTGGCGATACATGCTCATGTTTTCATCGAGCCCCCAGCTCGCCGACACGTGGTCGATCATGATGTTGCCGATCGGGTTGCCGCCGATCGAATCGTTGCGATCCCCCACATAGGTTTCGCCACGACGAAACCGCATGTGCCGCACGATCACGTCGTGGGTGTCGAGTTCGACGGTGTTGCCTGCGATGCACACGCCGTCACCGGGCGCCGTGCTGCCGTCGATGGTGATGTAGGGAGCGCGGATCCGGATGCGATCCTTCAGCCGGATGATGCCGGCCACGTTGAACACCACGATCCTCGGCCCGCCGGCCTCGCACGCCTCGCGAAAGCTGCCGGGCCCGGAGTCGTCGAGCGTGGTCACGACGAAGACCCTGCCACCTCGGCCGCCGAAGGAGTGCATGCCGCCCCCCTCGGCACCGGGAAACGCAGGGATCGTCGCCTGAGGCAGGTCGGAGGGTTTCGAGGCATCCTGAATGAAGGGCTTGCCCTTTTTTGCCCACGCCTCGATCTCGGGCATCGCGCGTGCAAAGGCCTCGTCGCTCCGGCGATCGGCGGCGGCCTTCTCGGCCTCCGACTGTCGCCGCACGTCGTCGGTCATCTGGGGATACTGCGCGGCCGCGGGCCGAACGGCCACGAGCGATGCCGCGATCACAACCAGCCACGCCCCGATCCGATCCCTTCGACTCGATTCGCCTGCCATCAGTTCGACTCCTTCGTGGTGTTGCCGGCGGCAGCCGCCGTGCGCCGGGCCTGCCAGCCTTTCTCCTCCGCCTTCAGATCATACCCCTGCTGGCTGAGATAGTTGTTGATCCGTCCCTTGAACTTCCCGAAGACGCCGTGCTTGGCCTCGGAACTCCCCTCGCTGATCGCCAGATCGCGGGCTTCCACGAGCCATTCGTGAATCTTCTGCTTCTGCTCATCGGTGAGCCGCTCGATCATCTCGCCGTAGGCCTTCTCCGTCACATGGAGGACATTGTAGGTGAGGCCATCCTTCACCTTCGCCACCTGCTCGGAAGAGAGGTCGGCTGAAAGCCCCTGCACGAATCGCGCACGTACCGCGCCAAGATCCTCCTCGAGCTTCGCGAGCTCGGCTTTCGCCGTTTCGTCCTGCTGGCTCTTGAGCTCCTTGCGGCGCGCGCCGTTCGTTTCGTGCCATACGTTGGTGGAACGATAGAACTCGAGCAGCGCCTCCCGCACACGGCCACGCGCCTCATCGCCGACATCACCAAGCGTGGCGATGATCTTGTCGGCGCGGCCGGCGATCACCTGCTCGTAGTCGCTCGAACCCTGCGCGATCGCCACACCAGCCGTCGTGCCCGCGATGGCCATCGCCAGCGCGGCCATGAAGGCCACGCGTTTTCGTGATCGCACGCGTGACTCATCGTCGCATCTCATGTCGGTCTCCTCATGGTTCGTGATCACCCGCATTGAAGCATTCCGTTCACAACCGTGCGCCGCCCCACCTGGGCGAGGGAGGCCTCCTCGCGCAATCCCGTGTCGATAGTTTCGCTGGCGCCCGATTCGTCCCTGTCAATGCCCGATTCGTCACTTTCTCGGGTGTCTGACATGCTTACGGGGTTGTGATCTCCAAACGATTGCCCTACTGTCGAACTCGCAAGCGTTTGGGGCGGGTCACAAGTGACGCCCGGTGTTTTGCAGGGATTCGTCACTCAACCCATCGGCCCGCTCGGTTCTATTCATAGGGGGATCGCTTCATGTTTCGTAAGTTTTCCACGATCGCCGCACTGGCTGCCATCACGGCCGCGGTTGCTGTTCAGTCTGCTTCAGCCCAGCAGACGACCTACACCTGGGCCGGTGGCTCTGGCCTGGCCAAGCAATGGACCAACACGGCCAACTGGGATCCGAATACGGCCTATCCGAACGCCAACACGGACGACGCCAACCTGAACGTCGCCCTGGCGGGAGCTACCGGCATCGATCTCCTGACGGATGTCACCATCGGCAATCTGACGATGGGCAGCTCATCCAACGCGGTCGCAACGGAGATTGCCAGCGCCGGTGGCACTCTGATCCTGAATGACGCAAGCGGCAATGCCACGATCACCAGCGCGGGCGTGGCCGGCGTGACCAACGTGATTTCGGCCGCGGTGAGGCTTTCCGACGGCACCACCGAGTTTGCTGCCGCCAGCACGCAGCCGCTGCACATCAGCGGCAACGTCCAGCAGGCTGGCGGAAACCAGGTGCTGCTCAACAATGCCACGGCCCAAACCCTCACCGTTGGCAGTGGTGTTCTCAGCACGATCCAGCTGTACGACGCCACCTTGGGCGTCGGCACCGCCCGTAACTTCGAGTTCCGCAACCTCAGTTCCACCGCCACCGGCGGCATCAGCCAGGCCACCACGGTCAATGCGGCATGGGAGGGCCCAGGCACGATCAAGTTTGGCGACGACTCCAACAGCCGCAACGCCGGCATGACCTACACGCTGCTGCAGTCGCAGACGAGCGCTTCCTCGGTCAACACCGGCCGCCAGAAGTACATCCTGTCCGCCGACAATCCGTTTGGTGTCGGCACGCTGACCGCCAACAACAGCAACCAGACCAACTGGGGCGGTGTCTGGCAGTCGACCGACGACTCCCGCGTGGTGGGCAACTCGTCCATCCTGGTGGGCAACAACTTCGCGGTCGCCGGCTCCAACTCGATCGAGTTCACCGGCAACTTCGGCGTGACCAACAACCGCAACGTGGGCAACAACCTCGATGCCGGCAAGACGTGGACGCTCAGTGGCCCGGTCTATGTCAACATCAAGTCGGCCGACCCGACTGCCCGCACGCTCACGCTCGACGGTACGGGCCGCACCGTGATGAGCGGCGTGGTGAACAACAACATCACCGACAACACGGTGGTGGGCAGCATCGCCATGCGGGGAAGCGGTCGTCTCGAGGTGACCAATCCCGCCAATACCATCAGTGGCACCTGGTCGACCAACGGCGGCCTGATCGTGTTTGGCACCGCAGGGTCCTACGGCGGTGCAGGTTCCACGATCGTCGCCAACGCCGCCGGTGGTGTGAGCTACGCTCCGGGCACGGCCGACGCGGGTTTCGCCACCTTCGCCGGCAAGCTCACTGGCGGCACCGGCTATCTCGCCCTGCCGGCCAGCGATGCTGCGTCGAATCTCGACTTCAGCGGATCGGGCGCCTTGGCGACGGCTCCGAACCTGAGCGTCACCGGTGACGGCGTGATGACCTACACCGGCGTCGTGACCCCGGGAGCCGCGGGCTACAACTGGGGCGGCCCGCAGGGCACGCTCACGCTTGGCGCGAACGCCGGTACGGGAGCCCACAAGGTGACGTACACCAACGGCGGTAGCGTCGTGGTGAACGGTTCGCCCGACTACACCGATGTCACCACGATCAAGGGCGTGCAGTATGCCTCGGCCCAGGTCTATATCACCAACGGCCAGAACACCAACGGCACGCAGACCTTCAACCTTCCCACGACGCTCGAAGTGACGTCGCTCGGCGACGCTGGTTCCGCCAGTTCGCTGGGAGCCTCGTCGAACGCCGCCGGAAACCTCGTGATCGACCGAGCCACGCTTCGGGTCAACAGCGCGACCGCTCAGTCGACCGACCGGCTCTTCACCGTGGGGCCAGCGGGCGCCACGATCGAGTCGGCCGGGGCGGGCCTCGTGACGATCGGCAGCGGCGGCGGTGCCAATGTCGGCCCGTCCTCGGCGGCCACGCTCACGCTCGCGGGAGCGGGGAACGGTGCCCTCGGCAGCGTGCTTGCCAACGGAGGCGGTGTGCTTTCGCTCGCCAAGACGGGGGCCGGCACGTGGTCGCTCGACGCCGTCAACACCTATACGGGTACGACGACGGTGTCGGAGGGCACGCTGGTGGTCAACGGCCAGCTCGGCACGGGGGCTGTGACGGTGTCCAGCGGGGCCTTCCTCGCCATGGGCAATGCCTCCACGCTGGCCTTCAGCACCGGCGGCCCGTCGATCACCGCGACGGGAACGATGTCGTTTGCGAGCGGGTTTGGTGTCGCCAACCTGACGGGTCTCGACGACTCGACTCCGGCCGGCACCTACACGATCGTGGCCGGCAACGTTGACCTCACCGGGGTCAACAACGTGGGAATCGGCAACGCCTACTCCTACGGCTCACTCGGCTCCTATGCCTACTTCCAGTCGGGCAGCCTGCAGCTGGTGGTGGTGCCGGAGCCGTCGAGCATGGCGGCCGTCGCCACTGGAGCCTTTATCACGGTGATGATCCGTCGCCGATCCCGCGGCTGATCCACTCGCTCGTCACGCAGCCTTCCCCCGGCTGCATGAACGATGCCATACGAGAGCCCCCGCACTCCCCGCGAGTGCGGGGGTTTTTTTGTGACAAGGAAGACCTCGCATCCTTGTGTCAGTTCTGGTTGAAGGTTGTCGAAGAGGCACCAAGAACGATGAGATCATGGCCTCCATGGCGCAACTAATCGAGCCCGCGGCGGCTTGGCGATGAGGGCCACGTCCTTGGTGATGCGATTCGCTCCACCCCCCCGGAGTGAAACGCACCGGTCGCTGGTACGAATCGCTCCATCGCAGGCTTTCGGAAAAAAAAGGTTCGAATTGTCGGCATTTTCGCACGCTGGCTTTCCTCGGACGAAACCAACATTTTGAAAAAAACCGTTTTCCCAACGGTACGTGGCACGCGGTCTGCATTTCTTCTTGTTGGAAGTCGGGCGGGGAGATGCGCAACGTAGCGATTCGCCTCCGCCGGACTCTCTTGGTGTCGATCCGTGTCGGCCGACACCCGTTGGCCTCTCATCAACCGCACGAGTTCCCGAGCGAGAAAAAATATGTCCATCTTCCGTTCGCCCCTTCTGAGGGGCCTGGCCACGATCGTGGCAATCTTCTCCGGAGTCGCGACTGCGCAGACCGCGTCGGCCGCCGACTTCACCTGGAACGTCCTCGGGGGCGGCAGCCAGGCTTGGAACGACGCCCTCAACTGGTCGGGCACGGCAAGCGGCATCCCTAACAGCTCGGCGGATACGGTGCAGTTTGGCGTGGGGCTGGCGAGCGACCTCACGGTTGACCTCGATGCCGTGACCACCTCCGGATCGACGATCATCGGCTCCGGCACCTTCGGTGGAACGTCAAGCGCGGTGACGACCAACGTCACCGGCACCTCGTGGTTCATCCTCGGGCAGTCGGCCCAGGCCGCAAACGTGCAGATTACGAGCGGCGGCGTCGCCGGTTCGGTCAACAAGATTTCGGCACCGGTGCTGTTCGGCAAGAACACCGACATCACCAACACGAGCACCCGCGACTTCAGCATCGAAAGTTCGGTGATCGGTCAAACGGGAGTGTCGGTGGTGGTGAGCAACCTGATGACCACCGGCCAAACGCTCACGCTCGGCGGCGGCAGCGGCAGCCTGATCCAGCTCTACGAAGTACTCGTACCGGGGAATGCCCGCAACTTCACCATCCAAAACTTCAACAACGCCTCGGGCACGGCATCGCAGACAACGGTCGTCAACGCCACCTGGGGCGGCGGCCCAAGCGTGTCGGGCCAAATGATCTTCGGAAACAACAACCAAAACCCGTCGGCGGTGTATCGGCTCATGCTCTCGCAGACGAGCCCTGCCAACGTCACGATCAACCGTCAGGCCTACGAACTGCTGGCGGACAACGTGTTCGGCACTGGCACGGTCACGGCGTCCAACAACAACCAACCGACCTGGGGAGCGACCCTGAAAGCGGTGGGCGGCGATCGCTCGATCGGCAACGCGCGATTCGCTGCGGGGAACTCGCTTTCGGTCACAGGCTCAAACTCCCTGACGTTCAGCGGCGAGTTTACCCAGAGCAACAATCGTGCGTTGGGCAACATCCTCCCGATTGGCAAGCAGGTGAACCTCAATGGTCGGGTCGTGATCGACAGTTCGTCCTCGGCGGCAAGAACGCTGACGTTTGACGGCACCGGCAAGACCGTGATCAACGGCCAGATCGTCAATGACCTGACTTCAAATACGCTTCTCGGTTCAGTGACGAAGAGGGGGTCGGGCCGTCTTGAGGTGACCAACGCCACGAACACCCTCTCGGGCACGTGGCAGGCGAACGGCGGCCTTCTTGTATTCGGCACGGCGGGCTCCTACGGCACGGCCTTGATCCGCACCGGTACGGCCGGCGGCGTGAGCTACGGCCCCGGCACGGGTGACGCTGGCTGGGCCACCTTCGCCTCCAGGCTCACTGGTTCCGGCACCAACTACGGCTTCCTCGCCTTACCGGCGTCTGACTCGGCTGCCAACCTCGACTTCACCAGCACGCTCGCGGGGGCTCCGAACCTGAGCGTCGTCGGTGACGGAGACATGACCTACACCGGCGTCGTGACGCCGGGGGCTGCTGGCTACAACTGGGGCGGCACCTCGGGCGTGCTCACGCTGCCGGCGAATGCCAGCGTGGGGGCCAACACAGTGAAATACACCAACGGAGGCACAGTGGTGGTGGCCGGCTCGCAGAGCTACTCGGGCGCCACGACGGTGCAGGGAGTCACCATGGTCTCTGCCCAGCATGGCATCGTGTCTGGCACTGGCAACTCCCTGACCGGCACTGCGGGCACCAACCTGCCCACCACCCTGTCAGTGGCCTCCCTCGGCAACGCCGGCTCGGCAAGTTCGCTCGGCGCGTCGTCGAGCGGCGCGAGCAACCTCGTCATCGACCGGGCCACGTTGAAGGTGAACAGTGCGTCGGCCACTTCGACCGACCGGCTCTTCACCGTGGGCCCAGCGGGGGCAACGATCGAGTCGGCCGGAGCGGGGCTCGTGACGCTCGGCAGCGGCGGCGGGGCCAACGTCGGACCGTCGTCGGCCGCCACGCTCACGCTGGCAGGGGCTGGCGACGGTGTGCTCGGCAGCATCTTGGCGGATGGTGCCGCCGCGCTGTCGCTCACGAAGACCGGGGCCGGCACATGGACGCTCAACGGCATCAATACCTACACCGGGGCCACGACGGTGTCGGCCGGCAAGCTCGTCGTCAATGGCGCGCTTGGCTCCGGGCCACTCACCGTGGCCAGCGGTGCCGCGATCGGCGGTTCCGGAACGCTCACCTCGATCAGCTTCGCCGCTGGGTCGACGCTCACGTTCAACCCGACGAATCCACTGACGGTGTCGAGCACCGCCACGTTCGTGTCCCCCTCGACGTTCGGCGTGGACGACATCATCGGCCTGTCGAGCAGCACGCCCGACGGCACCTACACGCTGATCGCCGGCAACGTGAACACGACGGGCCTGGCCAACTTCGGTTCCGCCAACGCCTATGACCTGGGTTCGGGCAAGTCGGCCTACTTCCAGTCGGGCAGCCTGCAGCTGGTGGTGGTGCCGGAGCCCTCCACCATGCTCGCCGGGCTGGCCGGTGCGGGCGTTTTCCTTTTGATCCGCCGCCGCTCCCGAGACTGACGGCTCAGAGTCTTCTTCGAAGGGCCTCCCCTCGGAAGAACCAACGAGAAGCCCTGCACTCCCATGGGTGCAGGGCTTTTTCGTTGCCTGTGCCGAAGACGCGGCCCGTCGCACCGGCGCAACTCGCCCCCGATAGTTTCGCCAGAAGAAGCGATTTCTCTCGCTTGAGTTACTTGAGCAGGACACATCGGCAGGAGTAGACTTCTCTCAGTTACGTCATCGCGTGCGTGTCCTTGTGGCCAACGCGAGAGGGGGATGGTTTTGCGGCGGTCTATCTCGGTCCAATGGTTTGCGGCTGGGTGCAGGACGTCTAACTTCAGGGGAGTGAATCCAATGTTCCATCGTCGCTTCTGCGTGGCCGTGCTCGCGGCCTCCGGCCTGCTGCTGGCACCCACCACTCGGGCCCTCGCTGGCACCTACACGTGGAATGTGCCCGCCGGTGGCACCCAGCAGTGGAATGATCCCGTCAACTGGGCTAGCGACACTCCCGGCACCGCACCGATCACAGCGGCCGACACGGCCTCGCTTTCGATCGGTCTCACCTCCAGCCTGACGGTCGACGTGGGCCCCACTGCGATCAATGTCGGCCCCCTTACGCTCGGCGGAGCCACCTCCCCCGTCACCACCGACATCACGAGCAGCGGCGGCTCCCTCGGGCTCAACGGTGCCATCAACAGCATCGGAGTGGCCGGCAGCATCAATCGCATCTCGGCCCCGGTGATTCTCAATGCCAATGTCGATGTCGCGAACACCAGCACGCAGAGCCTGACGTTCAGCGGCTCCTTCGGCCTGGCCGGTGGCACTCGTGCCATCACCAACTCCATGACGACCGGCCAGACGCTCACGATCGGCACGGGCTCGACGAGCATGATTCCCCTCTACGACGCCATCGATCTCACCACCTCGCGACAGCTCCAAATCAACGTCTTCAAGGACAACGCCGGCCTGACGCCCGTCAACACCGTGATCAACGGCCTTTGGACGAACGGCGGCTCGCTCGTGCTCGGGGCCAACAACCAGAATCCAGCCGCCGTATTCACGCTGCTCCAGTCGCAGACGAGCACGGCGTCGGTGACGATCAATCGCCAGCAGTACGTACTGGCGGCCGACAATGCACTCGGCCTCGGCCAGGTCACGGCGTCGAACAACAACATCCAAAACTGGGGAGCCGAGCTTCAGTCAAACGACGACGCCCGGGTGCTTGCGAATAACACCCGCATTCAGATGGGTAACCCAGTGGCCGTGACAGGCTCGCACTCGCTCACGTTCGCCACGACGCTTGGTCAGAGCAACAATAACCGTGCCTTCGGCAACGCCCTGATCGCCGGCAAGACGCTTACCATGGCGGGGGGCACGGCATCGCCGGCCCTAGCGCTAACGACCGCAACCGACCTGGTGGGCCGCCTCTTCACGCTCGACGGCCCGGGCACGACGATCATCTCCGGATCGATCGTCAACGCGCTCGACGCCACCGTCGACCCCTACACGACCAGCAGCTTCCACAAGCGGGGCACCGGCCGCGCGGAGTTCACCAACCCCAACAACACCATCTCGGGCTCGGTGGGCGTGAGCGGTGGCCTGCTCGTGTTCGGCACGGCGGGCTCCTACGGGGCCATCACCGGCGGTGTCAGCGGCACCGGCGGTGCCGTCGGCACCGGCTCGACGATCGCTGCCAACGCGGCTGGCGGTGTGAGCTACAAGCCGGGCACTGCCGACCCGGGATTCGGCGTCTTCGCATCGAAGATCACTGCCGCTTCGGCCGGGTATCTCGCCCTCCCCGCGAGCGACTCCGCCGCGAACCTCGACTTCAGTGCTACTGGCGCTCTGGCCACGGCATCCGGCATGAGCGTCGCGAGTGACGGCAACATGACCTACACCGGCGTCGTCACGCCGGGCGCCACAGGCTACCGCTGGGGCGGCATGAGCGGCACGCTCACGCTGGGAGCCAATGCGAGCACGGGAGCTAACGCGGTCGCCTACACCAACGGCGGCACCGTGGTGCTCACCGGCAATCAAACGTATTCGGGGGCAACGACCATTCAGGGCGTGACCATGATCACCGCCCAGAATGGTATCGCCACTCGCAGCGGCAACTCCGTGACGGGAACTTCGGCCATCAACTTCGCCAGCACGCTCTCGGTGAGCCAGGTGTCGAACGCCGGAGCGAGCAGCACGTTCGGCTCATCGTCGAGCGCTGCGGCCAACCTGGTGCTTGATCGTGGAACGCTCCGCTACACCGGCGCGAGCAACTCTTCGACCGACCGCCTCTTCACGATCGGGGTGAACGGCGCCACGCTCGAATCGACCGGCGCCGGGGCGGTGACCTACGGCAGCGGCGGTGGGGCCAACGTGCTCGCCGGCACGGGCGCCCGCACGCTCACCCTTGGTGGAGCGGGCACCGGCAAAAACACCGTCGCGAGCCAGCTGACCAACGGCACCGATCCCGTCGGTGACGTGCTCTCGGTCACCAAAACCGGCGCTGGCACCTGGGCCCTCGGCGGCACCAACACCTACACCGGCAACACCACCATCGCGGCGGGCGTGCTGCTTGTGAACGGCAACAACACCGCGGCCACGGGTGCCGTGAACGTGGCCTCAGGGGCAACGCTCGGCGGCACGGGCACCGTGGGCGGGGCCGTGACGCTCGCCTCGGGCGCCACGCTCGCGCCGGGCGCAAGCCCCGGAACCCTCACCATCACGGGCAACGTCTCCTTGGTGAGCGGCGCCAACTACAACTGGCAGATGCTCAGCGCCACCGGCTCGGCCGGCGCGGCCAACTCGTGGGATCTTCTGAACGTGGGCGGCTCGCTGTCGGTTGATTCGACGAGCGGCGATCCCTTCAAGGTCAACCTCTGGACGCTCTCGGGCATCAACCCCGACACCAGCGGCAACGCCTCCAACTTCAATGCCGCAAGCGACTACACCTGGAAGATCGCGACCGCAGCCGGTGGCATCACCGGCTTCGACGCGACGAAGTTTCAGATCGTGACGAGTGCGGCCAATGGCACGGGTGGCTTTGCCAACTCGCTGTCGGGCGGCACGTTCTCGATCACGAACACGGGCAACGACATCAATCTCGTGTTCACCCACGGCTCGGCGCCGAGTTCGATCGTGATCAACGTGGCCAGCGGCACGCAGACGCAGACCGCCGCAGGCTATCCGACTCTT
>JAFMIU010000084.1 GCA_017853835.1 Pirellulales bacterium | reverse complement strand
ACGGCGTCGGATGGTGGAGCAGCGCGTGTCCCAGGCCTTACGGCCTTGGGCTTGGACGGGCTCGAGAGACTCGTCGAAAGAAAAAACGCACTTATTCCGGAGGGCGTTTTTGACGTAAGTCCAATGATCAGACTCAACGCTGGCAAGATAGGAGATATACGTAGGCTGCACAAACGGCATAGTTTTACAGGCCTGCCTCCTACCGGTAGCCTTTTCGCGGGATTTCGGTCCAAGGCCGCTCGCGGCCATGGCCGAGCCTGCCCGATGAATCGGGTAGGGAAAGGCACGGAGGCAAGACGCGATGAGTTTGACCAGCAGTGGCGGATGGTTGGAGTTCCGGTTCCGAGTCGTTGGGGCCGGGCGGTCGTGGGGCGTGGCGGCACTCGTCGCGGTCCTGGCGCTCACGGGCTCAGCCATCGCCTCCGATCGCTGGATTCGTGACTACGACCAGGCCATGGCCGAGGCCGAGCGGACCGGACGGCCCGTTCTGACCCTCTTCACCGGCAGCGACTGGTGCCCCCACTGCGTCACGCTCGAGAAAAAGGTGCTGGATTCGAGCCTGTTTCTCGAATGGGCCCAGGACCGCGTCATCCTCCTGATGATCGACCTGCCCCAGCAGGGGATTTCCCAGGAGGAGCGCAACGCCCGGTCGCGTGTGTGCATCAAATACGGGGTTCGAAGCTTCCCCAACACCATCCTGATCGCCCCGGATGGGGTCAAGATCATGGGCCAGTCGGGCTACCAGGGGCAGTCGCCCGAGGCCTGGCTGACCGCCTTCAAGAAGCACGTTCCGGCCCCGATCCTCGCCAGCCAACCGGCTGACGCCGAGGGCGACCAGGTGCTCTCCACGATGGACGACGCCGTGGAGACCGCCCGGGATACCCGGAAGCCCATGCTCCTGCTCGTTTCCCGGCCGGGGGATGCCGGTGCCAAGACCAAGGTGACCAGCCTCATCCAAGACCCCGACTTCAATGCGTTCGCCCGCGACAACTTCGTCGTGGCCCAGGTTTCGCCTCGTGACGAGTCGAACGGCACCGAGGGTGTCTCCGGGGACCTCCTCGGCGGCGAGGATCTTGCTGCCGACGACGTGGAGGTGATTGTCACGGAAGACGGGTCGACCCCGATCCACGTCGAGTCGGGTGGGCAGCCCGCCCATCGGATCGTCACGGGGCTGCGACGATTCCTCGCAAACCGTCAGGCCTCCCGACACGCCGAAACCATCCGGTAAAGCATCCAACGCCCGCCGGTCGCCTTCGTGGCACCGCGGAGAGGGAGGGCGAGGGGATCGGCAAACGCTCGAGGAGCCTTGGGCCGCTGCGGCCATCCGTCGGACCGCGAGGCGGCGACGTGGGCCGTCCCCGAGCCAGCGATCCGCAGATCCCGGATGCCGTCGAGGATCGGTTACACCGACGTCGGGGCCGAGGGAGGGGATGAGCCCTGCGTGCGAAACCGGGTCGCCTCCTCGTTGAGCTCGGCGATCGCACGGCGGAGGTCGTCGAGCGACGCGGAGAAGGCGGCGAGCGATGCGGCCGAGTCGCTCGCCTCGCCCCGGAGCGTCTCCATCGCGTCGCGAATCTGGCGGGCGCCCTGCGACTGCGATTCCATCCCCTCGTGAACCGACTCGAGGGAGCGGGTGACGGACTGCACCGGTTCGATGATGCGGCCGAGTTTTTCACTCACCTGGGCCACTTCGCCGATTCGGCCACTCACTTCGTTGCGGAAACGGTCCATTTCCATCGTGCCGCTCGCGACGGCGGCCTGCATGTCGCGAACCATGCGCTCGATGTCCTTCGTCGACAGGGCGGTCTGGTCGGCCAGTCGGCGGATCTCCTGGGCCACGATCCTGAAGCCACGGCCTGACTCGCCGGCCTTTTCCGCTTCGATCGTGGCATTCACCGAGAGGAGGTTGGTCTGTTCGGCCACCTTCGCGATGGTCGTCACCACCGACGTGATGCCGCTGGCCCGCTGGCTGATGGTCGCCAGTTTCCGGGTGAACGCGTTCATCGCTTCATCGAGATGTTCCATCGACGCGGTCATGCTCTCGAGACCTCCACGGCCCTGTTCGGCCACCTGGGCCGCCTCGCGGGCGATGCCCATCACGCTGTTGGTGGCGCCGAGCAGTTGCTCGCCCGTGGCGGTGATTTCGGTGACCGCCGCCGCGATTTCGTTCGCGGATCCGCTCACGCTGCGGGTGGCCCGATCCTGACGCGCCAAAGCGGCCGAGGCGTCGATCTCAACGCTCGAGAGGCGTTCTCCCGCCGCCTGAATCCTTCCGATCAGGCTGCCGAGCGACTGCGTCATCCGCTGGAAGGAGCCGAGCAGCCGGCCCATTTCATGCCCGCCTGCCGGCTCCACGGTACCGGTGAGATCGCCTTCCGCGATCGATTCGGCGACGGTGAGGGCTTTGCGGATCGGATCGGCGATCGATCCTGCCAGCCAGATGGCCCCGAGCACGCCGGGAAGGCCCACGACCAGAAACGATGCCGCCGCGGCCGCTGCCTGCCACCAGAGGACGTCGCGGCTGGATTGGGTGGAGAGGCTCACGAGCACCGCACCGGAGGATCGGCCATCCGACGGGGCGACGGGCGCGGCCACCCGATAGGACTCCCCGGTGAACCGGCCCACGGGTGTCCGGGACGTGAGGCAGTCGCGAACGAGGGCGGCGTCCTCCGGCGGGAGCGACAGGGCCACGTCACTGGCCGTGCCCGTCGCATCCATTCGCCGGCTGACGACGGGGTTGAGTTGACGATCGAAAATGGCCACTTCTCGGATGTCACCGCCAACGATCTCGCTCACGAGCCGGCGAACACCGAGGGTTTTGTCGAGGCGTTCGCGAAAGGTCGCCTCCATGCCCACTTCCACGATGCGAGGCATGTCGAGGCCGCCCACCCCGGCATACTTGAACACCCTGCCATCCTGGTCACGTTCCCGAACCCGTTGCACCACGGCGGGAAGTTCGCCGGTCAGGAGCCGATGAAAGACGTGGGCTTCGGGCTGCTTGGTCGGATCGGCCAAAAACACGAACGGCTCCGCGGGACGCTCCGTGTCGATGGTGCAGACGCCGTCGGTTCCGGTGACGCACATCTGATCGAGCACCGTGTCATCGGTGATGGATCGAAGCCGGTCGGTGATGTCGGCCAGGGGGGTGCCCGCCGTGGCGCCTGCGGCGACATACGCCGCGAGCAGACGAGCCTCCGCCACCATGTGACGGCCGATCTCGTCTTCAACCGCGGAGGGAACGTCTTCCGCAAACGCCGTCACACGGGCCAGCATGCCGGCGATGCCATCGGCACTGGTGCGGGCCTGCTCGAGAATGGCCTGCCGCGCGGCGAGTGTCTGGAGGACGGTGTTGACCGCCACGGCAGCCACCACCAGGACGGTGGCCACGAGCGCGATCCGGGATCGAAGGGACATGAAGAATCTCCGTGGGCGCCGGGACCGGAACCCACGAGCAAAACTAGTGCGCCGGGAGGCTCCACGCCACCAACGGCCGCCGACTTTACCGCCGAGGTGTCATGACCGTCGCAACCGTCGCCATCGGAACCGGTCCTGGCAGGGGTGGTCGTGCGGTGACCTCGGTGGTGGCGATGGGGGGGCGACGCATGGTGCCGGCAATTCCGCACCCGCCGATCGGCAGGAGAAAGAACATCGGGGCGCACACCCACGGCAGCCAGATCGGCGCCGAGAAGGGATGCGGGCTTCCGGCGGCGGCAACGGGGTTCGGGGGGAGCGGCATGGGCGGGGTGATAGCGGCCCCCCGTCCCCGCGAGCAAGGCCGGCTCGTTCGTCCGATGGTTTTCCAGTGGCCGAGGCGGGGATCGAACCCGCACACCCCTTTCGGGATACGGGATTTTAAGTCCCGTGCGTCTGCCAGTTTCGCCACTCGGCCTGGGGTGCCACGATGGTATCCGTTCGCGGCCCTTCGGCTACAATCCCGCCTCCTGCCCGTTTCATCGATCCTTTTTTGATGTTCAGGATGCCCAGCCTTCCCTGTGCCGTGACCGCCCCCGCCCTCACGGCCCATGGCGTCGATGGTTTTCTCGGCTCCCGCGCGTCGATCGGCATGGACGTCGTGCTCGTGGGACTCTTCTCCCTCCTGCCCGTGCTGCTGCTCAGCGTGATGGCGGCGAAGCGTGGCCACTACAGCCTTCATAAGCGACTGCAGATCGTCATCGTCTCGGCCCTCCTGGTGGCCATCGTGATCTTCGAAGTCGACATCCGCCTCATCAGCGACTGGCGGGCGCGGGCGGCGGGAGGCGAGGCCTGGGGCGGGGCGCCGAATCCCTGGTGGCCGGTCGGGGTGCTCGTGGCTCTGGGCATCCACCTGGTGTTCGCCATCTCCACGCTCGTGCTCTGGGCATGGGTGATGTGGGAGGCGGTGTCGCGGTTTCCAAACCCGCCGTCACCGGGCACCCACGGGCCTCGTCATCGGGCGATGGCCCGGGTGGCCGCGATCGACCTGCTCCTGACCGCCGTGACCGGAAGCATCTTCTATTGGCTGGCCTTCGTGGCCTAGGCCGCCTTCGTGGCACGGGCGTTGTCGTTCCGGCCGAACCAGCGGCAGAGCCCCACGCCGCCGAAGTAGAGAAGGCAGAGGGGCACCGCGAGGAAGAGCATGCTGTAGGGGTCGGCCGGGGTCAGCACCGCCGACAGGATGGCGATGGCCAACACGGCCAGACGCCATTGGGACACGTAGTCGTCGGCCTCGAACACCCCGATCCGTTCCAGAAAGAGCATGGCCAGGGGGAGCTGGAAGCCGAGGCCGAAGCCGATCGGCAGCACGAGCACGAAGCCGAGCCATTCGCTGATGCGAGGGTCTGGGTCGAGTCCCAGCCAGGCATTGAAGTCAAGCAGGTACTCCAGCACGAAGTCGAAGACGAAAAAGAAGGCGAGCAGCACGCCGGCCAGAAAGAGCGCCACGCTGATCGGCAGAAACGTCCACACCCACGTTCGTTCGTGACGATAGAGGCCGGCGGCCACGAACGTCCACAGCTGAAAAAAGATCCACGGCGAGGCGAGCACCACGCCGGTGAGCACGGCGGCCTTCACATAGATCCCGAAAGCCTCCTGAGCGGAGAGCGTGGTGATGCTCACCCGCGGATCACGCGACAGCGGTTGCCAGAGCAGCACGGGAACAAGCGCCTTCGCATCGAAGGAGGCGGTGCCCGACCCTGACGGCTCGGCGAGAGCAGGCGCCGCCCCGATGGCCCGGGGGAGGCGGTCGGGATGCACCTCACGAAGTTCGAAGGTCATGCCGTGGCGCTCCACGGCATCCCGAATCTCGGCCTGGGAGTAGGAGAGGGCGGGGCCATTGGGATGCCGCTCGTCCCAGGCGGCGGCCGTGACCAGCGACTGTTTCGAATAGTAGTCGCCGAGGGCCCGACGGAGTGGCTCCTCGATGAGCTTCACGACGGGACGGGCCACGAGGAATCCGATCGCCACCCCGATCGCCAGACCGAGGGTGGCGCGGATCAGGCACGTCCGCAACTCCTCCAGGTGCTCGCCGAAGGTCATCGTCGAACTCTGGAAGAGGTCGTCGTCGGTTGTGCGGGGCATGGTGGGCTCGGAGGGGCGGGGCGGATCAGGCTCCGTACTTCCCGAATCGCTGGGCGTGGGCCATGGCCAGCAGCATCAGGTGCTTGGCCGGGAAAATGCCAAACCCCCCACGGAGACAGTCTCGCTCGGAGAACGAGGTGAGGCCGTCAGGGCGGCAGGTGTCGGCGGCGAGGAGCGTGGGCACGGGATGCCACGAGTGGCTTTTGAGCCGGCTCGGCGTGGAGTGGTCGCCCGTCACGATCAGCACGTCGGGCTTGAGGGATTCGATCCGCGGGATCGCTCGGTCGAGTTCTTCGATCCGCTTCACCTTCTGCTCGAACGCCCCGTCCTCACCCGTGGAGTCGGTGTATTTGAAGTGGAGGAAAAAGAAGTCGTAATCGTTCCAGCACGTGGCCAGTTCATCGATCTGTTCGTCGAGCGTCTGGGCGTTGCCCACGAGCGTCATGCCCACGAGGCGGGCGAGACCCTTATACATGGGATAGACCGCGATGGCGGCGGCCCGAAGCCCATAGAGCTGCTCGTAGGAAGGGAGGGCAGGCTTCGCCGCGAACCCACGCAGCACCATGCCATTGGCCTTCGGCTCGTTGGCGAGGATCGCACGAGCCTGCTTCACAAACTCCTTGGCGACCTCGGCCGTCTTGGCGGCTGCGGGATCGACCGGCTGCGGATCGAGCGGCGACACGCCCACGGCCTGAGGGTCGGTGTCGGCGACGCGGCCGTCGAGTCCTTGGCCACGAAACACGACGACGAAGCGATGCTCCTTCACGGGCTTCACGAAGGTCTCGACGCCCGGAATCTTCACCGCCTGAAGTTTTTCAACGACCGCAAAACTCTCCTCCGACGGGATCCGTCCGGCGCGGCGGTCGGCGATTCGCCCCTCCGCATCGAGGGTGCAAAAGTTGCCGCGGGCGGCGACGTCGTTGGGGCCGAGCTCGAAGCCGATGCCGGTCGCCTCGAGGGCGCCGCGGCCGATCTTGAACTCGAGCGGATCGTAGCCAAACAGGCCGAGGTGGCCGGGCCCTGAGCCGGGCGTGATGCCAGGAAGCACCGGCACGCTCGAGCCACTTGTGCCACGGGCGGCGAGTCGGTCAAGGTTGGGGGTGGCGGCTGTTTCGAGTTCGGTGCGCCCGCCGGCTTCAACGGGCAGCCCGCCCAGCCCGTCCGCGACGACCATCACGATCTTGGAGGAGTTCTTTTCGACGAGTTCGCGGACGAGATCGTGTTCTTTCACGGCGAGGTTCCTGAAGGAGGGGCTGGCATTTGATGGCCGGTCTGGCGATCGCCTACAGTCCGGCCGCCAGAATCTACACCGGGAGTCGCCCCCTCCCAATCCATGCCCTGTAGACCCCTCCGAACACACCGAGATCGCCATGAGCGTGATTCGTCCGAAGCCCCCGGCAGACCCGATCCACTACGACCCTTCTGCCGTGTTCGCCGCGGGCATCGTCGATCCGGAAGCCCTGGCCACCCTGAGCGCACGGCTCGACGCGGCCCGCGATCAGGTGCTCGCCGGCATCGATCATCGGCATGCCGATGGCCCTCGCGATCGAGCTTCGGTCACGACGTCGTTCGTCGACCTGCCGGACCGGTTGCTGGCCGACTATGGCACGAACCGTCCGGAGAGCGAGCTGTTTGCGATGCTGCGAACGGCCCGACGGATTCGTGAGGGGGTTGATCGCGTGATCGTGCTGGGAAGGGACGGCCCGGTGCAGGGAATCCGTGCCCTCGTCGAGTCGTGCTGCCACCCGTTTCATAACGAACTCCCACGTGGCGACCGCGGTGGCCGGCCGAGGTTGTCATATGATGGCTTCGCGATGGACAACGACGCCACCCAGGGCCTCCTCGATCTTGTTGCCCCCAACGGGATGCCCCGAGGCGACGACCTCCTCGACCGCTGGGCCGTGCTCGTGGTCGATGCGAATGGCGACGCGTTGAGGCCGGCCGTGGCCGCACGGCATGTTCTCGCTGCGTTGTGGCGGGCGGTGGGTGGGGAGCGTGGAACATTCGCCGAACGGATCATCCCGGTGACGGGAGGCTCCGGTCGTCTCGCGGATCTCGCCACGGCCATCGGCTGCCCCGAGGTGTTTCATGTTCCCGAGGGTGTGCCGGAACCGTTCGCGGTGCTGTCGGCGGTGGGCGTGCTGCCCGCGTCGATCGTGGGGGTCGACGTGGTGCGGCTGCTCGAAGGGGCCGCCGCCATGAATCGCCGCTTTCGCGAGGCGCCGGTGGCCGACAATCCCGTGCTCCAGTGTGCGGGGGTGTTCCATCGAGCGGCCCAGGCGGGATTCACGCCCCGCATCGGCTCCATCGAGAGCCGGCGGCTGGAGGCCGTCGGCGGCTGGTATCACCATCTTCGCGGCGAGGGGATGACGGCACACGGCGTGCCCGGTCGCGGCCCCCTGACCACCACGATCGTGGGTGGCGAGCCACGTCGCGATCGACTCACGGTGCCATCGATGGAGCCATGGGCCGCCGACGAAGACCTGCTGGGCCACCTCGTCGGCACGTCATGGTCTGATCTGCCGAAGGCCGCGGGTGTCGGTGCCGAGGAGCCTGCCGCCACGATCATGCTGCCCCGGCTCGACGAGCATGTGTTGGGACAGCTTCTGCAGATGCTCATGCTCGCGACCGCCGTCGAAGCACGGTGTTGACACGGGGTCGCAGCTCTTTTTTCGCGGCGCGAGCGATGCCGGCCGGCAGGCGCGAGGGTATAACGAGGCCCCCACGTTTCTACCGGAGGCTTCTCCATGCCCGTCACGCTCACCTGGACCGGACACGCGACCTGGCTCATCGACACCGGCGCCGGAGTGCTGCTCGTCGATCCGTTTTTCGACGAATGCCCGACTGCCAGCATGAAGGCAGCCGATGTTGCGTGTGACGCCATCCTCGTCACGCACGGCCACTTTGATCACGTGGCCGATCTGGTGGCGATCGCGAAGCGCACCGGCGCCGCGGTCTTCTGCAACTGGGAAATCGGCCAATGGCTTGGCAGGCATGGCGTGGCGAACGTTCAGCCGATGAATCTCGGTGGCACGGTCGCCGTGCCCGGTGGCACAGCCCGAATGGAGATTGCCTGGCACTCGTCGAGCCTTCCCGATGGCACCTACGGGGGCGCGCCTGCCGGATGGCTCCTCGATGTCGGCGGCCGTCGCATCTATGTGGCCGGTGACACCGCACTCTTCTCCGACATGGAGCGGATCGGCCGCCCTCGGGACGGTCGCGGCCTCGACGTCGCCATCCTTCCCATCGGTGACCTCTTCACCATGGGGCCCGAGGATGCGATCGAGGCGATCCGGCTTCTCCGTCCAGCGCTCGCGCTGCCGAGCCACTACGGCACGTGGCCGCCGATCGAACAAGACGCCGCCGCGTGGGCACGGCGGGTGGTGGATGCAGGCATCGCCACGGCGGCGTTTCCCGCGCCCGGCGAATCGGTCACGCTGTAGCCGGTGGCACGCACACCTCGATCGCATCGCCGGTGCGCCGGGCCTCGTACACCGTCACCCGCAGTTTTTCATTGTCGCACCAGGCGCCGTCGCACGCACGGAATCGCCACGCGTGCCACGGACAGGTGACGACACCGTCGACAAACGGCCCCGAGCCGAGCGACGCGCCCATGTGGGGGCAGAGATCGTCCATCGCGTGGTAGGCCGCACCATCGAAGAACACGGCCACGAGCCTACCCCCCACCTCGTAGGTGCGGCCTTCGCCGGCAGGGATGTCCCCATGGCGGGCCACGGCGGTGAACGGGATCTCGGCTGCGGGGTGATCGGTCATGCGAAGGAGTCTCCGGCGGTATCATAGCGACACCATGACCAGCCCTGCTTCCGCATCGCCTCGCTCCCGGGTGCGACTGCTCGTTCTCGATATCGATGGCACCGTCACGGGGTCGAATCATCAGGTGACCGCCGTGGCCCGCGACGCCGTTGCGGACGTTCAGCGAGCCGGCGTTCGCGTCATGCTGGCGACGGGCCGCCGCTACCGCGATTCGCTCGCCGTCGCACGTGACCTCGGGATCGAAGCGCCCATCGTGTCGGCCTCGGGAGCGCTCGTGAAGCGGCCGAGCGACCACGCAACGCTGTCTCGTGCCGCCTTCGCCCCCGGCGTGCTCGAGGGGGTGCTTCGCCAGGTGGTCGACGCCGGCCACGAGGCCATTCTCTACAGCGACAGCTTCTCGCACGGCTACGACTTCCACTGCCAGAGTCTGGCAGCCGCCGCGGTGGATCCGGGATCCTTTGGCGGCGGACTCGCGGAGTATCTTGGCCGGAACCGCACCGTCGCCCAGGTGGCACCGAACCTGCATGACACGCCTCCGGAGGGGGTGTTTGGCGGATTCGTGATGGGTCCTCGGGAACGGATGGCGTCGTTGGAGCGGTCACTCGAGGAGGCGTTCCCGGGTCATCTCTCGCTCCACACCATCAAAAGCCCACGCTATCGGGACTGGATGTGCGAACTCGCTCCGGCCGGCGTCACGAAGTGGTCCGGCGTGATGTCGCTCGCCTCGGCCTGGGGCATCGCCCCCGACGAGATCTGCGCCGTCGGCGACGACGTGAATGACGTGCCCATGATCGAGGCCTGTGGGCTCGGAGTCGCCATGGGGAATGCTCGTCCCGAGGTGATGGCTGCCGCCGACCACGTCGTGGGGGAGCATGATGGCAGGGGCCTGGCCGACGTTGCCGACCTGGTGCTTGCCAGTCTTGCCTAGCCTACCCGTCCTTGCGGGTGATCGCGATTGTGGCGTCACGGGGCGGGCTCTATCGTTCCCCCTTCCGGTGCGGGTGCCGGAGCATTTTTCGCGCGGTCACGAGCCCCCATGGATCTCAAACTGCACAGGCCGCAGGCCGCCTGCGCCGTCACCGGCCGGCCGTTCGTGCCGGGCGAGATCTTTTTTTCGGCGGTGCTTCGGCAGATGGGTGCCATCGAACGGCGGGATGTGGGCGGAGACGCCTGGCACGGCGCCCCGGAGGGAACGATCGCCTGGTGGCGTTCGCGATATCCCGCTGCCGAGGCCACCGGTCCGGCGCTGGCTCCCGTCGACGTGCTGCTCGATGCGCTCGAGGGGCTGGAGGGGAGCGACGATCATGCCCTCCGATACCTCCTCGCGCTGCAGCTCGTCCGTCGTCGCGCACTTCGTATCGTGGATGACGCCGGCGAGACCGTCATCGACGAGGGTGAACTGCTCCTCTCATGCCGGAAGCGTGATCGTGACTATCGTGTCACGGTCGTCTCGGCCGAGGACGTGGCGGCTGACGGTGTGGAGCAACGCCTGACGGCGCTTCTCTGGTCGGGAGACGCGGCATGAGCCACCCCACGCCATCCGCTCCGCCCGGCACCACCGGTCTTCGGGCGTTCACGCTCCTCATCGTGGTGGCCTCCGTCGCCGCCAGTGGGGCATCGTGTCCGCAGGTGCTGCGTGGCTACCAGATTGGCGTCATGCCTTTGCCGCGGACGCTGCCGGCCCATCCCACACTCGACCAGATCATCGCGGCCGTCCACGACAACACGCAGCGGGTGCGAAGCTGCGCGGCGACGCAGGCGGTGCTCGCGGTGCCCGGGGTGCCGAGGCTGTCGGCCCGGCTGGCCTGTGAGCCGCCACGTCGGTTTCGGCTCCAGGCTCAGACGTCCATCACCGGCCCCGAACTCGACATCGGCAGCAATGACGATCTGTTTTGGCTCTGGCTGCGTCAGCACAAGCCGCCGATCGTGGCGTTCTGTCGACACGACCAATACGCCCAGTCGGCGGCACGCCGCCTCCTGCCGATTCGCGCCGACTGGATGCCGGAGTTGCTCGGGCTGGTGACCTTTCGGACGGAGGATCGCCATCAGGGCCCCTTCCCGCTGTCCGACGGACGCATCGAGATCCGCAGCACGATTTCGGCGCCGGAGGGCGAGCTGCTCAAGTCGACGATCATCGACGGCACGACCGGGCTCGTGAACGAGCAGCATCTCTTCACGGCAGCCGGCGAACGGCTGGCCAGCGTGCGGACGAGCCGGTATCGGGTCGACCCGCCGTCGGGGGCTGCGTTGCCCCATGTGATCGAGGTGTCGTGGCCGGCATCGGGCGTTGATTTCACGATCGAACTGACGTCGATCACCACCAACACGTCGGGCGGTGATCCCGGACAGCTCTGGCAGATGCCCGCCTATCCCGGATATGAGCCGGTCGACCTCGCCGATCCGAACGTCGTGATCTCGCCGCCGGCGGCGCCGTGAGGTCACTGGCGCATCTTGTCCTTCGCGCGGGAAAGGGCTGGGCCGATCGAGTTGACCGGCATGCCCGTGAGGCGGCTGATGTCGCCGTAACTCCGATGCTCGAGATGGTGAAGCCGAACGAGCCGGGCCTCGTCGGGGGCGAGTTTTGCGAGCAGCGACTCGACCTGTTCGCGTTGGGCGACGTGGTCGGGATCGGTGGTGGCAGCCTCCGGCACGTCGGTCGTGCGCACGGGCTTCGCGGTGGCCAGGTGCCTCGCGGCGACACGTCGGGCGATCACGGTGAGGTAGGTGGCGAGGCTTGATCGGCCTGCGAAGGCCCTGAGCACCGCGGCGTCGTTCCGAATGCATTCGAGCAGGATGTCGGCCACGAGGTCCTCGCGATCGGCGGCGGCGAGCGGCGTCCCCCGCTGGCGGGCGGTGCGGTCGACGACGAACGCGAAGAGTCCGGCAAATCGATCGACAAACCGCTCCCAGGCCCCGGAGGCCCCCGACACGCAGTCGTGCACGGCCCGCCGGTCATCGGCCTGGAGGGGCTGAAATGTTTCGTTGGGCGGGGTGGACACGGGCCCTGTCCTCCTCCCGGACGGCAGGGAAAAGGCCCCGGGCCGTGCGGAACTCATGTTTTGCCGTCCTGCGGCCGATGGTTGATCCATCATAGGAGTCGACCGCCGAGGCCACCAAGGCCGGAGGCGGTCGGGACGTTCCTCCGGGCCGATCGCGGCCACGGCGATTCGTTGACAGTATTTTTCGGTCGACCTACCATTCGCGCAATGGAAATCGTCCTGCCGAGCGGCAGGTCCGTCGGACACAGCCTAAGGAGTCGAGAATGACCCACGTCGTCGCCGAGCCTTGTTTCGCCTGCAAGTACACCGACTGCGTGGTGGTCTGCCCCGTCGAGTGCTTCTACGAAGGGGACAAGATGGTCTACATCCACCCCGACGAGTGCATCGACTGCGAGGCCTGCGTGCCCGAGTGTCCGGTGGAAGCGGTGTTTCACGAAGACAACCTTCCCGCCGAGTGGAAGGACTTCAAGGAACTCAACGCCGAGATGGCTCCGCAGCTGCCGGTGATCACCGAGAAGAAAGACCCGCTCTGCGGCGAGTGATCGCGGAAAGCCTCGCGGTGTCGTGCGGGCGTGAGGCCATGCTCCGCTTCGGGGGTGCCCACGCCTCGACGCCGGATGCTCGCTCGGCTTGAGTGGTTCGCTCGGGGTTGCCCACACCCCGACGCCGGACGCTCGCTTCGGGCATCCTGCCCTCCGCTCGCTCGGCATTGGCCGGCGCTTCGCCATCCTGGCTCCGCTGGCCAATGACGCCGGCTTACGGAGCGTGGGCAACCCCTCGCTCGTCGAATGGTGGGCGCGGTGGACTCACGCCGTCGAAGCCCAACGGCGTGAGCCGTGGGACCGGCGTGGTGCATCGCGTGGCGATGTTGGCTCTCGGTCGCCGCGCTTGGCCTCGTAGGCTCACCTCGTATTGCCTCGCGTGTCCCAGGCCTGACGCCGGACGCTCGCTCGGCTTGAGTGGTTCGCTCGGGGTTGCCCACACCCCGACGCCGGACGCTCGCTTCGGGCATCCTGCCCTCCGCTCGCTCGGCATTGGCCGGCGCTTCGCCATCCTGGCTCCGCTGGCCAATGACGCCGGCTTACGGAGCGTGGGCAACCCCTCACTCGTCGAATGGTGGGCGCGGTGGACGTATGCCGTGGAAGCCCAACGGCGTGAGCCGTGGGACCGGCGTGGTGTATCGCGTGGCGATGTTGGCGCTCGATCGCCGCGTTTGGCCTCGTGGGCTCACCTCGTATTGCCTCGCGTGTCCCAGGCCTGACGGCCTTGGGCTTGGACCGGAAGAGGCAGGCGGTGGACGTATGCCGTGGAAGCCCAACGGCGTAAGCCGTGGGAAAGGCGTGGTGCATCGCGTGGCGATGTTGGCGCTCGGCCCGAAGAAAGACTCACGTCGTGAGCCGGACGGCGCCGCCCGACCCGACACTGGGCATCACTTCAGATCGACGAGCCAGTAGGCGTTGTCGACGAAGCTCTTCCAACTCGCATACTTCGGATTGCCGAGTTTGATGGAGAGCAGGGGGCTGCGCTTCGGCTTCACCGGCTGGCGGATGAGCTGCATGTGGGCTTCATGAGGCGTGCGGCCACCCTTGCGGACGTTGCAGGCCACGCAGGCACACACGATGTTTTCCCACGTGGTCGATCCGCCTCGGCTCCGCGGCACCACGTGATCGAGGGAGAGTTCGCTCGTGGGGAAGCCCTGTCCGCAATACTGGCACTGATTGCCATCGCGGGCGAACACATTGCGACGGTTGAAGCGGAGCCGCTGCCTCGGCCCACGGTCGCAATCGACCAAACGGATCACCCGCGGCGCCTGGATGTCGTAGCCGACCGCCCGCACCCAGTCTTGGTCGGGACCTGGAAAACTCAAACGGAGCGATGAGATTTCCCGCCAGGAGGCGAAATCGTAGGCGGCATACTGCCCCTCCTCGATGTGCACCACCTCGGCCATCTGCCGAAACAGGAGCGTGATCGCCCGACGCACATTGGTGATGTGCACGGCGACAAACGAGCGGTTGAGGACGAGGACACTCAACCCCAGGACAGGTGCCGGGTGGTGAGCCGGCACGGCGAGGGCATGCGACGTCATGACGCGGAAGCACCTCCTAGGGTTTCCCGAGTTTATCCCGCCTCACAGCGACGCGCCAAACCGTAAGAAATCTCAGGGACATTTGCTTGCCTTGTCCGGCTGATCTGGCGAAACTTGGGGTCAAGAGAACCAGTCGAAGCACGTTGGGTGCGACGGCCGTGGGCAGTGGCCCACCCATACCTCACCACAGTTCAGGAAGAAACGATGCTCCACTACTCGTGCGACGTCTGCAAACGTCCGATCAAGACCGGCGTCGAAGTCAGGCATGTCGTGAAGATCGAGGTGTTTCCAGCCGTCGAAGACGATGGAGCGGGCCAGGCGACCGACGAGGCGGATGACGCCGATCATCTGGAGGAGATGCAGGAGCTTCTCGAGCGATTGGACGACGTCGACCTCGAGGATCTCGATGGGGCAACGCGAGCATTTCGCTTCGATCTCTGTGAAGCCTGCCGTCAGCGATTCGTGAGAAATCCTCTCGGCGTGAAGCCCGGCAAGTATTTTGATTTCAGCAAGAACTGAATTCACGCCGCAGTGGCCTCGTGCCCACTGCGGCTGAGCGAGAGGCGGCGACATCGTGTCGCCGGGCGCTGGGCGCCGCAGGGCGTGGTTCCCACTGCAGCTGAGCGCGAGACGGCGACATCGTGTCGCCGGGCGTTGGGCGCCGCAGGGCGTGGTTCCCACTTGACGTCGGTTTTGAGGCTTAGCAGTACCGTTGGCTTTTACCTCCGTCGGCGCACTACAAACGGGTCGATTGAGCGGCAGCCGCTGACGAGTTTGGTGACCCCCTCCCCAAATCCTGAGCCAGGTCTTGTGAGAGAATCCTCGTGCCCTT
>JAFMIU010000083.1 GCA_017853835.1 Pirellulales bacterium | reverse complement strand
CGCTCCCGTAGCTCAATTGGATAGAGCGTCAGCCTCCGGAGCTGAAGGTTACAGGTTCGATCCCTGTCGGGAGTATTCGGTCGGGAGTCTTCGGGGTTGCCGCCGACGGAATGGCTGGCACCCTCCCCATGCGGATCTCCGCGGAGTCCGCCGCGCGGCCACCAAGGCCCCACGGTCACCGACTCCGACCGAGCCAGGTGCGTGCCCTGGTCGTTGAGCCAGCTCAAAAAGCGACGCAGCCTGAGCCGTTTGGCACGCGATGTGCAACGGAATTCTCCTGGTAGGCAGTCGGCCATTGGGGCCGTGCTGCCGCGCCTGACATTTCGTGCCCTCTGGAGGTCTCCGCCACCCGCTTGGGAAGCCTGTGCGCCTGAAATCCGTCCGTGCGCTCGCCAACGCTCCGTGAGAGCCTTGGCGGCGAAAAACCGTAGTTTCCGGGGATGTTCCGCGTTTTCACGATGCGGATTCACGCCCGGGACGGCACGGTCTTGACCGACGTTCAGACGCGTGCGCCACGCTCGTCGTCCCCTCGGTAGCCCGGGGAGGCGTGCGCGACGGATTCCGTTTCCCTACGGCCCCGAAAGGCCGTCTCACCATTTTGGTGAGACATCACCAAGGTGGTGACCACCAGATCAGTGAGGCGGGGTCCTGAGAGGCCCTCACCGGCGATTTTTCGCCCCGGAACGAACCGGGCATCCGAACCCTTCGTTGGCGGCGTTCCCCCGATCGCCCCCGCCGTGCTAGCCTCCGGCCCTGCCCCCCGGCGGCCGCCAGGCTGCCCCTGCCCTGGAGACGACTCCGCATGTATGCGATTCGTGGACTCTTGTCGCTGCTCGCCCGGTTGATGATCACGGCCATCTTTCTGATGAGCGCCGTGGCGGGAAAGATCATGAACTTCGCGCACACCGCCACCATGATGGAGGGTGAGGGCATCCCACAGCCGAAAATCATGCTGGCGGGGGCGATCGCTTTTCTGATCCTTGGCTCGCTGGCGATCGTGCTGGGCTACAAGGGCCGATTTGGTGCGTTCCTGCTGCTGGTCTTCCTCGGTGCGGCCACGTACTACTTCCATGATTTCTGGACGCTGCCGCCAGACACCGCTCCCGAAAAGATGCAGATGGAAGTGATCACGTTTCTCAAGAACGTGTCCCTGGCGGGAACCATGCTCTTCCTCGTCGCCAACGGCACGGGCCCGTGGAGCCTCGACAACCGCAAGGCATCCGCATCGACGGCCGCTCCGACGCGCGACGAAGACGACGAGTAAACCCACGCACGCGCGATGGCGGCTTCCGGCAGCCATCTCCGACCAGCCGCGCGGTGGGCCACGCCTGCCCCACGGCTCACGCCGTTGGGCTTGGACGGAACAGCCCGTCCCGCCCACAGACGAGCGAGGGGTTGCCCGTTGCCCGCAAGCCGGCGTCAGTGGCCAGCGAAGCCAGGATGGCGGAGCGCCAGCCAATGCCGAACGAGCGGAGGGCGGGATGCCCGGAGTGAGCGTCCGGCGGCGGGGTGTGGGCAACCCCGAGCGGACTACCAAGGCGTCACGCTTCCTGCGCCGCCAGCAGCATCGTCGCGGCATGGATGTCGACGATCGCTTCGATGTCGTCGCAGTAGCCCCCGCCGCACACGATGGCCACGGGAGCCGACGACGAACGGGCTGCTTGCAGCACCATGCGATCGCGCTCGAGCAGGCCTGCCTTGCTCATGGCGAGCCGCCCAAGCCGATCCCCTTCATACGGATCGGCGCCGGCGATGTAGAGCACGAGGTCGGGCCTCGCCCGCTCGAACGATGCGGCGAGGGCCGGACCGAGGGCCGCAAGGTATTCGTCGTCACCCACGCCATCGTCGAGCGGCACGTCGATCGTGCCAGGGTATTTCCGGAGAGGAAAGTTCTTCGCACCGTGGATCGACATGGTGACGACGTCGGCATCGCCCGTGAAGATCTCGGCCGTGCCGTTTCCCTGATGCACATCGCAGTCGACGATCAGGGCCCGTCGGATCATGCCGCGCGACTGGAGCTCCCGAACCGCCACCGCGGTGTCATTGAACACGCAAAATCCTTCCCCCCAGTCGGTGCCGGCGTGATGAGTGCCGCCGGCCAGGCTGGCGGCAACGCCATCCTCCATCGCGGCGGCGGCCGCGTCGATCGCCGCCCCGGTGCTTCGAAGCGACCGCTCGACCAGCCCAACGCTCCACGGAAATCCGATCCGGCGAATCTCGGCAGGCGAGAGGGTTCCAGAGAGCACGCGGCCCACGTAGCCGCGCTCGTGCACCCGCAGCAGTTCGTCATCGGTGGCGGCATGAGGCTCCACGAACCGCAGCGGGGCGCCCGCCCCGGCATGCCGCTCCAATCGGCGACGAAGGGCCGCATACTTCGCGACGGGAAACCGATGCCCCTCCGGGAGCGGCAGGGGATAGCGGTCGGAAGGAAAGAGCCTCATGCGATCCCGCTGCGAGCCGACGGTAGGACAACGGCTTTGTCAGCGACGGCGACGAACAAGCGCGAAGGCCGCGAATCCGGCGAGCACCGACGCGACGACGGCTGGTTCGGGAACGACCGTAATCTGCGTCACATACCCGGCCTCGCTTCCGGATGCGAACGAGGCCGTCTCGGCAACCGTCGCGAGGCTGAACGTGAGCGGTCCGCCATACGCCGAATAGGCCACCCCGTTGTAGAACGTGCTCCCCCCGGCATCGGCCAGGTAGTAGTTCCATGACCCATTTTGGATCAACGAGAGAAACGACGTGTCGAGGTCGGTGAAAAAGCCACCACGAAGCACATTACCGGCCGAAAGCGAGGGCAGGTCGAGAAACACGTTCACGGCGTTCGAGGCGCTGAATGCCGACGTGATGGGCGTGCTGGCCGATGTCAGGCGAAGCACGTCGTTGCCGCTGGCGGTGCCGGTGGCCCACGTGGGCGAACCGAGTTGGGTGAACTCGAGGTTGAAGTCGAGGCCGGCTGACGGAGTGACGCTCGACGCCGTGAGGATGCCAGAGCTGTGACCGGGATCCACCGCTCCCGACCCGGCGATCGCCGCCGCCACTCCCCACCCGGCCAGCGTGCCATCCGCCGTGAGGTTGACTCCGCTCGAGCTTGCAATCGTGCCGTCGACCACGAGCCGGCCCGTGTGCACCCACGTGGCGCCGGTGTAGGTGCTTGCGCCGCTCATCTCGAGCCTCGTGCCCGTCAGCGACACACCGCCGCTCCCTGATACCGCTCCCGTGATGCGGGCCGTGCCGCTGCCGGCTAATTCCAGCAGAAACCCCGTGCCCGTCGAAATGGTCGTCGCCGTCACCCCGCCGGAGCCAACGTTCCAATACTGGTGGCTGCCGAGGGTGATCGCCGCAGAAAAGGTCTGTCGCGACGAGTCGTAGTTGGTCACGCCACCACGGCCGATCGTGAGCGTGGTGGCTCCCGAAAATGTGAAGCCCTGGGTACCGCTGCCGGTCGACTTGAAGGCAAGCCCCCGGAGATTGGTGTTGGCGTTCACATCGATCGCCTTCACCGACGTCGATGTGGCACTGAAGAGGGTGTAGAGGTCGGTGGGAATGCTGCCGCCCGACCAGTTGCTGCCGCGGCTCAGGTCGTCCGCCGTGCCGGGATCCGGCGAGCCTCCCTGCCATGTGGCACTCGGGTTTCCCACGATCCGCAGGGCATAGCCGTCGGGCGTCGTGAGGGCATTGATCGCCCCGAGGGCGCCGGCCGTCGCGATGTAGTTGTAGACGTTCACCGTGCTGAAGTTGGTGGCCGCATTGTTGCCGATGATCGTCAGTTCCGTCGTGCCGTTGGGATTCGTCCACGGAATGAAGTCGGGGCTCCCCGAATCGCCGGTCTGCAGGATGACGCTGCTCGTGGTCGATGTGATGTAGATGTTCGTGCCCGACGAAGCGGTCGCCTGCACGCTGGCATTGCCGATGCGCGTGCTCGTGGCGGCGTTCGGCCCCCGCCCATACACGAGCATCGGCTGACCGCTGTAGGAACTGTTGGTGGTCGACGTG
This sequence comes from Pirellulales bacterium, assembly GCA_017853835.1. Taxonomy (GTDB): domain Bacteria; phylum Planctomycetota; class Planctomycetia; order Pirellulales; family UBA1268; genus QWPN01. The sequence goes on along the minus strand of JAFMIU010000083.1, from coordinate 11,319 downwards.
GCATTGAGGTCGAGCACGGCATACCGCGGCATCCCTCTCGAGGCGGCGATGGAGGCCGTCAGCTCGCCCAGGGCGATGTCGGTCGCCTGCGTGCCACCGTTGGTGAATCCGTAGCCGATGTTGGTGACCGATGCCTGGGTGGACGAGTACACCGTCCCAGATCCCGACAGGAGATTGATGGTCGTGGCCCCGCCGTAGTGCTGGGCTACCAGATAGTGCTTCGGCGTGAGGAACCCGAAGCTCTTCGTCGCGTCGACGGCCGACCAGCCGACGCCGAGCCAGGAATAGGCTCCGCCGACGAACGAGCCGCTCGTGTTCGTCACCGGCGTCGTGGGATAGCCGCTCGAAAACCGATCATTGGCCGCTGACGTGAAGCCGATCACGTCGAGCGCGTCGGCCCGCCCACCGAGGGCGATCGCCATGGCTGCCAGCAGCACTGCCCGCCGAACATGCCACCGGGTGAACGAGACCATGCAGGCAGACCTCTGGGGGGAAGCATGGGGCATCCACGCCTCTCTTCAGTCTACGACACGACTCGGAAGCGGCCAGCCTCCCGGCCGACGCCCCCGCTCAGCGGCGGCGAGCGGAGGCCTTTTTTTTGCCACCGGTCGGACGACGCTTGCTCCCGCCGGCATCACGGCCGTCCACGAGCACCTCGATGCTGCCGTCTTCGACCCGGTAGAGCCAGCCGTGGATCCGAGGCAGAGACCCCTTCGCGTGCATGTTGCGGATCAGCGCCAGATTCTTCAGGTGCTTGATCTGCAGCTTCACGTTCTCCTCGGTGAGCACGGCCAGCTTTTCTTCCCGCGACAGTTTTCGTTCCTTGGCGATGCGGTTGGCAGCCTCCTTGGCTCCCGTCGCGATGCACAGCCAGTCGGCGATGTAGTTTTCATGGACGCCATCCTCGATCGCCGCAATGCCTCCACAGCGGGTGTGGCCGCAGACGATGATGTCTTCAATCTTGAGGTGGACGACACCATACTCGAGGATGGCCGAGATGTTCACGTCGTTGAACGCCACGATGTTGGCCACGTTGCGATGCACGAACATCGTGCCTGGCTTCGAGCCAGTCATCTGGTGCTCGCTGACGCGGGAGTCGGAGCAGCCGATCCAGAGGACCTTGGGTGTCTGCTTGGCGGCGATCGTGTGGTAGTAGTCGTCGTTGGGACGAAACTCGCCCTGCACGAACTTCTGATTGCCGGCCAGCAGGTTCTCGATCGTGGTGCCCATGGTTCGCTCGTCTCCGGGTGATGGTGGCCGAAATCTTCCCCTCGGCCTCCTGAAGGCTACCACCCCACGGACTTGCAAGCCACGCGACACCGAGGGGTGGGCGATTGGGGTTGCGTTGGCGATGCGATGGGGGTGAAAGTGCTCTCCTCGCGGGCAACCCTCGCCCGCGTGGAGAGGCACGATGAACTGGGAATCGCTGGCGGAACACTGGCAGGCCATCCTCACCGCGGGGGTGCTCTGCGCCACGCTCGTGGGACTGCTGGTGCTTCAGCGGGCCCCCGACATGGTGATGTTCGGCGGGGTGATCATCCTGCTCGCCGCCGGCGTGATCGGCCCCGACGAGGCGCTCAAGGGGATGAGCAACGAGGGCATGGTCACCGTGGCGGCGCTGTTCGTCGTGGCAGCCGCGGTGGAGCGCACCGGCGCCCTGGCGGCGCTCGTCGATCGCGTGCTCGGTCGCCCCTCGAGCCTGGCGTCGGCCCAGCTTCGCTCGATGGTGTTTCCCAGCGTGCTCTCGGCCTTCACCAACAACACCCCGGTCGTGGCGCTGATGGTCCCCGCCATCCGCGACTGGGCCAAGAAAAACCGGCTGAGCGTCTCGAAGCTCCTCATGCCGATGAACGACGCCGTCGTTCTCGGAGGCCTCTGCACCCTGATCGGCACGAGCACCAACGTCGTCGTGAGCGGCCTCGTGGCGGCGAAGCGGGGTGAGCCGCTCGGCATGTTCGACATCACCCGGCTGGGAATCCCGCTGCTCCTCTGCGGCCTCGTCTACCTCATCACGGCCAGCAGGTTTCTGCTGAAGGATCGCCGTCCGCCGATGAGCGCGAGCGACGACCCCAGGCAGTACACGCTCGAGATGGTGGTGGATCCGGGCAGCCCTCTCGCGGGGCGCACGATCGAACAGGCCGGCCTGCGGCATCTCCATGGGCTCTATCTCATGGAGATCGATCGCAACGGCCATGTCATCGCTGCCGTGGCGCCCACCGAACGCCTCGAGGCTGGCGATCGGCTCGTCTTCGTGGGAGTGATCGATTCGGTGGTGGAGCTCCAGAAGATCCGCGGACTACGCCCCGCCACGAACCAGGTGTTCAAGCTCGATGACCCGCGAAGCGAACGTGTGCTCGTCGAGGCGGTCGTGTCGCCGTCGTGCCCGCTCGTCGGCCGCACGATCCGGGAAGGACGGTTCCGCTCCACCTATGGTGCGGTGGTGATCGCCGTGGCCCGCGACGGCGAACGGCTGCAGATGAAGATCGGCGATATCGTGCTCGAGCCCGGCGATACGCTGCTGGTCGAGGCAAGCCCGGCCTTCCTCGACCGTCAGCGATCGAATCGCCACTTCTATCTCGTGAGCGAGGTTCGCGACTCGACCCCGCCCCGGCACGACAAGGGATGGATCGCCTGTACGGTGCTCGCGGCCATGGTGGCGGCAGCGGCCATGGAACTCGTGCCGATGGTGGCGGCGGCCCTCACGGCGGCCGCCGCGATGGTGACCTTCCGGTGCATCTCATCGACCGAGGCCCGCCGATCGATCGAATGGGAGTCGCTGCTCTTGATCGCCGCCAGTTTTGGCCTTGCCCGCGCGATCGAAAAGACCGGACTCGCGGAGACGGTCGCCCACGCGGCGATCACGGCCGCCGGCGACCATCCGCATGTGGTGCTGGCGGCGATCTACCTCGTGACAATGCTCTGCACGGAACTCATGAGCAACAACGCCGCGGCCGTGCTCGCCTTTCCGATCGCCTGGCAGACGGCCGCCGATCTGGGAGTCAGCCCGATGCCGTTCGTCATGGCCATCACGGTCGCCGCGAGCTGCGGGTTCGCCACCCCGATGGGCTACCAGACAAATCTGATGATCTATGGTCCTGGCGGCTACAAGTTCACCGATTACCTGCGGTATGGTGGCCCGCTCAACCTGCTCGTGATGGCGATCACGATCGCCCTGGCGCCCCTGCTCTGGCCGTTTCGCCCGTAGTTTCACGGGATTGCAACGGTTCCACCGCGGCTTAGGCTACAACGCGGTGGCCAAGGGCCCCCACACCAACGACGGGCGGCATGTTCGACATTCTCTTCCATTATCACCGCGTCAATCCCACGACGTGGTTCTATTTCGCGTCGCTCCTGTCGATCGCGCTCTTCTTCAAATTCAACCGCGTGTGGAGCATCCGCAACCTCGATCTCATCGGGTTGATCCTCCTGGCGCCGGGAATCCTGGCGGTGGAGTACGGGGGCTACAAGGCGAGTGTCGCCGACCAACAGATCGGGTTTGTCTGGACCTTCGTCGTCACCGGCTGGTTCCTGCTGCGCATGCTGTGCGATTCGATGATGGTGCGCCGCCCGATGCTGGAGCCCAATCTCACGACCGGCGGTCTCGTCTTCCTGGGTGTGTCGCTTCTGGTGTTCCTGCTGGCCAACGTCGTCACCACCCGTCCGCAGCGCGATGACGTGGCGGGGGCCGAAGCGGCCGACCGTTTGGAGGGACGCGACGCCGAGGTCGATGCCGATCAGCTCGCCCGCCTCGGTCCGGGCTATCCCCTCCTCTTCCTCCTGCCGCAGATCTCGACCCAGCGAATCTTCTTTGCGCCGGATCGTCCTGATGAGCCACCTGCGCCGGGGGAGTCGAGCCGTCGGGTCGTCCATGAAATGACCGCCCGCATCATGGCGATCGCCGCCCAGCTCGCGATCGTCGCCGGCATGGTGACGATCGGCTGGCGGCATTTCGAGAAGACACGCCTGGGCATCGCCGCCGCCGTGCTCTACCTGCTCCTTCCCTACACCGCCACGATGACCGGCCGTGTCGACCATGTGCTGCCGGGAGCGTTGGTGCTCTGGGCGATCGCCTCCTACCGCCGTCCCTTTCTCGCAGGCACGCTCATCGGCCTCGCGATCGGAACCATCTACTACCCGGTGTTTCTCCTTCCGCTGTGGGGAAGCTTCTACTGGGAGCGAGGCGTGCGGCGATTCGCGCTCGGCGTGACGGCCTCACTGGCGGCGTTGGTGGTGGCCTTGTGGTTCACCTCGCCAGACACGGCCATCTTCACCGGCCAGCTGCGGCAGATGTTTGGCTGGATCTTCCCCAATGACGTGTCGCTCGAGGGCTTCTGGGCGCTGCCCTCCCAGGACCCCGTTTTCCGCCTGCCGGTGCTCGCCGCCTTCGTGGCCATGATGGCGACGCTGGCCATCTGGCCGACGCCCAAGAACCTCGGCACACTCATGAGTTGCACCGCCGCCGTGCTGCTTGGAAGCCAGTTTTGGAAGGCGCACAACGGCGGCCTGTTCATGGCCTGGTACCTCCCGGTGCTCCTGCTGGTGGTGTTCCGGCCCAACCTCGAAAACCGTGTGGCGGTGATGATGCTCTCGCCCGAATGGTTTTCCCGTCGCCGCGCCGCCGAGGCTCCGGCCGGAGGTCTCCGCGGGGCGCCTCGGCCGAACGCGGGCGGGTGAAGCCGCTCCTCGTGGCGATCATCCCCGGCGGGGATCGTAGTCGGGCGAAGGCGCCTGCCGGGCGATCAGCCATTCGCGCCAGAGGCTGGCGTTCCACTCGAAGTTCTCACCCGTCAGCGCGATCAGGGCTTCGAGCACGCGGTCATTGCGGGCCGCCACGACGGTCGGCTTCGGCCCACCGCCCATGGAGAGCCCTCCACCGGAGGGCGTGAACGTCGCACTCGTCGATCCTGCGGGCGGGCCGCTGCCCACCACCGCCACGTGCTTGGTTTCGAGTGCCTCGATGAGCGGACCAACCGACGACGACACGCCGAGCCTTCCGAGCGCCTCGGCCGCCCGATTCACCTGTGCGTTGTCGCCGCTGCGAAGGGCCGCCACCAGCACGGGCGCGGCCGCGTCTGGTCCGATCGGAAGGATCTGCTCCACCGCGACGATGCGGGTTTCGGGATCGGGATGATCGAGCGCCATCGCGACGAGCACACGGACGGCGTCGGGCGAGCGGATGCGCCCGAGCGCCTCGAGATACCAGGTGCGCACGGTCTGCACCGGCTCCTTTCCGAGCGCCGCCGCAAGGGCGGGCACGGCCCGAGCATCGACGATCGCCCGCAGCTCCTCGGCGGCGCGATCACCCTGCCCCGGCTTGTCGAGATGCTTCCGCAGCCGTTCGAGGGTGGCCACCCACTGCCGCTGCTCGCTTGCCACCCGTTCGTCGCGCTCGATCAGTTGGATTTCCTGCGACGTTCGCCACGCTCCCCGATACCGCACGAATCCCTTGCTCGCCATCACGTCCTGCTGGGACGGAGGCGGCGCCTCGTCGGCCAGGCCCGCCGGGCCGACCCCTGCCAGAACAGCCATCGTCAGGATGCGCAGGGCGAGCAACGCGGATGGCGGCCTCGGATTCATAGAAAGGATCTCGGCTGCAACGAGGCGGCGGCTTGACCGCGACCGGTCAGGACGGACGCGACAGGTCGTGGATCATTCTGACATAGGTGGACGCCACGCGGATCACGAGGGTCGCCACCAGGCCTGCCACCAGGGCCCAAGCGAGGAAGCCCACGCCCTGGACCGCGGCCGAAAACCCGCGCGCCGCCGCCTCGTCGAGCCGATCGGCGATGCGATCGAGTGCTTCGGCCGTCGTGCCGGTCATCTCCCCCACCGCCACCGCCTCGATCACGGGCCGCGGCAGGCTCCCGGTGGCGGCAAGCGCCTCCGCAAGATCGCGGCCGCTTCGAAGCAGCTCCTCCACCCGCGCCGGATCGCACCCAAACCCCGGAGCGGCGCGGGAGGCGAGCGTCACCATCTCGCCGATTCCGACGCCCGCGTGGGCTGCCAACGATGCCGCGCGGCACCAGGCTGCCGACGACGACGCCATGGCCGCCGGACCGAACACCGGCACCCGACGCCCGAGCCGCCACGCCCATCCACTGGTCCGCCAGCTGCGGCGCCCCGCGGCGACCAGGGCCACGCCCGCGACGAGAACGGTCACAACCCCAACGAGAAAGACGACCGCACCGCGAGGTCCGGTCAGCCCGATGCCGAGCATGTCGAGCGGCCCGCCGTCGATGCCTCGAGCCATGCCCGAGATGACGATCATCACGACGATCGCGAGCACCGCGACGACAAGACGGATGGTGGGACCGACCAGCGCGGCCCGAAGCGCCCGTCGCGTCGCCATCGATCGTGTGATCGTGCGGGACGTTTCGGCGAGCACTTCCGCCAGACGGCCGGTCCGATCTCCGACGAGCAGCATCCCGGCCACGACGTCGGGAATGGCCCCGCCGGCGGCCGAGCATGCCTCGCCGAGACCATCTCCCGCAGCGAGCCGCGCGGCCACGCGGGCGACCGCCGGCCGATGCCGCCCCGGCATGCGGGCCGTCTCCGACGACCAGGCTCGGCGAATGTCGATCCCCGCCGACACGGCGATGGAAAGGCGGTGAAGCATGTCGGCGAGCACCGCATCCGGGATTCGTCCCACGCCAGTCATGTCGCCCCCAGCCCAAGCGTTTCGCCAGCAGATCGGCCGGTTCTAACACACAAGACTCCCATCTGGTACAAACGGCGGCCTCGCCTCCACTTCACCTCTGCCATGACTTCAAGCGCTCCCTGGCCTGCCGTCGCGATCGTGGGCGTCGGCATGATCGGTGGCTCGATCGGGAAGGCGCTCCTCGCACGCCGCCTGGCCGGCCGTGTGGTCGGTGTGGGCCGTTCCGCCGAGTCGCTGGGCGTCGCCCGCACGACCGGCTGCATCACGGATGCCTCGCTCGAGATCGATGCCGTCGCCGATGCCGATGTGGTGATCGTGGCCGCTGGTGTGAAGGCGATCCCAGACCTGCTCGATGCCGTCGATGCCGTGATCCGCCCCGGCACGCTCGTCACCGACGCCGGCAGCACGAAGGCGACGATCGTTTCGGGCTGGGAGCGACGACGCCGTTCCCGACGTGGCCGATTCGTCGGCAGCCATCCCATCGCGGGCAGCCATCGCCGTGGCCCCGGGTCGGCCGATGCCGAACTCTTCGAAGGCCGCACGACCGTGGTGACGCCTTCCACGGCCACCCCTGCCGAGGATGCCGAGGCGGTGGGGGAGTTGTGGGCGTCGCTCGGATCGACCGTGTTCATGATGCCGCCGCGGGTGCACGACCGGATCCTGGCGGGCACCAGTCATGCGCCCCACCTCATTGCCGCAGCCCTCGCCGCCGCCACTCCACCCGAGTCGCGCACCTTCACAGCCGGAGGATGGCGCGATACCACCCGCATCGCCGCTGGCGATCCCGAACTCTGGGCCGACATCCTCCTCGACAACGCGCCGGCCGTCGCGGCCGCCATGGGGCGGTTCGCGGCCGTCGCCGAGAAGCTTCTGCTGGCGATCGAGGCGGGCGATCGGCGCCGACTCGTCTCCCTCCTCAAACGAGCCAAGGACCATCGCGATGCTGTGGGAAGTTGACGTTGTGCTCATCGATCCCGCCGCAGATCACGCTGCTCGGGAGGTCGTCGCGGGGGCGCGGGAGCTCGGTCTTGCCGACTGCGAACGGGCCCGCACCGCCGCTGGATGGCTGATTGAAGGCGACGTGTCCCGTGAGGCGGTGGAGGGGCTCGCGGCCACGCTGTTTTCTGATCCGGTGACGGAAGCCTTCGTCGTGGATGAGGTGCGTTCCCCGCGTCTTGTCGCCTCCGTCGATGGCCTCCCGACCGTCGTGCATGTGCTGCCACGCACGGGCGTCACCGATCCCGCCGGCCTCACGGCGCAAGCGGCCGCCGCCGCCCTCGGGCACCGGGTGTCGGTGCGAAGCCTGCGGAAGTTTTGGCTGCCGCCGATGGCCGGGCCCGATGTCGCTCGACTCGCCAGCCGGCTGCTCGCCAACGACGCGATTCACGACATCGCCATCGGCCCCCTCGGCATCACGTCGCTCTCCGGAGGACGCACGTGGGCGTTTCACCAGGAGACGATTCCCCTCGTCGGACTCGACGACGCCTCCCTCGAACGGCTCAGTCGCGACAAGTGCCTGGCCCTGTCGGTTCGCGAGCTGCACGCCGTGCGACGCCACTTTGAATCACTCGGTCGCGCGCCCTACGAGATCGAACTGGAAACGATTGCCCAGACCTGGAGCGAGCACTGCTGCCACAAAACGCTCACCAGCGGCGTGGAGCATGTCGGGCCCGCAGGCACTGTTCGCTACGACAATCTCCTGAAAGAAACCGTGTTTGCGGCCACGCGGACGATCCGCGAATCGCTCGGAGCGGGTGACTGGTGCGTCAGCGTGTTCCGTGACAACTCGGGCGTGGTGCGGTTCGATGGCGATCACGACATCTGCGTGAAGGTGGAAACGCACAACCATCCGTCGGCCATCGAGCCCTATGGTGGGGCTGCCACCGGCCTCGGCGGCGTGATCCGCGACGTGCTCGGCACCGGCCTCGGCGCCAAGCCGATCGCCAACCTCGACGTCTTCGGCGTGGCGCCCCCCGACACGCCTGCCGACGAAGTGCCTCCGGGCGTGATCCACCCTCGTCGGCTCCTCGCCGGCGTGGCGGCAGGGGTTCGCGACTATGGCAACCGCATGGGCATCCCCACGATCGCCGGAGCGGTCGCGTTCCATCCCGGCTACATCGGCAACCCGCTCGTGTTTTGTGGCACCGTCGGCATCATGCCGCGCGGCAGCGCCGATGCGGCGGTCGAGCCGGGCGACCTCGTCGTGGTGGCCGGCGGCCGCACCGGACGCGACGGCATCCACGGCGCCACCTTTTCGAGCATCGAACTCACCAGCGAAAGCGAGACCGAGAGTGGCGGGGCCGTCCAGATCGGCCATGCCATCAACGAGAAGATGCTCGTCGATTTCGTCCTCGAGGCATCCCGTCAGCGGCTCTTCCACGCCATCACCGACTGCGGCGCCGGAGGGCTTTCGAGCGCCGTCGGCGAGATGGGTGCCACCCTCGGGGCCGATGTCGATCTCGATCGCGTTCCGCTGAAATACGAAGGGCTCTCGGCCACCGAGGTGTGGATCTCGGAGGCCCAGGAGCGGATGGTGCTCGCCGTGCCCCCTTCCGACTGGCCGGCGCTGGCCAAGATCGCCGCGGCCGAGGGAGTGGAAGCGACGGCCATCGGCACGTTCACCGGCACGGGACGGATTGTGCTGAAGTGGCATGGAGCGGTCGCCGGGGAACTCGACTGCCACTTCCTCCACGAAGGACGCCCCCGGCAACGGCTCCCGTCGCGTCACGTGCCTCCGGCCACGGCGCCGACGGCCTGGCACGGCGACGGGTCGCTCGCCACCGCCCTCGACGAGGTGCTCGGGCTGCCTGATGTGGCGAGCAAGGAGCGGATCATTCGGCAGTACGACCACGAAGTGCAGGGATGCTCCGTGGTGAAGCCGCTGCTCGGACCTGGTGATGGTCCGGCTGATGGCACGGTGGTGCGCGGCGTGCTCGGGCGGGATCGCGGCATCGCGCTCGGCGTGGGGCTTCGGCACCGACTCGGCCCGCTCGACCCCTACCAGATGGCCGCAGGAGGCATCGTTGAAGCGATCGCCAATGTCATCGCCGTGGGAGCCGATCCGGCCCGGATCGCCCTGCTCGACAACTTCTGCTGGGGCGACACTCGGCGGGAAGACTCGCTCGGCACGCTCGTCGAGGCCTGCCGAGCCTGCCATGACGTCGCCATCGCATTCACCGCGCCATTCGTCAGCGGCAAGGACAGCCTGAACAACGTCTTCACCTACACCGACCCGTCGGGCACCCCACGGGAGATTTCAATCCCACCGACGCTGCTCGTGACGGCCATGGGGCAACTCGACGACGTGCGGCATGCCGTGACCCCCGACCTGAAGACGCCGGGCGACCGGATCGCCGTGGTCGGCCAGACACGCGGAGCGATGGCGGGCAGCCAGTACGAACTCACCGGACGGGTCACCGGAGGGAACGTGCCGTCGGTCGCCGTGGCCGAATGCCGCGCGAGTTGCCTCGCCGTGGCGGCCGCGCACCGAAAGCACCTTGTGGCCGCCTGCCACGACGTGTCGGACGGTGGCCTGCTGGTCGCCCTGGCGGAGATGGCGATCGCCGGCCACCGTGGCGCCAGCTTCGACACCGCCACGGTGCCGACCGATCCCCGGGGTGCACTCCCTGCCGCGGCGGTGGCCTTCAGCGAGACACCAGGCCGCTTCGTGTGCGAGGTTCGCCCGGAGCATGAGGAGGCCTTCGCACTGGCGATGGGCGACGTGCCCTGGGCCTGGATCGGACGCGTCACCGACGACGCGTCGATAACGATCCAGGGAGACGGCGCCTCGGAGCGCATCGCCGTCGAACGACTGGCACGAGCCTGGCACGGAGAAAACTGCTGACATGCTGTCGCCGCGAGCCCTCATTCTTCGAGCCCCGGGCACCAACTGCGACCACGAGACGGCCCACGCCTTCGAACGGGCCGGCGGCATGGCTCGTCGGGTCCACGTGCGGGCGCTGGTCGAGAAGCCGTCGATCGCCGACGACTGCCAGATCCTCTGCATCCCCGGCGGCTTCTCCTACGGCGACGACATCGCCAGCGGCCGCATCTTCGCCCTCGAACTCAAGACGAGGCTGGCCGATGTGCTGATGCGATTTCGGGATCGTGGAGGCCTCGTGCTCGGCATCTGCAACGGCTTTCAGGTGCTCCTGCAAACCGGCCTGCTCCTCACCGATCCGGTCTCGCACACACCCGAGGCATCCCTCGCCCACAACACCTCCGGCCGCTACATCGATCGCTGGGTCCGGCTTCGCTGCCATGCCGGCCCGTGCGTGTTTCTCAGGGGCCTCGGCGACCTCGAACTTCCGGTGGCCCATGCCGAAGGTCGGTTCGTGCTCCGTGATCCTGCCAGGCTCGAATCGCTCTCGGCCGCGGGGCAACTCCCGCTGACGTACATCGCCGACGACGAGGGCCGTTCCACGAACCCCAACGGCGCCATGGGAGACGTGGCTGGAGCGTGCGACCCCACAGGCCGCATCTTCGGGCTCATGCCCCACCCCGAACGCTTCCTCGATGCCACGCAGCACCCCGCGTGGTGTGGTCGCCTCGATCCGGCAGCCCCGGGCGCCGGCCTGATGCTGTTCGTCAATGCCGTGAAGGCGATGGCCTAGAGCGCGTCTGAGATACGTGTATCGCCGGCTCGGGGGCGGCAAAAGTCT
>JAFMIU010000082.1 GCA_017853835.1 Pirellulales bacterium | reverse complement strand
GCCAGCTTGGAAACGCCGGCGAGCAGCGGCTGACGGGCCTCGTCGTCGAACACCATCTGTTTGGCCACGGATGACTCCTCTCAAAAGCGTGACGGATATGGCAGACCCGCGTCGGGATGCCCTTCTCGGAAGCAAGCGGCGTGCCAGCGGCCACTCAGAAACCCCACCCAGCAGAAACCCCGTGTTTTTTGGGGGCGCCAGGATCGCACGCCGGATTCGACTCGGTCGCGGGTGCCGATTTGGCAGCGTCACACCAGGCCACCACCACCGCCGGGACTCCTCAGGGGACCCATGACGGATTCCCCTCGATGCCTCGCACGAACGCGGCCAGCAGGTTCGCGGTTCGATCGGCGTCGTCGAGAGAGACCGTTTCGACCGCCGAATGCATGTAGCGGTTGGGCACGCTGACGAGGCCCGTGGCCACGCCCGCTCGCGTCACCTGCAGGGCGTTGGCGTCGGTGGGGGTCGCCCGGCCGCTGGCCGCCACCTGCACCGGAATTTCATGGGCCGCGGCGGCGGCGAGGAGCCGGTCCACCACGTGCGGGTTCATGTTGGGGCCTCGATAGACCACCGGCCCACGTCCGAGCCCGACATCCCCCTCCGACTTTTTGTCGATCGTGGGGCAATCGGTGGCGTGGGTCACGTCCACCGCTATCGCAACGTGCGGATCAACGCCGTAGCAGCTGGTCTGAGCGCCGCGCAGCCCGATCTCTTCCTGAACGGTCGAGGCGACGAACAGGGCGCAGGGCAGGGGACCAGCCGCGACCGCCCGCCGAAATGCCTCGAGCACCACCCAGAGGCCGACCTTGTCGTCCATGGCGACCGAGGCCACGAGATTGCGACGAAGCTCGCGGGCCTCGAGCTCCAGCGTCACCGCATCACCCACCCGCACGACACTCTCGCAGTCGGCCTTGTTTTCGGCACCGATGTCGATCCAGAGGTCCTTCATCTTCGGCACCTGCTTCCGCTCCTCTTCGGTGAGCAGATGGATCGGTTTCCGCGACATCACCCCCGCCACGGGGCCCGACGCCGACCAGATCGTGACCCGGGCCCCGACGAGCTGAATCGGGTCCCAGCCACCGATCGGCTGCACCGAGATAAACCCATCGTTGTCGATGTACTGCACGATGAGACCGATCTGGTCGCAGTGTCCTGCCAGGAGCATCCGCGTGGGCGCCGAAGCGTTGGCGGCGCCGATCACGTTGCCGTGGGAGTCGGTGATGACCGACTCGGCGCACGATGCCAGGTAGTCGCGCACGACCCGCTGAATCGGCTGCTCGTAGCCGGAGGGACTGGGTGTTTTCAGGAGTCGAAACAGAAACTCACGAGCGGTGGAATCCACGGGGTTCTCTCCAGGGTGGGCTCACGGCGGGCACCAGCGCCAGCACGTGCGGATGATGTGGGAGCTTGTCACGACGCGACGGAAAAAGTCGGGCTTCGCTGCCGCCGATCAGCTTTTCTCGAGGTCCGAGTGTCTCCAGACCTTGTCCGGAATGGAGAACCTTGGGAAACTGCAAGCGAAGGGGGCAGGGCTGCCGAAGACTCCATATGTAGCAGACCGCGTGGTGCCGCGCCGTGAGCCGACGTTCTCATCGCCTGACGAATCGACGACGCTCCGGCCTCCTCGGCCTCGAGCGGCTCGAGTCTCGCGCGCTGCTTGCGGGCGATTCGAGTGATTCCTCGTTGCTGCTGCCGTCCGCCGAGGCCGCCGCAGCCCTTCCGGCCAGGCAGGTCGAGTATCTGACCCGCGGGGTCAACGCCATCTCCCTCGGGTCGGGCAAGGCCTATGTGAACTGGCGGATGCTGGGCACGGATCCCGCCTCGATCGCCTTCAACGTCTATCGGATCACCGGCAGCGGCGCCCCGGTGAAACGGAACACGTCCCCCATCACCGCCACGACCGACTTCTCCGACACCGGCATCACGACGACGCAATCCACGACCTACTTCGTGAAGCCGGTGATCAACGGCGTCGAAGGTGCGGCGAGCGATGCCTTCACGCTGCCCGCCAATGCTGGCACCGCGCAGTACCGAACGGTGCCGCTCCAGATTCCTGCCGGCGGCACCACGCCGACGGGCGAGGCCTACACCTACACCGCCAACGACACGAGTGCCGCCGACCTCGATGGTGACGGCGACTACGAACTCATCGTGAAGTGAGACCCGACCAACTCCAAAGACAACAGCCAGTCGGGCTACACCGGCAACGTCTACCTCGACGCCTACGAACTCGACGGCACGCTCCTCTGGCGAATCGATCTCGGACGCAACATCCGCGCCGGCGCCCACTATACGCAGTTCATCGTCTACGACTTCGATGGTGATGGCCGAGCTGAAATGGGTGTGAAGACCGCCCCGGGAACGATCGATGGCGAGGGGAAGCCGGTGCTCCTTGGAAGCGACAGGGTCACCGACGACTATCGCAGCACCGCGGGCTACATCCTCACCGGTCCCGAATACCTCACGATGTTTGACGGACTCACGGGGAAGGCGCTCTCAACCATCCCGTATCAGGTGCCGCGAGGCACGGTTTCGAACTGGGGCGACAGCTACGGCAATCGCGTCGACCGGTTCTTGGCTGGCGTCGGCTACTTCGACGGTCAGCGGCCGAGCCTCCTGATGTGCCGTGGCTACTACACCCGCTCGGTGCTCGCCGCCTTCGACTTCCGTGATGGGCGGCTCGTTCAGCGGTGGATCTTCGACACCGGCAACGCGACGACCGGCCCCCTCGCCGGGTATCGCGGGCAGGGGGCCCATTCGCTCACGATCGGCGACGTCGATGGCGACGGCTGCGACGAAGTGACCTACGGTGCGATGGCGATCGACCACACAGGCCTGCCGCTCTACACGACGGGCCTCGGCCATGGCGACGCCCTGCACATGTCGGACATGGACCCAAGCCATCCGGGCCTCGAGGTGTATCAGATTCACGAGACCGAGTCGCTCCACAAGGGGGTGGGCGGAGATCTGCGCGACGCCGCCACGGGCGAACTTCTCGCCTTCGTACCGGGCACCGGCGACGTCGGCCGCGGATGCGCGTTCGACATCGATCCGCGGTATCCCGGTCTCGAGATGTGGAACAGCTCCGACAGCGGGATCTACAGCGTCGATGGCACACGGATCCAGAGCAAGCCGTCGAACATGTTCCAGAACTTCGGCATCTGGTGGGACGGTGAACCGTGCCGCGAACTGCTCGACGGCACAACGATCTCCGACTGGGTGATCAACCTCACCACGGGCACCGGAGGTCGATCCAACTACGTGTCGGCTCCGTCGGGCCTGACCGGCAACAACAGCACGAAGAATACCCCGTGCCTCGTGGCTGATCTCTTCGGCGATTGGCGCGAAGAGGTGGTCTGGCGAAAGAGCGACAACACGGCCCTGCAGATCTGGTCGACCAAGCTCGTGTCGCAGCTTCGGCTGCCGACCTTGATGCACGACATCCAATACCGCGAGTCGGTGGCCTGGCAAAACGTGGGCTACAACCAGCCAACCCACACGAGTTACTTCCTCGGCCAGGGCATGGCGATTCCGCCCCAGCCCAATGTGTATGCCGTGAAATATGGCGTGGCCCCTACCATGGCGTCGGCCACCTCGTCGGCGGCCGTGACGACGACGGGCGGCGTGTCGCTCGCCGCTCTTGCCAGCGATGACGGACCGGAGGCCTCGCTGGTCTACCGGTGGGCGGTGGTCTCCGGGCCCGGCGCGGTCACCTTCAACACCAACGGCACCAATGCGGCCCCAGCCACCACAGCGCTCTTCTCGGCGTTTGAACCTACGTGCTCGAGGTGACCGCGACCGACACCGGGGGCCTGTCGGCGGCGACCCAGCTCGCGGTGAGTTATGCGGCCACCGGTGACACCAACATCGATGGGCTTGTCGACATGCTCGACGTGGCATCGTTCCTGGGTGACGGGAAGTTCGATACCGGCTGGTCGAGCGGCTGGAGCGACGGGGATTTCAATGGCGATGCGTTCGTCGACATCCTCGACGTCGCCGCCCACCTCGCCAGCGGCTTTTTCGATGCCGGCCCGGTCACGGCCGCGATGATGGGTCGCGGGTGAGCCATCACCGCCACACGGGGCATTCCGCCGGTCCCACGGCTTACGCCGTTGGGCTTCTACGGAACCCTGCACGTCCTGTCCAAGCCCAAGGCCGTCAGGCCTGGGACACGCCACGCTCTGCCAAACGACGCCCTTGCGCACAAACCCGGAACGCTCCGCCGCCCATCGGGAACGGGGGCGGTCATCGCTGGAACACCGGCGCCGCCGCGGCAGAGAAGCGGCTTTCCGGCGTGGCTCCGGCTCATTAGGATCGGTCGTCCCACCCCCATTCCCCCCGGAGTCCCACCTCATGGCTGAACCCGTCCGCGTCGGTGTCGTCGGCCTCGGCACCGTCGGTTCCGGCGTGGTGCGGCTGCTCATGGAGTCGGCCGAGCACATCACCCGTCATGCCGGCCGGCCAATCGTGGTGGAGCGGGCCGTCTGTCGCGACGTCGGCCGCGACCGTGGGCTCCAACTCGCGGCCGACCGCGTCTCCACCGACATCCACGATGTCTCCCGCGATCCTTCGATCTCCGTGGCTGCCCTGCTTGTGGGCGGCCTCGAGCCGGCCCGTTCGATGATGATCGACCTGCTCGAACACGGCAAAGACGTCGTCACGGCCAACAAGGCCCTCCTCGCCGAACATGGCCCCGAACTCTTCGAGATCGCCCGTCGCCACGGCCGCTCCATCGCCTTCGAGGCGGCGGTGGCCGGCGGCATCCCCATCGTGGCGGCGATCGGCGAGTGCCTTGCCGCCAACCGAATCGAGAGCATCCGAGGCATTCTCAACGGCACGAGCAATTTCATCCTGTCGACCATGGAGCAGGAGGGGGCCGACTACGCCGAGGTGCTGGCACTCGCCCAGGCCAAGGGCTACGCGGAGGCCGATCCCTCGATGGACGTGGATGGCACCGACGCCACCCAGAAGCTTGCGATCCTGTCGCATCTCGCCTTTGGCACCTGGGTTCCCTGGAGCGAGATTCCCCGGACAGGCATCGAGGGCATCGATAGCGATCTGATGGCCTTCGCGGCCGACCTCGGCTACCGCATCCGACTGGTCGCCGTGGCCAGCCGCTCCAACGGCAGGCTGGCGATGCGGGTCGCGCCGGCGCTCACCCGCATCGGTACGCCGCTCGCCGAAACCCGTGGCGCCTTCAATGCCGTGAGCATCGTTGGGGATGCGGTCGGTCCGATGTTTTTCCACGGGCTCGGCGCCGGCCAGATGCCGACCGCCTCGGCCGTGGTCGCCGACATCATCGACACGGTGGTGGGCCGGGCCGGCATCACGTTTCGCACCACGGGCGTGCTCGACACCGACGGCCTCTCGGGACGAATCGGCGAGGCCGAGTTGAACGAGCGGCATTTCCTTCGCATTCTCGCGAGCGATCGTCCCGGGGTGCTCTCGCGGATCACTGGGATTCTCGGCGAGCACGGGATCTCGATCGCCTCGGTGATCCAGCGGGATCCCTCTGGCGCGTGCGGGGCGGCCGTGCCCCTCGTGATCATGACCCACGCGTGCGGGTCGAGTGCGATCCGTAAGGCCGTGACACACATCGACGCCTCCGACGTGGTGTCGGGCCCGACCACCTGCCTCGGCGTCATCGACGACTGACCCACCGGCGACCACTCCCATGAAATATCTGCTCGTGATTCCCGATGGTGCCGCCGACGCCCCCCAGGCATCCCTTGGCGGACGCACACCACTGCAGGCGGCACACACGCCCGCGCTCGATGCGCTCGCCGCGCGGGGGCGCGTCGGGCTCACCAACCACGTGCCCGACACCCTGCCACCCGGTTCGGAGGTGGCCTGCATGAGCGTGATGGGCTACGACCCGCTCGTGTTCTTCACCGGCAGGGCACCGCTCGAGGCCGCGGCGCAGGGCATCCAACTCGGCCCCGACGACTGGGCCGTGCGATGCAACCTCGTCACCATCGCCGACCAGACGATGGAGGATTTTACGGCCGGTCACATCACCACCGAGGAGGCCACCTCGCTCCTCGCCGCGGCCCAGCAGGGACTGGCCGCCGACTTCCCCGACCTGGCGTCGTCGTGGTCGTTCATGCCGGGCGTGAGCTATCGCAATCTCCTGATCCATCGGGGCGTCGCTGGCGCAGCGCCATTCGACGGCAGCCTGCGGGCCACGCCACCGCACGATCTCATGGACAAGTCGGTCGTCGACGATTTTCCGCGTGGCACCGGCAGTCGGCTTCTCTCCGACATCATGGCCCGCAGCGCCGAATGGCTCGCCGTACACCCCGTCAACGAGGCCCGTCTCGCGGCCGGCAAGCGGCCGGCCACCCACGTGTGGCTCTGGGGCGTGGGACGGGCGCCGGCCATGAAGCCCTTTCAGACGCTCTACGGCATGTCGGGCACGATGATCACGGCGGTCGATCTGCTTCGGGGGCTGGCGTCTCTCGCCGGATGGAAACGCCGGGAGGTGGAGGGAGCGACCGGCTACCTCGACACCGACTACGCCGCCAAGGGACGGGCAGCGATCGAGGAGTTCGCGTCGTCCGACCTCGTCTGCGTGCACATCGAGGCCCCCGATGAGGCCAGCCATCAAGGCGATGCCGACGCCAAGGTGGCGGCGATCGAGGCGATCGACGCGCTCATCGTTGCCCCGTTGGTCGAGTATCTCGGCCGCTGCGGCGATCACCGAGTTCTCGTCTGCCCTGACCACCCGACCTTCATCAGCACCAAAACCCACTCGCGGGGTCATGTGCCCTACGTGATGGCCGGGAGCGGCATCACGCCATCCGGCCAGGCCACGTACGACGAGGTGGCTGCCGCAGCGTCGGGCATCCGCATCGAGCCGGGCTGCCGTCTGATGCGGGCCTTCCTCACCGACCACTGAGTCCTATCCTTCGTTCGACCTGACCCGTGACGCGGCGGACCGCACCGCCTCGCACCCGACCCGGAGCATCGTTCATGGCACTCGTCGTGCAGAAGTTTGGCGGCACCAGCGTGGCCGACCCCGAGAAGATCAAGGCCGCCGCCGCGAAGGCGATCGCCCGACACGCCGCCGGCGACCAGGTGGTGGTGGTGGTGAGCGCCATGGGACACCAGACCGACATCCTCGTCGATCTCGCCAAGGCGATCACCGACCGTCCGAGCGCCCGCGAGATGGACATGCTCCTTTCAACCGGCGAGCAGGTGAGCGTGGCGCTCTTCGCGATGGCGATCCATGCCGCAGGCCACAAGGCGGTGAGCCTCACGGGGGCCCAGATCGGCATCCGCACCGACAGCACCCACACCAAGGCCCGCATCCGTTCGATCTCCACCGACCACGTGAAGGGCCTGCTCGATTCGGGCGCCATCGTGATCGCGGCCGGGTTCCAGGGCATCGACCAAAACGGCAACATCACCACCCTGGGCCGCGGTGGCTCCGACACGACGGCCGTGGCCCTGGCCGCGGTGCTCGACGCCGATCTGTGCGAGATCTACACCGACGTCGACGGCATCTACACCACCGACCCGAGGCTCCTCCCGGAGGCACGTCGCCTCGAGTCGATCGCCTACGACGAGATGCTCGAGCTCGCCAGCCTCGGCGCCGGTGTGATGCACTCCCGCTCGATCGAGTTTGCGAAGAAGTTCGGCGTGAAGGTGGTGGTTCGGTCAAGCTTCAAGGACCTGCCGGGCACCATGATCCTGGCGGCCGATCAGGCGGTCTGCCGTCCGGTCAGCGGCGTCGCCCTTGCCAAGGATGAGGCGCGGATCACGCTCGAAGGCGCCCCCGATCAGCCAGGGTCGAGCCACGCCCTCTTTTCCTCGCTCGCCGAGTCGGGGATCGCCGTCGACATGATCGTGCAGAACGTCGGGCAGGGGGGGAGGGCCGGCATCTCCTTCACCGTCCCCGAAGACGATCTCGACAACGCCCTGGACCGCACCCGCGCCGTGGCGGCCTCGATCGGTGCGGAAGGCGTGTCGCACGACGGCGGTGTGGCGAAGGTGTCGGTGGTGGGTGTCGGCATGGAGGCGGCCGAAGGGGTGGCGGGCCGCATGTTCACGGCATTGTCGGCCGAAAAGATCAACGTTCACATGATCACCACGAGCGAGATCAAAATCTCGGCCCTCGTCGATCGGGCCGATGGTCCGGCCGCGGTGCGGGCCGTGCACAAGGCGTTTGGCCTCGAGCACGGCGACGGCGGCCCTCCCTGCGGCGCGGCCGGCGCGCTGCCGAAGTCGAGTCCGCTCGACGTCGTGCGGCGGCTCGAAGGGATGGAGGATCTGGCGATCGAAGACTGCCTGCTCGACTCGTCCCAGGCGCTCGTCACCTTCGCCGATCTTCCCGACACGCCTGGCGTAGCCGCCGACGTGTTTCAGGAGGTTGGACGTGCCGGCCTCGTCGTGGACATGATCGTGCAGAGCAACCCCCGCGACGGCCATGCCGAAATCTCCTTCACGGTGCCTGCAGCGAGTCGCGACAAGGCGATCGAGGTTGCGACCCGAATCGCCGCCGCCCGCGGTGCCACCGTCGCCGACGTGCCGCACGTGTCGAAGCTTTCCATCACCGGCGTCGGCATCCGCAGCCATGCCGGCGTGGCCGATCGCCTCTTCATGCCCCTCGCCCAAGCAGGAGTGAACATCGACCTCGTCAGCACGAGCGAGGTTCGCCTCAACGTCGTCGTCGCCGCCGAACACGGGGAGAAGTCGCTCGCGGTGCTCCGCAAGGCCTTCGGCCTGGCCTGACCGCGTCAGGGAAGGATCCGAGCGGCGGCTGCCACGAGGGCGGCGGTGCCGAGCGCGGCCAGCAGCAGGCCTGAGGTTCGCCGGCGTCGGATGAAGAAGATGAGCACGAAGCCGGTGACGGCCACGGCCACGAGGAGAATGGCCGTCGCATCGATCACGAAGGACCAGACCTTGCCGGCATCCCGTCCCTTGTGCAGATCATTGATCACCGCCATGAAGCCGTGACGGGTCACGGCGATGCTCGACGCTCCCGATCGGCGGTCGACGATGGCATCGGCGGCGTAGCCGGGCGCCTTCCACGTGATCGTGCATTCCCGGTCGTCGCACCGAACGTCGGTCACCGTGCCACGAATGCCGTGCACCTGCACGAGTTCCCGAACCAACGCATCCCGATCGATGGTGTTTCCATCCGGATCACGCGATGCATCCCCCAGCAGCGATGCATCCACCTTGCCCGTCAGGTCGGCGGTGCTGGCATCGTGCCCGCCGAACCAGTCTGGATGATTGAGCGTGAGGCCCGTCACGCTGAAGAGGATCATTGTGGCAAACGCAAACATCGAGAGTTCGATGTGGAGCCATCGGGCGGTCGATGCAAACTCTCGTGTCAGGTGCTTCAGGCGACCGCCTCGTCCAGATCGTGGTTTCGTCACGCCACCCCCCCATTAGGGCCGCGCGCCGGCGGGACGATAGTCGAACGAGGCCGCCTTGATTTCGGTCCCCCCCTCGAACGACTCGTGGCGGGGCTCGGAGCCGATCACGAGCGGTCGCCGCTCGAACTGGTAGGTGCCGTGTTCGCGGGCCGCCTCCAGGCAGAGCACGTAGTCGCCCGGCGGAAGGGGCAGGCCGCCGTTGTCGGTGCCATCCCAGGTGACCGCATGGGATCCTGGCTGCCTCGTGGCCTCGGAAATCGTTTGCACGAGGTCGGAATCCTCGGCCAGTTTCCGAAGCCGATCGGCTCGGTGCCATCGCTTCAAGTCGGGAATCCACCGCGGACCTGGCCCGTCCTTCTGCACCCACAGGAGCAGCGTCTTCACAGGGAACCCATCGGCATCCTCCACCCACGCCGCGACATACGGCCGCTTCAACCGTCCCCCCCCCCGGGCCGGTTGATTTCGAGGTCGAGCACGACGGTGCCGGCCGGAGTGCCCTGCGACGCCGACGCCGCCACGGGCACGACGCGGGTCGCTCCACGGCCATGCTCACGTCCACGCCATGCGCTCGACACCGTCACCTGGCCATCGCCGCTTACGAGCAGGCAGGCGGCGGCGGGGGTCGACTCGACGATCGCCAGGGCGTCGTCCGGAGACAGCACGCAACAGATCGTCGCCAGGGCATCGGCATCGGCCGCCGACGCGGCCACCACGGTGGCCGAGGCGACGCCCTCGGCCGGTCGCCCGGTCCGGGGATCGATGATGTGGGAATATCGAACGCCGCCGATCGAAAACCCTCGATGCGCATGGCCGCTCGTGGCGATCGCACGGTCGGCGAGCGTCACGGAATCGACGACGCGGTGCGGGTCGGCACCGACCACGACCACGGCCTGATCGAGGTCGCCCCGCACCCCGAGGTCTCCGCCGATGTTCACCATGGCGCCGTGGACGCCGCCAACAGCAAGGGCCACGTCACACGCCCGGTCGACGATCATGCCCTTGGCCACGGCATCGACGCTGATCGGAATGCCGGAGGCCGCAGCCTCCTCCCCGCTCCACCGCCAGGGAGGCTGCCGCATCGCGGCTGCGGCGGCCGCCACGTCGGCCGAGGACGGGAGTGTGTGCGCCGCTTCCGCCGTGGTCCACACCCGCGTGGCCACGGCGACTCCGGGATGAAAGCCGCCGCCACTGGCTGCCGTCCAGTGGTCGCAGCGGCGGAGCAACGCCGTCAGGTCGGGGCTGAGCGCCGTCATCGAGCCGGCTGCCAGCCACCGGCTCAGTTCGCTGGAGGCATCGTAGGTGCTGACGATGGAGGCCAGCCGGTCGATCTCGGACAGCACGGCTGATTCCGCCCGTGCGGCCACGGCCGGATCGTCGGCGAGCACGACGAGATCGAGGGAGGTTCCCAGGCAGTCGTCGAAATGAAACGCATGCGGCTCCGCGGCCGTCACGCCCATCCCCCACATCGCCCACAGGAGCGACCCGAGGATGCCAACCAGCGACCTATGCGCGATCATGATCCCCCGTCGCGAAAACAGTAGAGGCGTCGATTCGAGCGAATGAAGATTGCGCCGTCGCTGATGGCGGGTGTCGCGGCAAACGATTCGCCCTCGCCGCCAATCCGGTTCACGGCGAGCGACGCGAAGGTGTCGCCGGCGGCGACCACATGCACGTCGCCGGTTCCCGACACGTAGTAGATTTTTCCATCAGCCGCCACCGGCGACGAATAGTCGCTCCCTCCTCGTCGGCCGCCCCCCCCCGCTTCCGCCCGGAAGCCGCGACTGATAGAGCCGCTCTCCCGTGTCGGCACGAAGGCACGAGAGGATGCCATTGGCCACGAAATACAGCCGGTCGCGGTATACGATCGGTGAGCCGAACCGGTTGGCATCGCGACCGCTCCAGACGGTGTTGGTGGCCTCGACGTCTCCCTTGCCCCCGCACCGCACCGCGATCGATCCGCCGCTTCGACCTTCCACGGCGTAGGCCACATCACCGGCGATCACCACGCTCGTGTTGAAGCCGTCGTCGCCGACACCCCGGCAGTACCACCGCACCTTGCCCGTGGCGGGATTGAGACCCCAGAACTCTCCGGGAGCCGCGAGCACCACATCGGTGCGTTCAGCCAACGCGGCGATGGCGGGCGTGCCCCACATGCTGGCGAGTCCGTCGGCCGGTGAGGTCCACCGCTCAGCACCGGTGGCGGCGTCCAGGCCGACGATCGAACGGCTTTCAGGCCCGGCCGTCACGACGACCACGCCGTCGACCACGATCGGGCTCGACGCCGAGCCCCACCGCCGCGGATCGGAATCGGTTCCCACGGAATGCTGCCAGAGCGGCTCGCCGTCGAGACTGAAGGCATGCACGCCCGACTTGCCGAAAAACGCATAGATCCGCTCGCCGTCCGACACGGGGGTGTGCGAGGCATAGCCATGGGAGGGAACTCCCATGCCGGAATAGGCATCCTCGGGAAGCACGGCTTCGACCCGTCGCGTCCAGAGCTGCCGGCCGGAGGCGCAATCGAAACAGACGAGGTGACGCACGAGGTCGAGCTGGTCGCCCGGCTCGTAGCCATACCCCGAATAGGCCGACACGATGACGCGGTCGCCCACGACGATCGGCGACGACACTCCCTCGCCCGGCAGATCCATCTTCCAGGCGAGATTGGTATCGGGTCCAAACTCGATCGGAGTCGCATGGTCGTCGGCCGCAACGCCACTGCCATTGGGTCCGCGAAAGCGAGGCCAGTCGCCGGCGTGGGCCATGGCGCCAGCAGCCCATGCGGCCAGGCCGACAACAACGGTCGTGCGAACGGCACCCATCGATTTCACTCCTCGAGGGGCGGTCGACGTCCGCCCCCTTCTCCACGACGCGGTCCTTCCCCCTCACGGCCGCCAAATCCGCCGCCCGCACCGCCGGGAGCACGCATGGCCGCAAGTTCTTCACGGCTGAGTTTGCCGTCCTTGTCGGTGTCGTATTGCTCAAACATGCGATCGACGAATGCTCCGGGTTCGCCGCGCATGCCGCGTTCGCCGTCGCGACGCCCTTCGCCCCCTTCGCCGCGGCGCTGACCGCCGCCTTGGGAACGGGTCGCCGCCAGAAGTTCCTCGCGGGTGGCCGCTCCGTCACCATTGCTGTCGGCTCGCGTGATGATCGCCCGCATCCGTTCCGGAACCTCATCGGCCTTGAGCGTGCCGTCCTTGTCGCGGTCGTACTCCATCAGGCGAGTCACCATCTCTTCACCGCCCCCCGACGCTCCGCCGCCTGGGAACCCACCCTGAAATCCACCGGGCCCACCGCCCGGGGGCCCGCCCATGGGCCGAACCTCATCGGGAGAGAGCGTGCCATCTTGGTTGGCGTCGAGCGATCGCAGCTGCTTCGGAGCAGCATCCATCTCCGCCGCCGAGAGGCTTCCGTCGCCATCGGTGTCGAGGGCGGCAACCACGGGGTTGCCACGGCCCATGCCGCGTCCTTCCCGCTGCGGAGGTTGCGCCACACCCGTGGAGGCACCCACCACCGCCACGAGGCACCCGATGCGCGGGAGCCACTGGCCGAGGCTTCTCCGTATCCCTGGTGTCCAATGGGCGTTGCCGTGTGTCGCTGCCATGCCATTCCCTCCCGTGGCGGTGCTTCAGCCGAACCTCTCGTGAGGCAGTTCAACGGCTGGAGGAAGGGGAAGTTTCCGCAGGGCTGGCGGATTCGTCGAGGGCAGTCCCGGCAGGTCACGGCCCGCAGTCTTTCGAGGGAATGAAACGCATCGCGGATGCCCTCCACACGACCCACGACCTGCAAGCCCGAAAACGTTTGAGTTTCCCGGAAAAACCCATGAGTTTCCGCACGCAACGTCGCGTCGTACCAAGGGTTATGACACAATGAGGGTTCGTCGGGGATTCGGGGAAACCGCCGCACCGACGTGAGGGTGTGAGGCTGCCAGGGCATGATCGCATGAGTGAGTGTCGTCGCCGCATTTCCATCGCCGTGCTCGGGCTGGTGAGCCTCGCCGCCGTCAGTGGCTGTGGGGGCGGATCGCCCACGACCACGGTGTCGGGAACGGTGACCCTCAATGGCAAACCCCTGCCCGGCGATGCCACGGCGTCGATCGCGTTTTCTCCTGCCAAAACAGGGGTCGCGGGCGTCGCGGCGCCGATAACCGAGGGGAGGTATTCCTGCCCCGGCGTGCCGACCGGCGACGTGAAGGTGAGCTTCGACATCACGCAACCCGACGGTCCGCCCAGGAAGAGCGATCGCACAGGGGAGATGTACCAAGAAGTGAAGAACCTGGTGCCCGCCAGCTTTGCGGGGGGAATCCCGTTGACGATCCAAGCCTCCGCCACGCACGACTTCAACCTGACCGACTGAGCCCAATCTTTTCTCCGCACCGAGCGAGCCTGCCATGCACCACGCCACCGCTTCTCGACGCGCCGCCGGCTTCACCCTCGTGGAGCTGCTGGTGGTGATTGCGATCATCGCGACGCTGATCGGCCTTCTGCTGCCGGCGGTGCAGAGCGCCCGCGAAGCGGCGCGACGCTCCCAGTGTCAAAACAACCTCAAGCAGCTTGGCCTGATGATGCACAACTACGCGACGGCCAAGGGTGGCCTGCCGCCGATGGCCAAATACTGGCTTCGAACGGAAATGGACAAGGCCTACGGGGCGGGCAACTTTCCAGGGAGTTGGTATGACGACCATGGCTGGTACATCCCGTCGGTGCCCTACATCGAAGGAGGAAGCCTGGCGGGCATCGTGAATCCCAAGAAGTCGTTCAGCGACGCCAGCAACGACGCGGCTCGTCGGGCCATGATTCCGACGATGGCCTGTCCGAGTGATATCGGGCTTCAAAAGAATGAATGAGTCAGTGCGACCTGGGCACGGGTGCGGTCGAACTACGTCGTCAACGCGGGAAACACGGTCTATGGCCAGCCCAACGTGGGCACGGGTGCGGCGGCCGTGCAGTTCCTGGGGGCGCCCCGTTGTGCCCCGGCGCCACACGAAGCTTCCTACGATCAAGGACGGCACTTCCAACACGCTGATGATGTCGGAAATTCTGGTCCTGCCGGAAACGGCCGGCTGGGGCGGGCCTTATTCCGATGCCCAGACGGCGCTCGGCGGTCAGGTCTTTACCGGGTACAAAACGCCCAACGCTCTCGGCCCCACCAACGCCGACGCCCTCTGCCGGCAGGGCGAATGGTGGAACAATGTCCGTGACGGCTGGTTTCAGCAGAAACTCCCGACGACCTCCGCGGCCCCCAATCAGGGCACGCCCGCCCAGCCGGTCACCCCGCCGGGAGGCACGCCGGCGGATGCCGTGATCGACAGCAACGGCCACAAGCAGCAATACGTTGTTGCCCGCAGCAAGCATGCTGGCGGGGTGAACACGTCACGATGCGATGGATCGGTGGCATTTTTCAACGACAACGTCGACCTGTTGGTCTGGAACGCGGTCACGAGCGCCAGCGGCGGCGAGACCGTCGGCGACTGAGCCGCCCGCACAGCGCAGCGGCATCGTGTGGAAGCGCCGAGCGTGTCCCAGGCCTGACGGCCTTGGGCTTGGACCGGAGGAGATTTTCCTGTCGAAGCCCAACGGCGTGAGCCGTGGGACCGGCGCAGTGGCTCGTGGGATGGTTTTGGCCCAGCCGGCTCCCATCGGCCAAGGGCGTCGTGCGGGATCACTCGCCGAG
Source organism: Pirellulales bacterium (assembly GCA_017853835.1). Classification (GTDB taxonomy): domain Bacteria; phylum Planctomycetota; class Planctomycetia; order Pirellulales; family UBA1268; genus QWPN01. The sequence continues at coordinate 547 of JAFMIU010000082.1, read as the reverse complement.
CACGTTTTCAAGCACCTCGTCGGACACGTAGATCGGGAGGTTGGGTTCACAGGTGACCGCCACGGCGATCGCATCGGATGGCCGCGAGTCGAGTTCGATCAGCTCGCCGTCCTTGAAGACCCTGATCACGGCGTAGTAGGTGTGGTCCTTCAGTTCGGAGATGACCACATCGTGAAACTCGCCGCCGAGCATCTCGACGGCCGCCACGAGGAGGTCATGGGTCAGCGGTCTCGGTGCCTGATGGTGCTTCACGCGACGGTCGATGCTGGTGGCTTCGAAGAGTCCGATGAGAATCGGGAACGTCCTGTCGCCCTCGACCTCCTTGAGGTAGACAACCTGCTGGTCGTTGATCTCGCTGATGATGATCCGCGAGAGTTCCATCTGGACGCTCATCTTGCCGCTCCCAACGTGACGGGTTGCCCCAGTGGAGTCCGGGACATCTCCCAGTGTACCCGGCAGCATCCTGCCAATCCCACAGGCTCCCCTCGGAATCCTCGCCGGTCCCACGGCTCACGCCGTTGGGCTTCCACGGAAAACCCGCCTCCGG
>JAFMIU010000168.1 GCA_017853835.1 Pirellulales bacterium | reverse complement strand
TGACATCGGCGTGCTGGGGTGGCTGCGGGTGAAGCCAAAGGTTCACCCGAGCCACACGGGAGCCATCCCGGCTCCTGGCACCACGCTTGTGCCGTGACCGCGACACCGCGACACTAGCGGCCCAGGGACGACGTCCGTCCCGACAGGAGACGCCACATGCGGGCAGCCATCATTGGAATCGGTGCGATCGCCAAGATGCACGCGCGGGCCCTCCGCGACATCCCGGGCGTTGAACTCGTGGCCGCCACCTGCCGCACCGAGGAGAAGGGCCAGGCCTTCGCCGCCGAGTTTGGCTGCCGGTGGCACGCCGACACAGCCAGGATGCTGCGGCGAGAAAAGCCCGACTTCGTCACCGTGGCCACCCCCTCCGGAGCGCACCTCCCAGCCGTGCTCGCCGCGCTCCGCCGCGGTATCCATGTGATCTGCGAGAAGCCCTTGGAGATTACGCTGCCCCGCATCGACCGGATGATCGCAGCCTCGGAACGTTCCGAGGCACGGCTCGGGGCGATCTTCCCACAGCGGTTCAATCCAGTCGTCCAGACCGTTCACGCCGCGGCGGCGGCTGGTCGCTTTGGCACGCTCGCGGCCGTGGCCAGTTATGTGCCCTGGTGGCGCGACGACGCCTACTACGGCCCTGGCCGCTGGCAGGGCACGAAGGCGCTCGACGGCGGCGGCGCCCTCATGAACCAGTCGATCCATGGCGTGGATGCCCTGCAATGGATCGCCGGCGCCACCATGCCCGGACTCGCCTCGGGTGAAAACCCCGTGGAGAGCGTTGCGGCCATGACCGCCGTGCGAGCCCACGACGCCGAACGGCTGGAAGTGGAAGACACCTGCGTGGCCATCCTGCGATTCAAGAACGGCGCCCTTGGCCAACTCCTCGCGGCCACCAGCCTGTTCCCTGGGCAGTTGCGGCGTGTTCTCGTGGGCGGACGCGACGGAACGGCGGAAATCCTGGAGGAGCAACTCTCCTCGTGGCGGTTCCGAACCGAATCCCCCGACGACGACGCCATCCGCGAGCGCTTCGGACAGGCAAGCAGCACCAGCGGCGGTGCTGCCGACCCGATGGCGATCAACTACTCCTGCCACACCCGCAACATCGAGGCCTTTCTCGCCGCCGTGCGTGCCGGCACGTCCCCCGAACTCGACGGCCGAGAGGGACGCAAGGCGGTTGCGATCGTGGAGGCGTGCTATCGTTCTGCCCGCACCAGCCGCGTCGTCCAGGTGAAGTGAGAGGTCATGAACGCTCCATTCCGCTACGCCATCTGCAACGAAACCTACGGCGACTGGCCCCTCGCCAAGGCCTGCGACCATGCTGCCGCATGCGGCTACTCGGGCATCGAGATCGCCCCCTTCACGCTCGCCCCGCTCGTGACCGACCTCTCGCCGCAGGCCCGCGGCGACCTTCGACGGACCATCGCCCGCTCGGGCCTCGACTGCGTCGGCCTCCACTGGCTGCTCGCCAAGACGGAGGGATTTCATGTGGCACACCCCGACGCCGAGGTTCGGAATCGCACCGTCGACTATCTCGCCGAACTCGCCCGTCTCTCGCACGACCTCGGGGGCCGCGTGCTGGTGTTCGGCTCTCCAAAACAGCGAAGCCTCCTGCCGGGCGTCACGCCCGAGCAGGCGATCGACTTCATTCACGAGGTCTTGTCGCGGCTCATCCCGGTGCTGGAAACCACCGACACCGTCGTGGCACTCGAACCGCTGTCACCCGTCGAAACCGACGTGCTCACGACGGCCGCGGAGACCTGCCGCCTGATCGAACGAATCGGCTCGCCCCACATACGGCTCCACCTCGACGTGAAGGCGATGGCCTCGGAGGAGACGCCGATTCCGGAGATCATCATGGCCTCGGCGGCCCACCTGGAGCACTTCCACGCCAACGACGTCAACCTTCAGGGCCCTGGCTTCGGTGCCGTCGATTTCGGACCGATCTTCGCAGCCCTCGACGAGGTGCGGTATTCGGGGTGGGTGAGCGTCGAGGTGTTTGACTATGCTCCCGGTGCGGAGCGGCTCGCTCGTGAGAGCATCGATTACATGCGCCGCATCGAGTCGGACCTCGGCTGAGCCGCCGGGCCCCGTTCCCCAGAGAAAGGCATCTCCTCATGGCCCACGATCCCTCGACGGCCTCGACGCCCTGGTATCGCGACCTCACTCCCTACCACTGGTTCGTGTTCATCGTGGCCTCGCTGGCGTGGCTCTTCGACTGCCTTGACCAGCAGCTCTTCATCCTCGCCCGCAACAAGGCGATGGAAACGCTTCTGCCCGCGGGCATGGATCCAAAGCTCTACGGCGGCTATGCCACCAGCATCTTCGTGGCCGGCTGGGCGCTCGGCGGCCTGATCTTCGGCTCGCTCGGCGACCGGTACGGACGGGCAAAGATGCTCACGCTCACCGTGCTGATCTATTCCATCTGCACGGGGCTGTCGGCATTCTCGAAGGGGTGGATCGACTTTGCGGCCTATCGATTCCTCACGGGCCTCGGCGTGGGGGGCGTGTTCGGACTGGCGGTGGCCCTCGTGGCCGACACGCTGCCCGACCGCTCGCGCACCGGGGCCCTCGGCATGCTGCAGGCACTGTCCGCGGTTGGCAACGTCGCGGCCGGCCTGATCAGCATGTTCATCGGCAGCCTCGAGTCGAAGGGATCGATCCCCGCCGGCTCCGGATGGAAATACATGTTTCTCGTGGGTGCCATTCCGGCCTTTCTGTGCGTCTTCATCCAGGTGCGGCTGAAGGAACCCGAAAAGTGGGTGCAGGCCCGCGTGGCGGGCAAGGCGGCCGGCGTGAAGTTTGGCTCCTACACCTCGCTCCTGGGCGACGTGCGGTGGCGGGGGCCGGCCCTTCTTGGCATGGTGCTGTGCGTCTCTGGCGTGATCGGGCTCTGGGGCATCGGGTTCTTCAGCCCCGAACTCGTCGGTGACGTGATCAAGGCATCGCTGATCAAGGAGGGGGTGCCGGCGGAAGAGATCGCCGGTCGTCAGCAGTATTGGATCGGCGTCAACTCGATCGTCCAAAACCTGGGTGCGTTTGTCGGCATGCTCCTGTTCACACGGCTCGCTCAGGGCATCGGCCGCAAGTCGGCCTTCGCGATCGGCTACATCGCCGCGCTCGTCGTAACCGTGGCCTACTTCCAGATGTTCAACGGCCGCGCAGACATCTGGATGAGCGCCATCATGGGCGGGTGCCAACTGGCGCTCTTCGCCGGCTTCGCGATCTATCTCCCCGAACTCTTTCCCACGAGCCTTCGCAGCACGGGCACGAGCTTCTGCTACAACGTCGGCCGCTTCCTGGCGGCGACCGGCCCCTTCACCATGGGAGCGCTCCAGTCGGCCCTCAAGGCTGGAGCGACGACTCCGGAGGCCAAGCTTGCGGCCTTCCGGAACGCCTGCTCCTACATGAGTGCCATCTTCCTCCTCGGCCTCGTGGCCCTCGCCTTCCTGCCCGAGACCAAGGGGCGACCGCTGCCCGAGGACTGAGTGCACGCGAACCCGCGGCATCCTGCCGCTGTTCGCTGAAGCCCGGCGTGTGCCCGTCCAAGCCCAAGGCCGTAAGGCCTGGGACACGCCAGGCTACGCCGTCCGA
>JAFMIU010000167.1 GCA_017853835.1 Pirellulales bacterium | reverse complement strand
AACGCGATCAGCCGGATGTCGCCGCCGCAGTTCGGGCACTCGAGCGGAAACTCCTTCCGGACCCTCGCCGTGAGCTTGGCCCCGGCAATTCGTGACGTCTCGTGCGAGCGGGGGCTTTTGATTCGGATTCGCGTCACAGCAGCCGCCTGTGGCGCTCCCGCCGGCCGCATGCCCACCGGTCACAGCCTCGCGCGGCTTGCCGATGTTCCCGATCGCGAGCGACGTGACGGCGGGCCTGAGCTTGTGATTGGGTGCAACCACCCCGTGGTAGCGATGCCGGTGCTTGCGCGGCGGCGTCACGAGATCGGCGAGCCGGTCGAGGAACCCAAACGGCGTGAGTTCGACGACGCCATTAGCTCCCGGCCGCGTGGACTTCCGTCCACAACCCCGCCCGAGAAACCGGAGTCGTTCGCGTTCTGGCAGCCGGTGGCCTTTTTCGCTGACCCTCGGCGGAGTCCGGGCTGCGGCATTCATGCGTCCATGATCTCGAAGATGGCGGCCGAGGGCGGCTGACGATCCGGTTGATGGAACCGGCACCGCGGGCGTGATACGATCGACGCTCGAGATGGCTGGGCTTTGACGGCCGCGCCATAGCACTCCCAGGACGCACGAGATGGTCACGACGGGCTGCGATCAGACGAAGAGCGACCACGCCGCACGCAGGTCGATGCCGCAGGGTCAGACCGCGGCGCTCGGGAGTCTCGCCGCCGTGGCGGCCTGGTCTGCAGCCTCGCGGGCCTCGGCAACGCCGGTGATCTCGTCCACCGTGGTGAACGTTCCCATTTCGAATGGCGCGACGATCGACATCGACGGCAGCGGGCTCGCCGATTTTCAGTTCTTGTTCAACAACACGCAGGTCCTGCGACTTCAGGGCATCAATAGCGTCTCCAACGCGTCGTCGGCGTCGACGTCACGAGACAGCTTCGGCGTGAACTACTACGCCGAGGTGATCCCCGGCGGGTCACAAGTTGGCAGTAGTCTCACGTTTCTGACGACGACCGCCCTGGCGGACAGCGGACGTCCGCTCGCGCCGGCGGCCCTCGGTTCGTTCTCCACCGGTGTCCGCTTCACCGGGACCGACTCGCTCGACCACTACGGCTGGCTGTACTTCAGCTTCCCCAACAACACGACACCGTGGACCGGCTCGCTCGCCGTGACGGCCGGTTGGGAGACGACGCCGAACACGCCGATCACGGTCGTGCCCGAGCCGGCGGTAACGTTCCTGGGCGGACTGGGTGTCGTGGCATGCCTCGCCGGCCGGCTGCTACGGAATCGCGTCCGCCTTCGGCGATAGGCGTGCGATCGTCCTCAGCGAATGGGCATGACGCCGCTCCACCAGCTCGTCGATCTGGCCCGGTCGCAAGACATGGCCTGGGACGCCGCTCAGGAGCACCTGACGGCCGAACTCCTCAGGCCGGCGATGCCCGGGATCGTCGACACGCTGGGCCGGCTGCGGCGCGAGACCGATGCCTGGGTTGCGAGATCTGCTGCGCCGCCGACATACCCCGTCGGATTCTGTGCCGTCATTCGCGACCGGATCTTCGAGGGCCTCGTTCGCGATCCCGAGGTGCGACGGCTGACGGCCGCGGGACTCGTGTTGAAGAAGACCTTCGTGATCCTCAAGGATCGCTATTTCCAGAACGCGATCCAGTTCGGGAACCTCTACATCGACGTTGCCAACGACACCGTCGATCCATCGAAGCCGTGGCTGGAATGGATGGACGTCCGCGACGTGCCCTTCGAAAACATCGGTGAACTTCCGAGTCTGATCCGCGTCGCCGAGTCGTACCACCGCTGCCGCGTGTTTCCGAACGTGTATTTCCCACTGCTCGCCCCGGTGGTGCCCCTGCTTTCGATCGCCGAGGATGGCCGGCTGGGGTTGCTGCACTTTCAGGACGGCGGGTTTCTCAAAGACCTCGCCGGTGGGTTGCCGCGGCTGCACGCGTGGCTCGCTGGCCCTGCACGCGACCTGCCGTCGCTTCCGCCGGCATACGCCACGCGGCTGCAACGAGCCTGCGGTGCCAACGACTTCGCAGCCTTCCCGTTCGAGTATCGTCCCTGCACGCTCGCCGACATCGCCGTGCAGGCCGACGACTATGCGGCCACCTTTGCCGATCCGGATCGGCACGCCGCCATCCTCGCAGTCTTGGACCTCGTGCCCGTGGCGGTGCGGTCGCTGCTGGCGATGCGGATTCCCTGAGATCGCTGCCACCGCGCGCGGGCGCCTCCGGGTAGGATCATGGTATGGCCGACGAATGGTATTACGCGCGGAAGGGCGAGCGTTTCGGGCCGGTGCCGTTCGCGAAGGTGCGGACGCTCGCGGAGCAGGGCTGGCTCATGCCCGGCGACCTCGTCTGGAACGCGTCGCTGCCCGACTGGCAGCCTGTGGCGAGCGTGAAAGGGCTATTCAAGAACTCGCTCGTCGAGTCGCTCGGCTCGGCCGTGGAGGGCGTGATCCCGGGAATCCGGCCCGCCTCGCCCGTCGCCGCTCCGCCGCCGGCCGGTGGCGCGGAGGGCGGTTCCGCGTCGCTTTTTGGCCACGACTTCTTCGAGCACCTCGCTCCCCGGCATCTGCTGGCGGCCTGCGGCGCGATCGTGGCGGCGATCGGGATCGCATTCACGGCGATCGCTCCGTCGTCCCTGGGCCTTGCCTTCACCCTCGGCGGACTCGCCCTCGCTGCCGCGGGGATGTATGCCGAGGTGGGGCAGACCTTCGCGCAGGCTGCGGCGAACGTCGCGAAGGCACGGAAGGAGTCGGCCGAGCGGCGGCTGGAGGAGCAGCGGTTGGCGGTGGAACGGAAGAAGCTCGAGGTGGAGGCCGCGCGGCTGGCGGCGGAGATGGAGACCCGCCAGCGATCGACGCCGGTGCCGATGCCGCCGGCCGTGCCGGCCGCGGTGACGGGCCGGTCGAGGCTCGTGCCGGCCGACCACTACGGCCCCGGCGAGCAGGTGACCGTGATCAACCACCCGCCCGTGCAACGCTGGAGCCCGGCCCTCGCGGCGATGCTGAGTGTGTTCTTGCCGGGGCTTGGTCAGGCCTACAAGGGCCAGATTCTCAACGGAATCGTATGGTTTTTTATCGTGATGTTCGGGTATGCCGCGCTCTTTCTGCCGGGCCTGATGCTCCACTTCTTCTGCATCGTGGGCGCGGCGAGCGGCAATCCATGGACGCCGGGGCACACGGAAGTCGTACGGCGGTGAACCCGGACCGTTCAGATGACCCCGCAGCGACGGCGGACAAGCGAGTAGCTGCCAAAAGTGAGGCCGACGAGGGCCACGGCGTAGGTGGACGGCTCGGGCACGGCGGTCAGCACTTGAGAAATGCCGTACATGTTGCTGCTGAAATTACTGGGCGTGGCACCGGTCTCCACCCACTCGCTATTCGACTTGTTCGACAAGCCGGGTGTGCTGCCAAACTCGGAGCCACTACCAAGCGTGAAGGAACCCGCACCCGTTCCATTCGGCAAGGTTCCCGTCCAGACGCTTGTGTCGAAGAAAAACGGGGCCGTCAGGAACTCGTTGATCGGAGCCAGCAGTGTCCTCTCGCCGTTTGAGTTTCTTGACAGGCTCGCGGATCTCGTTCCGCCGCCGCGGA
>JAFMIU010000166.1 GCA_017853835.1 Pirellulales bacterium | reverse complement strand
CGAGCGCAGTACCGCAGCAGATGTTCCAAGCTCTGAAAATAGCTCGGCACGTCGCGGTCGATGAGAGACGGCTCCGTGAGCGACGCGATGTCGGGGGCGGCCGCTGCGAACGATCTTTCGGGCCGCACGATGCTGGTCACGGGCGCGACCCGGGGCATCGGGCGGGCTGTCGCGATCGAACTGGCGATGGGCGGAGCCCGCGTGGCTCTGCATGGCCGATCCTCGACGGGGGCCGCCGAAGTGGCGGCCGCGATCGGCGCCGACCGGCATGCGGGCACGTTTCTCGCGGATCTCGCCGAGGCCAGCGGGGCGGAGCGGCTCGTCGCCGACATCACCTCGGCGCTCCCCGCGATCGATGGTGTGGTGCTCGTGGCCGGGGCCGACGTGCTCACCGGCGCGGCGGCGACATGGACCTTCCGGCAGAAGCTCGACGCCCTGCTGGCGATCGACGTGGCGGCCACGATGACGCTTGCACGCGGATTCGGCCGCTGGATGGCCGACCACACCGGCGGCTCGATCGTGACGGTCGGCTGGGATCAGGCCGCCGTCGGCATGGAGGGAGACAGTGGCGAACTCTTCGCGGCCGCGAAGGGGGCCGTGATGGCGTTCACGCGGAGCGCGGCGAGATCGCTGGGGCCCGCCGTGCGGGTCAACTGCGTCGCTCCAGGGTGGATCAAGACGGCCTGGGGCAAGCAGGCCAGCGACACCTGGCAGCGGCGGGCGGTTCGCGAGAGCATGCTCGGCCGCTGGGGCACGCCAGAGGATGTGGCGCACGCGGTGCACTTCCTCGTGTCGCCCGCCGCGTCGTTCATGACCGGGCAGGTGCTTCCCGTCAACGGCGGCTTCCGCCGGTCGTGACGTCACCCCAACGCCAACAGGCCTCCCGAGGGAGGCCTGTTGCTGATCGTTGCTTCCAGAAAATGCCCCGGCGTGGGCGGGCGAGGCGGATTGCCCGCCCACGCCATTGGGGCATCCTTCTGGACGGGTCAGGTGAGGTGGTAGGCAGACTCGCCGTGCTCGACGATGTCGAGGCCTTGGGCTTCGGTCTCCGGAGTGACCGTCAGTCCCATGGTCTTGTGGATCACGAGGCCGAGAACGAGGGAGACGAGGAAGGCGTAGCCGCCGCTCCACAGCAGGCCCTGCAGCTGGATCAACACCTGGTCGAGGCTCCCCGTGACCGGCCGGATCGAGAAGTATCCGACCAGGAGAGCCCCTAGGGCGCCGCCCACGCCATGCACGCCAACGACGTCGAGCGAATCGTCGTAGCCAAGCATTGGTTTGGCCTGCACGGCGAGGAAGCACACGATGCCGCCGAGGATGCCGATCACCATCGCGCTGCCGGGGCTCACGTGTCCGGCACACGGCGTGATCGCCACGAGCCCCGCCACCATGCCGGAGGCGAAGCCGAGCGCCGTCGGTTTTCCGACCTTGATCCACTCCGCCATCATCCAGGCCCCGGAGGCGGCGCTGCCGGCGATCGCCGTCGTCGCGAAGGCCAAAACCGCCACGCCACCAGCCACGGGGAGATAGTCCTTGCCGACGGCGATGGCTGAGCCGGCGTTGAATCCGAACCATCCCACCATCAGGATCGCGGCGCCGATCAACGTCCAGCCCACGCTGTGGGGCACGAACTGCGATCCCGGGAAGCCTCGCCGCTTCGGCAGGATCAGCAGCAGGGCGAGCGCCGAGGCCCCCGCCAGCACGTGCACCACCGTGCCACCGGCGAAGTCGAGTACGCCCTTTTGGAACAGCCAGCCGTTGACGTTCCACACCCAATGGCACACCGGGTTGTAGACAAGCGTCGCCCAGAGGAGCGTGAACACGCACCACGACGAGAACTTCACACGCTCGGCGACCGCTCCCACGATGAGTGCCGGCGTGATGATCGCGAACATCATTTGGAACGTCGCGAACAGCAGTTCCGGAACACCGTTCGGGGCAGCGCCGACGGTGTCGCCGCTGGTCACGACGCGTTCGTAGGCGTTGGGGCCGTCCACGCCGATCTCGGCGAACGCCTTCATGAACAGCAGGCTCGGATCCCACCCAAGGTAACTGTGGGCGGGCAGGGGATTGCCGGCGGCGTCGAGGCCCGCGTCGATCGCGATGGCTGAAGGAACCGCGAAGGCCATGGAGTATCCGTAGGCCACCCACTCGATCGCGATCAGCGGTACGCACACCATCACGAGCATGAACATGTTGAGCAAGTTCTTGGCCCGGACCATGCCGCCGTAGAACAGGGCGAGGCCCGGCATCATCAGGAACACGAGCGCCGAACTCACGAGTACCCAGGCGATCGATCCGGTGTCGTAGGTGCCGGCGACGTGAGGCGGGATCGGGGGCGCCGTCGATGCTCCACCCTCGGCGAACGCTCGCGACGAGGACTCACCGGAACCGAATACCACCGCGGCCAGCACGGCCGCGAATCCAATCCACCGCATCGTGCGTGCACACGTCATGGGATCCGCCTCTATGGATATGGGGTCTGCCATGCCGCGGAGCGGTCCGCGGCTGCTCCACGAGAAGAGCAAAGGCCGTGCCACGAGGACTGTCTCACCGGCGAGACGGGAGGCACCGCGGGCCACGCCGGCGATGCAACCTTCGCTGTTTTTCAGATCGACGAGCACGGGGTCGGGCGCGGGAATCGAGTCGAACGGTTCCTCGGATTCACGCGGATGGAGCGCGCTGAGGGCGAGGGGCCGCCTGATTGCCGGGCAGCGACTGATGCACGAACAGGCACACCACGGTCAGAACGTGACCACGGGGCCCGCGTCGAGAGCGTCGTGGGGCGGAGCCGACTCGCCCTGTCTGGCAACGTCGTCGTCGAGCGCCGCCACGAGGCCGGCGTGGTGGGGAACGCCCGCGGCGGCGAGAAAGTTGGCGAGCAGCCGAAACCCGTGCCTCGTGAGGATGCTCTCGGGGTGGAACTGCACGCCGAAGGCCCTCCGCGGTTCGTCGGCCACGGCCATGATGGTGCCCTCGGCGTCGCGGGCGACCACCGTCAGGCCTTCGGGGAGCGAGCCCTCCTCCACCACGAGCGAGTGGTAGCGGCCGGCGACCATCGGCGATGGAATCCCGGCGAAGAGGTTGACGCCGTCGTGGTGCACCTCGCTCGTCCGGCCGTGCATCGGAGGATAGCCCGGTCAATGGCACTTCCTCAACGGTCTTCCGGCCGATGTGCGACTCGTGAGCCTCGGGAGGAGCTGCCCGGGCGTACGGAGCGGGTTTCTCGAAACGCCCCGCATCTGCTTCGGTGGCGTTTTTCTCGCGTCTGCGCAGACCGCGGCCCAGTCGGCCGTTCCCGGGGCTTCGACGACTCGCGTCTGACGCCGGTCAGAGGCTGTGGATGTCGATCACGGGCAGCTCGTCGGGCGACTCTTGAAAGATTGCCCGGTCGTCGTGGGCTTGCACAATCTCGCCCCAGTCGGTGGGCGGGCCTCGGGCGGGCGAGACGGGCGGAGGTTCGAGCGGTTCGCCGAGAGCCTCGAGAATCTTCCGGATCGGCCCCGGCTCCGTGATGAACGCGATCAGCCGGATGTCGCCGCCACACCCCGGGCATTGCAGCGGAAACTCCTCCCCGACCCTCGCCATCAGCTTGGCCCAGGCAATCCGTGACG
>JAFMIU010000165.1 GCA_017853835.1 Pirellulales bacterium | reverse complement strand
TACACCCGGCAGGACTCGAACCTGCAACCCTCGGTTCCGAAGTTTGAAGCGAAACGATTTCACAACTACCGAAGAAACCACGAAATTCGTCGTTAGTCGCTGCCCGCAAACGACTTCCGAGAGCACATCCGGTTTTGCCAGCTCTGCCAGCTTCCTCGCACAGAGGGCAGAAAAAGCTACCGATTTGAGGATTCCTCGAATTCAGATTGGCGACCGAAAACCCATCCGAACCGAACCCATCCCGCACCATGCCATCCCAGCCCATCAGGCTGGCTCCGCCACCTCCACGAGCGTCCCGCGGGGACGCATTTCCAACCTTGGAAATATGTCCTGGCCCGCCGACCCGCCCCCCTCACGCCACGGCGTAGAGCGGTTCCGAGACCGGCATCAGTTCGCTCACGGTGACCTGAAGGTCGCCGACATCCGTCCTTCCGGCCCGCCGCATTTTCGGCAACTCCCCGATGAGGTCTCGTTTCACGGCGGCGACCGCTTCGGCCACATCGTCCATCTTGCTCTTGATGCTGGGGGATTCGTTGATCCTCGCCTTCATCGCCTCGGCGATGGCATCCCGCAGGACGCCCATCGCCGCGTCCTTGTCGACTCCCAGCCTCTCCCAGAAGTAGGCAATCGTGGGGATCAGCGGAATGCTGACCGTGGGGAGGATCCACTGATCCTCGTGACGCTCGACCGTGCCGGAGATCCGAACCACGACCGTCTCATCGATGAAATGCCGACCGACGTCGAGATCCAGGTCGGCATCCTTGAACTTCTTGACGATCAGGGCCTTGATGCTGCTGTCCATCGTGATCCTCGCTGGTGGTGGTGGGCAAGTCGGTGCGACGCTTCTGTGCAGAAAGACCACCGGGAAGGGAGAGAAGGACGAAAGGGGACATCTTTCTGTTGGCCACAGGGAAGACCGCCATAGTTGAACTCAGGCCCGTGGCGGCGAGCCCCACGACAAGTGTCCCGCGAGGTCTCGGGGCCCTGCCAGCACCGAGGCCGCCAGGGTGTCCGGCGGGTCGGTTCTCACTGGTCGCATGCCCTGTGCCGACCCGAGGAGCCTCCGCTGCTATGCAGCACTTTTGCTGCATAACGCCCCTCGTGAGATCGGGCACATCGCTTCCGTAAGCCGTGCCGTGGAAAGACATTGCGGGCGATCCCCGGCGCAGGGCATAATCCCGCTATCGGGGCATAACGGGGTGTCTACGAGGAACCGCAGAATTATTGGTACGGCGGACGTATTCGTCTCTCGGTGAAGCATGGCCAACAAGGCCGCGCAGAGTGGCGCACCGATTTGATACATGCGTTACGCTCTAGGCGCAGCATAACTACGTTGATGCTCGCCGTAGAGCGTAACGCAGTATCGACGCGCCAAACCGTTCGGTTTTTTTGAGGCGACGCGAACCGGTAGCTCGGAATACGCCGCCGAACCCATCGCTGCACTAGACCGAACTCGCTTCGCTCACTCGGCTAGTGAGCTCAATTCGTTCTACTCATTGGCTAAGAAACCCAGTCGCCAGCCGATCCCGAAGTGGCAGATCGCGGCGATGGCCTGCTTGGCTGCTGCGTGGATCGCTTTGACCACTCCGTTGGTTCTTGGGCGTGGCGATGTAGACGCATTTTTCTTGCGCACCTTCAAAGCTTATTCCCGTTCCTCCCATCCTTACCTCAGCTTGACGCCACTATTTCTCCAGTTGTGGCTTGCTTACACCTGCCTCTTGATGTTCAGCAGCGTGGCGATCGCTCGGCGAAAGGCTGACCTGTTTACAGTGCTGTGTGTCGGACCTGCCCTCGCGTGCGGCGTCGCCGCAATGGCAGTCTCATGGTCGGACCCGGACTGGCTCTTGGTTAGCGGCGTCTGCTTGATCGGATGCGCAGTAGGTCTCGTCTCGGGTGCTGGGTATTGCGCGTACACGTCGTTTATGGGCAAAGTAGAACCTTCTAAGGATTTGAGTTCGCGAAGCCGAACCTCAAATCCTCTGTTCAAGAAGCCCGGTGGAGCAGAGAGCGAGCCGCATCCCTAGGGCAACGGTGGGAAGCGGAGCTGCCCCGAGGGTGTCACGAAGCGCGTGACGATCCCGGCGTCGTGGTGATCGGCACTGGCCTACCGGTCTCGGCGCTCGGAACTGCCACGCCGAAAGGTCGTTGGCCGAGGGTTGTCGAGCGGTTGAATCGCGGAGACGCCTGGCTGGCGCGCACCGCGTCTGAGTCGCGACGGGCGCGATGGGAATCGAGGGTCGGCATGGCGGCCTGATCCATCCTGGGCATCTGGTCAGCTCGTGTCATGGATGGCGGAGGCGCGTCGCGGGAAGATGGCGACGACACGGAGCTGGCCGCCGCATTCGCCGCAGCGTCGTGCTGGGAGGACGGGCGTATCGGCCACGGTCTTGGCCAGCAGGAAGAACTGCTCGCCGTTGTGGAGGGTGACGAGCCAGCGGACCGCTTCGATGGAGAGCGGGCTCTGCGGTCCCAGAAACCCGTAGTGCCGTACCTTCTGAAGGCCGCATGGCAGCACGTGCTGGAGGAATCGCCGGATGAACTCCATCGCATCGAGGGTCATCTGCCTCCAGCGGTTCGTTCCGCTGCGGCGGTAGGAGAACGCGACCCGGCCGTCGTCGCAGGATACGATGCGGTGGTCGCTGATGCCGACGCGGAACACGTAGGTCGCCAGGTACTTCAGCGACATGCGGCCATCACCGACGGCCTTGGAGTGGACGACCCAGTCTCGCCGCCAGACGGCCGGATCGACTTCCTTGAGGAGCCCCGCCTTGCGGAGTTCCTCCCGGAACTTCCCTCGAAACACGATGGACAGCGCCTTCACCGGCAGGAAGAACGCCGGTCCGGAGGGTCGCCAGGAGTTGCCGTCGACGCCGACGGCTCCGCCGGGCACGACGTAATGGACGTGGGGGTGATATTCGAGGGTGCGATCCCAGGTGTGCAGCACGCCGAAGAATCCCGGCTGGGCGTCGCCGAAGAATCGCTTGTCAGCGGCGAGGGTCCGGATCGCCTCGCTCGATGCCTTGAAGAGCGCGGCGTAGACGGCGCGAGCGTTGCCCCTCGCCAGGCACCTCAGCTCGGAGGGCAGCGTGAACGTCATCAAAAAATACGGGCAGGGCAGCAGGCGTGCGGTCTGTCTCTCAAGCCATGCCCTGGCCTTCTCCTGCTGGCAGGTCGGGCAGTGCCGATTGCCGCAGGATCGTCCCATGACATGGTTCTGGCCGCAGGAGGCGCAGGCGTAGCGCACCGTCCCGAGGACCCCGGTCCGGCAGGCACGGATGGCGCCGAGCACCTTGCGATGCTCGGCGGGCATCCGCGTGCCGAACCGTTCGAGATACTCCCCGCCATGCCGCCGCAGCACCTCGGCGACGGTCGGCACGGCGCTGCTGCTACTTCATGATCCGCTCGATGGCCTCGCGGGCGAGTTCCTGCCCCGTGGACGTGAGGTGCAGGTAGATCATGGTCGTCTGGAGGGAGCTGTGGCCCAGGTACTGCTGGATGAGCCGCAGGTTGACGCCTGCTTCCAATAGATGAGTCGCGTAGCTGTGCCTGAGCGTGTGCACGTGGACCGACTTCCGGAAGCCGAGCTGCTCGACGACGCGACGCATCGCTCCCTGCACGCTCGCCACGG
>JAFMIU010000164.1 GCA_017853835.1 Pirellulales bacterium | reverse complement strand
CGGCGGTCGTAGCGACCCGTCAGCAGGCTGGCCCTCGACGGCGAGCACTTCGGCGAGGAATGGAAGGCCGTCATGCGCATCCCCGTAGCGGCTAACGCGTCGATGTGCGGGGTCAGGTGCCGGGCAAGGTTTGGGGCCGGCAGATCCGCGTTCGTGGTGTCCGTTTCCGGGAAGGGCGCTGCGGGCGGTTCTGCTGCATCGGTGAAGGCACCGACGTCGTTGTAGCCGAGGTCGTCCATGAGAATGACGACGATGTTGGGCCTGGTTTCGGCCGCCGCCGATCGTGCCGCCACGGGGAGGAGCATCATCAGGGCGGCGAGCACCAGTCCGAGGGTGGGCTCTGGCACCGCGATCACGCCCGAGGCACTGTAGGGGCCGGCATCGAACAGTCCGGTCGAGAGAAGGTCGGCGGCGTCGAGCAGGTCGACCAGGCCGTCGTAGGTGAAGTCGCCGTCGGCCCAGACGGCCTGGCCGGCGGCGTCGAACATGCCGCCCGCCACGAAGTTGGCGGCATCGAGCAGGTCGATCGACGCGTCGAGGTTGGTGTCGCCGGGGGCGGCGTAGGCGATGCTGATCGATCCGTCGGCTTGGGCGAGCCAGCCGATGGTTCGAGGGGCGCCTGCGGCGAAGCTGGCGTCGATCGCCGACGAACCGATGCCGTGGGGGCCGTTCCACATGCCGTCACCACGGCCGGCGAGGAGGGCCGCGAGCACGTCGGGCTGCGACAGGCCCGATGTCACCGTGAGGGAGCCGGTGCCGAGATCGACGAGCCCACCCTCGTTGGGGTGAAGCCCGCCCACCGTCGCGGCGAGGCCCGGGGCGAGCGTCGCCGTCCCACCGGCAAGCGGCATGACCGTGCTCGATGCCAGGGCATTGGCGTTGGCGATGCGCAGGGTGCCATCCCGCACCGTCGTCGAGCCCGAGAGGGTGTTGGCGGCGGTGAGGGAGAGCCAGCCGCCATCCACGGCCAGCGACATCCGACGTGTGCCGCCGTTGATGGCATCACGGATGGTCCCGGCGAACGACGAGGAGCCCGTGAGCGTGAGGATGGCGTCGCGAGCCGTGGAACTATTCCCGATGGTCGCGGGCTGGGTTCCCTTGGAGATGCCAACGAGCGATTGGTCGAAGCCCGCGAGATCGAGGGTTGCCGCGCCGCTCGCCCCGATCGCCACGACCGCCGACGTTGCCATGCCATCCACACGGCCCACCTTGGCGGTGCCCTGCTTGATCGTGAGAACGGGGTAGTCGCCGCCTCCCGCAAAGACGACGGTCCCGGTGCGGACGCTGACCTTGGCGGCCGCCACCGCCGCGACCGGTCCTTCGAGCACGAGGGAGCCGCCCCCCGAGGAGCCGAACGTTCCGCCCGTGGCGGCGTCACCAAGCACCGTCACGGCACCGGTCACCTTCCCGGTCGTCGTTCCGTCGTAGTGCACGGTGCCGTAGCCGGTCGATCCGGCGGGTGACGACACCGTGAGATCGTTGGCGAGCGTCGCGCTGCCCGTGACCAGCAGTCGGATGGCCGAGCCGGCGACGGTGACGGGCCCCGTGCCGAGTCGCCCCGCCCCACCAAACGAGATCACGCCGCCGAGCAGGCTCGTGCCCCCGGAATAGGTATTGCCGCCGGTGAGCGTGAGCGTGCCCGATCCGATCTGCACGACCCCGCCCGTGCCGCTGATGGCGGTGGCAAACGTCACCGCGTCGCGGCGATTGAAGGCGAGCGAGGCGTCCGTGGTCACGGAGCCCGTCAGCGAGCCGGTGGTGCCGCCGTCGCCGATCTGAAGCCGTCCGTTGGAGATGGTCGTGCCGCCGGTGTGCGACGCGGTGCCGGTGAGGATCGCGGTTCCTGAGCCGAGCAGGGTGAGCGAGCCTTCGCCGCTGATCGGTGACGGAAATGCCACCGTTCCGGATCGGTCGACGATCAGCGGCCCACGGGTGGTGATGCGTCCGGTGACGGCACCCGCCGCATCCCCGTTTCCGATCCGCAAGGTGCCGGAGGCCACCGTGACGTCACCCGTGAGCGTGTTGGCCAGCGTGAGCGTGCCTGTTCCGCTCTTGGTGAAGGTTCCCGAGATCGCCGCCGCGATGGTGAGGCCCTTGGTCACCACTGCGACCGGCTTGGAGCCTCCGAACGTGAGCGATCCGCCGCTTCCCGGGGCGATCGTGCCCGTCGAGGCGAGTGAAAAGAGTCGGTTCACCGTGACGGAGCTGTCGAGCGTGATCGACGACGTGCCTCCGAAGGTCGAGCGGATCGTGGCGGCGGCGGTGCCCGAGTTGGGCACGCCGCCTGACCAGTTGGCGGCGGTCGTCCACGAGCCGCCGGCTGCCGGGGACCATTGTGGCCCGGACGTGGGCATGATCTCGACGACCCGCAGCGGGGTGCCGGAAAGAGCCGAGACCGACGGTTCCTGCTGGGCGGTGACCGAGAGCACGCCCTCGTTGAGCAGCCGCGTCGCGTCGATCTTCGGCGACTCGTAGAAGATCGTTCGTGAATCGGTGTAGACCACCGACCAGTCGTCCCAGTCGGCCGCCTTGGTGGCGGCCGCGATGGTGAGTTTCTGGTCGCGAATGAAGGCGGCGTAGAGCGTGTCGTCGGCCGAACGGGCCAGCGACACGCTCGTGCCGACGGAGCCGGGGATCTGGTGTCGGGTCCAGACGCCCGTGGCTGGGTCGCGCACGTAGTCGTAATACGCCGAGTCGGCCTTCACATAGGCCGAGTCGCTCGATTGCCAGGGGGCGTCAGGACGGCGGTGCCATACCACGACATGAAAGGTGTTGTCGCTCATCAGGGCCTGATCGCCCTGGTTCATCAGCGACTGCGTGCGGTCGAGCGGCTGGATCGTCTGGCCCGGATCGGTGAGCGTGATCGCATTGCTGGTCCGCGTGTTGGCGATGGTCGTGCCGGCCGAGTTTTTCCAGGCATAGCCATTGTCGGTGCTCAATGCGAAGTTGAGATCGTGATTGGCGTATTGGTTTGACGATTCACGATAGGTCCACGACGTGTAGAGCACGCCGTTGGGGCCGTAGTCGAAGCCAAACCAGTAGCCGTTGCGGCTGCCCGATGGATTCGACGCGGGGTTGAACTGGTCCACATAGGAGCCGACGCCACCGTCGAGGATCATCCGGCGGTTGGCCCATGTGCTGGTGGTGTCGTCGTAGTCGAACAGCCAGGTGTCGCCATTGCCGCTGCCTCCCTGACGGTAGGCGATGAGCAGTCCGCCATCGGGACGGTTCACAAAGGTTGGGTAGGTGACGCTGCCGATCGCCGCGCTGCCGGGCACGAACGTGTTTTTTTCCGCGCCGAACATCGACGACCCCCAGCCCGTTCCGCTCGCCACGCCGACGCCCGTGCTCCGGTAGCGAAGCGTGTCGGCGTGCATGTCCCAGGCCATGTGAATCACGCCGTCGTCGCCGATGCCGATGGAGATCGCATTGTGGGCGTCTTGGGTGGGCCTCCCGTTGACGAACTTCGAGCCAGTGTTGACGACGTCCCAAGGGCCGACGTCCGCACCGTCAACACGGCGCCGGGCGACCATCACGCTCTGGTTCGCGTCGTTTTCGTACCACGCGGCAAACTGATAGCCGTCGTGGCTGAGAAGCGACCGGCCGTTGATGGCGCGGCTGAATGACGACGTG
>JAFMIU010000163.1 GCA_017853835.1 Pirellulales bacterium | reverse complement strand
CGTGGGTTACGGACAGTCGCTCGAGCGCAAAGGGCGGACGAGCGCAGTACCGCAGCAGATGTTCCAAGCTCTGAAAATAGCTCGGCACGTCGCGGTCGATGAGAGACGGCTCCGTGAGCGACGCGATGTCGGGGGCGGCCGCTGCGAACGATCTTTCGGGCCGCACGATGCTGGTCACGGGCGCGACCCGGGGCATCGGGCGGGCTGTCGCGATCGAACTGGCGATGGGCGGAGCCCGCGTGGCTCTGCATGGCCGATCCTCGACGGGGGCCGCCGAAGTGGCGGCCGCGATCGGCGCCGACCGGCATGCGGGCACGTTTCTCGCGGATCTCGCCGAGGCCAGCGGGGCGGAGCGGCTCGTCGCCGACATCACCTCGGCGCTCCCCGCGATCGATGGTGTGGTGCTCGTGGCCGGGGCCGACGTGCTCACCGGCGCGGCGGCGACATGGACCTTCCGGCAGAAGCTCGACGCCCTGCTGGCGATCGACGTGGCGGCCACGATGACGCTTGCACGCGGATTCGGCCGCTGGATGGCCGACCACACCGGCGGCTCGATCGTGACGGTCGGCTGGGATCAGGCCGCCGTCGGCATGGAGGGAGACAGTGGCGAACTCTTCGCGGCCGCGAAGGGGGCCGTGATGGCGTTCACGCGGAGCGCGGCGAGATCGCTGGGGCCCGCCGTGCGGGTCAACTGCGTCGCTCCAGGGTGGATCAAGACGGCCTGGGGCAAGCAGGCCAGCGACACCTGGCAGCGGCGGGCGGTTCGCGAGAGCATGCTCGGCCGCTGGGGCACGCCAGAGGATGTGGCGCACGCGGTGCACTTCCTCGTGTCGCCCGCCGCGTCGTTCATGACCGGGCAGGTGCTTCCCGTCAACGGCGGCTTCCGCCGGTCGTGACGTCACCCCAACGCCAACAGGCCTCCCGAGGGAGGCCTGTTGCTGATCGTTGCTTCCAGAAAATGCCCCGGCGTGGGCGGGCGAGGCGGATTGCCCGCCCACGCCATTGGGGCATCCTTCTGGACGGGTCAGGTGAGGTGGTAGGCAGACTCGCCGTGCTCGACGATGTCGAGGCCTTGGGCTTCGGTCTCCGGAGTGACCGTCAGTCCCATGGTCTTGTGGATCACGAGGCCGAGAACGAGGGAGACGAGGAAGGCGTAGCCGCCGCTCCACAGCAGGCCCTGCAGCTGGATCAACACCTGGTCGAGGCTCCCCGTGACCGGCCGGATCGAGAAGTATCCGACCAGGAGAGCCCCTAGGGCGCCGCCCACG
Organism: Pirellulales bacterium; assembly: GCA_017853835.1. Taxonomy (GTDB): domain Bacteria; phylum Planctomycetota; class Planctomycetia; order Pirellulales; family UBA1268; genus QWPN01. The sequence goes on along the minus strand of JAFMIU010000163.1, from coordinate 2,371 downwards.
CCATGCACGCCAACGACGTCGAGCGAATCGTCGTAGCCAAGCATTGGTTTGGCCTGCACGGCGAGGAAGCACACGATGCCGCCGAGGATGCCGATCACCATCGCGCTGCCGGGGCTCACGTGTCCGGCACACGGCGTGATCGCCACGAGCCCCGCCACCATGCCGGAGGCGAAGCCGAGCGCCGTCGGTTTTCCGACCTTGATCCACTCCGCCATCATCCAGGCCCCGGAGGCGGCGCTGCCGGCGATCGCCGTCGTCGCGAAGGCCAAAACCGCCACGCCACCAGCCACGGGGAGATAGTCCTTGCCGACGGCGATGGCTGAGCCGGCGTTGAATCCGAACCATCCCACCATCAGGATCGCGGCGCCGATCAACGTCCAGCCCACGCTGTGGGGCACGAACTGCGATCCCGGGAAGCCTCGCCGCTTCGGCAGGATCAGCAGCAGGGCGAGCGCCGAGGCCCCCGCCAGCACGTGCACCACCGTGCCACCGGCGAAGTCGAGTACGCCCTTTTGGAACAGCCAGCCGTTGACGTTCCACACCCAATGGCACACCGGGTTGTAGACAAGCGTCGCCCAGAGGAGCGTGAACACGCACCACGACGAGAACTTCACACGCTCGGCGACCGCTCCCACGATGAGTGCCGGCGTGATGATCGCGAACATCATTTGGAACGTCGCGAACAGCAGTTCCGGAACACCGTTCGGGGCAGCGCCGACGGTGTCGCCGCTGGTCACGACGCGTTCGTAGGCGTTGGGGCCGTCCACGCCGATCTCGGCGAACGCCTTCATGAACAGCAGGCTCGGATCCCACCCAAGGTAACTGTGGGCGGGCAGGGGATTGCCGGCGGCGTCGAGGCCCGCGTCGATCGCGATGGCTGAAGGAACCGCGAAGGCCATGGAGTATCCGTAGGCCACCCACTCGATCGCGATCAGCGGTACGCACACCATCACGAGCATGAACATGTTGAGCAAGTTCTTGGCCCGGACCATGCCGCCGTAGAACAGGGCGAGGCCCGGCATCATCAGGAACACGAGCGCCGAACTCACGAGTACCCAGGCGATCGATCCGGTGTCGTAGGTGCCGGCGACGTGAGGCGGGATCGGGGGCGCCGTCGATGCTCCACCCTCGGCGAACGCTCGCGACGAGGACTCACCGGAACCGAATACCACCGCGGCCAGCACGGCCGCGAATCCAATCCACCGCATCGTGCGTGCACACGTCATGGGATCCGCCTCTATGGATATGGGGTCTGCCATGCCGCGGAGCGGTCCGCGGCTGCTCCACGAGAAGAGCAAAGGCCGTGCCACGAGGACTGTCTCACCGGCGAGACGGGAGGCACCGCGGGCCACGCCGGCGATGCAACCTTCGCTGTTTTTCAGATCGACGAGCACGGGGTCGGGCGCGGGAATCGAGTCGAACGGTTCCTCGGATTCACGCGGATGGAGCGCGCTGAGGGCGAGGGGCCGCCTGATTGCCGGGCAGCGACTGATGCACGAACAGGCACACCACGGTCAGAACGTGACCACGGGGCCCGCGTCGAGAGCGTCGTGGGGCGGAGCCGACTCGCCCTGTCTGGCAACGTCGTCGTCGAGCGCCGCCACGAGGCCGGCGTGGTGGGGAACGCCCGCGGCGGCGAGAAAGTTGGCGAGCAGCCGAAACCCGTGCCTCGTGAGGATGCTCTCGGGGTGGAACTGCACGCCGAAGGCCCTCCGCGGTTCGTCGGCCACGGCCATGATGGTGCCCTCGGCGTCGCGGGCGACCACCGTCAGGCCTTCGGGGAGCGAGCCCTCCTCCACCACGAGCGAGTGGTAGCGGCCGGCGACCATCGGCGATGGAATCCCGGCGAAGAGGTTGACGCCGTCGTGGTGCACCTCGCTCGTCCGGCCGTGCATCGGAGGATAGCCCGGTCAATGGCACTTCCTCAACGGTCTTCCGGCCGATGTGCGACTCGTGAGCCTCGGGAGGAGCTGCCCGGGCGTACGGAGCGGGTTTCTCGAAACGCCCCGCATCTGCTTCGGTGGCGTTTTTCTCGCGTCTGCGCAGACCGCGGCCCAGTCGGCCGTTCCCGGGGCTTCGACGACTCGCGTCTGACGCCGGTCAGAGGCTGTGGATGTCGATCACGGGCAGCTCGTCGGGCGACTCTTGAAAGATTGCCCGGTCGTCGTGGGCTTGCACAATCTCGCCCCAGTCGGTGGGCGGGCCTCGGGCGGGCGAGACGGGCGGAGGTTCGAGCGGTTCGCCGAGAGCCTCGAGAATCTTCCGGATCGGCCCCGGCTCCGTGATGAACGCGATCAGCCGGATGTCGCCGCCACACCCCGGGCATTGCAGCGGAAACTCCTCCCCGACCCTCGCCATCAGCTTGGCCCAG
>JAFMIU010000081.1 GCA_017853835.1 Pirellulales bacterium | reverse complement strand
GCAGAAGGGAATGCTCTTCAAAGGCCTCGAAGGCGGCGAGATGAGCCGCCGGCTCGGGCCAGCCAAGCTCCTCGCGATTCGCCACATGGAGGATCTGCCGGCCAAATCGCCGATCGCGAAGGATCGCATTGACGTCGTCGTATCGCGCCACACACCGGTGACCAAGCTGTTTCCAGCGGAACAGGCGCCCCAGGCGTCGCATCGTCGCGTAGGCCGGATACGGGTCGTCCACGAACCCAGACTCACGTGGATCGAGGTCGATGACGGGACTCTGCGTGGACATGGCCCCCGCAAGCATATGCGGGCCCTCCGTCATCGCGAAACCGGTGCCCTCGATGTTGCGGCGGCGTCGCTGAGCGGGTCGTAGTGCTCGACGGCAGCCGACCGGCTGACCCGAAACGGACACCGACAAAGCCACACGCACCACGCGGTCAACCACGCCGATCCCACGGCTCACGCCGTTGGGCTTCGACGCGAGCGGCATGCCGCCGTCTCGCTCGGCCCGTGATTCACTCCGCCCCTCTGCCACGCGCGATGCGGGACCGCACCTCGATGATCTCCGCCGCCACGCTCACGGCAATCTCGCCCGGCTGGTTGCCACCGATCGGCAGGCCCACCGGACATCGAAGGGGCGCAAGCTGTGCCGCCGAAACTCCAGCGGCCATGAGCTCGCGGCACAACACCTCCCGCTTCGCCCGGCTGCCGATCACACCGAGGTAGGGAAGCACCAGGCCGGCGCGAAAGATCGCCTCGAGAATCGGGCGGTCGGTCGCATGCCCCATCGTCATGCAGAGCACATAGTCGCCCGCCTCGAGCCGCGTCACAAAGTCACGGGGCTCCGCCAGCAACACCTTCTCGAGCGGCGACGCATCGGGCAGCCGGTCGAGCCACTCGGTCCGTGAATCGACGCACACCACCCGGCCGTCGAGGAGAAGAAGGGCTCGCACCACCGCCTGCCCCACATGCCCCGCCCCAAACACCACCACCCGCCAGGGATGGAGATGATGGGCCTCGAACAGCAGCCGAACGGTTCCGCCGCAGGTCATGCCCACATCGCGCTTGAGGTTCCATTCCACGAGCGTGCAGGGCTTGGACGCCGAATCGGCGAGGAGTTCTTGGGCGGTGGCGATCGCCCGCTGCTCCACCTTTCCTCCCCCCACCGTCCCACATCGCAGGCCCGAGGCATCCACCAGCATCTTCGTGCCGACATCCTGAGGCACGCTCCCCACCGCCTCCACGAGCGTCACGAGCACGAAGGGTTTGCCATCGGCCGCCATCTCGGCAAGCCGTTCGATCACTCCATGCGGTGCGGGCATCGTCGGCTCCCCGGGTTCACCATCGCCTCAGCGGGCGTGCGACCAGTGCCCGACCGAGGCGCTGTGGCCCCAGCCGTCGCCATCGTTCGACGGCCCCTCCGACGCGTGGAGCGCACGAAGAATCTCCTCGCCGGTTGCCGGCAGACAGAGCCTCCGGGCGGCCGCCGGGCTCGCGCCGGCGAGGGCGTGCTTCACCGCCGACCACACGCAGAGCGCGTGCATCAACGGCGGTTCTCCCACCGCCTTGCTGCGGGCCACGTTCTCGACATTGTCGTCATTGGGGAAGAAGTCGCAGCGAAAATCGGCCGGGACATCGGAGGCCGCCGGGATCTTGTACGTGGTGGGCGAATCAGACAGCAGCCGACCGGAGGCGTCGTACACGAGGCATTCGCCGGTCACCCAGCCCATGCCCTGCACGAAGCCGCCGATCACCTGCCCGCGATCAACGCCGGGGTTGATCGATCGGCCGATATCGATGAGCACGTCGATCCGCGTGACGACGAGGTCGCCGGTAAACCGGTCGATCCGCACCTCCGCGGCGGCGGCACCCTGCGTGTAATAGAAGAAGGGGCTGCCCTGTCCCGTCGTGACGTCGAAGCCGGTGATCGGCGTGGCGTAGAAGCCCCGTGCCCCGAGATCGACACGGTCGCGGCGGGCGAGGTGGCAGAGTTCACCGAACGCGATCCGTTGATCGGGCCGTCGGGTGTCGTACACCCAGCCCCCTGCGAAGCCCACGTGCTCAGCCGCCGCCATGCCACCAGCCGCCGCAAACCGCGATGCCGCCCACTCGACGATCCGCGCCTTGATCGCACGGCAGGCATTCACCGCCGCCGCGCCGTTGAGGTCGGTGCCGGCCGACGCGGCGGTGGGCGACGTATTGCCGTTTTTCTCGGTGGACGTGGGCATCAGCACCACCTGCTGCGGCGGCAGTCCAAACTCGTCGGCCACGAGCTGCCGGATCTTGGTGTTGAGGCCCTGCCCCATCTCCGTGCCGCCGGTGGAAACCTGAACCGTGCCGTCTTCGTAGACGTTGACCAGCGCGTTGCCCTGGTTGAGAAACTTCGCAGTGAACGAAATCCCGAACTTCACCGGCGTCATCGCCAGCCCGCGAAGCATGAGCGGATCTCGCTCGTTGGCCGCCTCCACCGCGGCCAGCCGTCGGTCGAAATCGCATCGCTCCCGAAGCGTGTCGAGGATCTTCGTCAGGTGGTTTCCCTTCACGACCTGGCCATAGGGCGTGACGTTCCGGTCGTGGATGCCGTAGAGGTTGCGCCGCTGCACGTCGATCGCCATGACTGGCCGGCCACGGCCGCGGAGATGCGTGGCGATCTCCTGAATCACGCTCTCGGTCACCGCCATGCCCTGCGGGCCGCCAAACCCTCGAAAGGCCGTGGCCGGGGCGATGTTGGTGAAGCAGACGCGACCGCGGATCTCCACGTGCGGCAGCCAATAGGCGTTGTCGACATGGAACATCGACCGCTCCATGATCGACGTGGAGAGGTCGGCCGCCGCGCCCCCGGCCGAATGAAAATCGACCCGGTAGCCGAGGATCCTTCCCTCATCGTCAAACCCCACCTCCCACGCGGTGCGGTAGGCGTGCCGCTTGCCGGTGGAGGACATGTCGTCTTCACGGCCATACACGATCCGGGCCGCGCGGCCGGTTCGCCTCGCCATCAGGGCCGCCATCACGGCGGGCAGCACGGCCTGCGTTTCCTTGCCGCCGAAGCCGCCCCCCATCCGCTTGCACACGCACACCACCTCGTGCATGCCGATCCCGAGCGCCATGGCGACGACATGCTGCGTTTCCGTCGGCCCCTGCGTGGAGGAATGGACCACGATCTGACCTCCCTCGCCGGGGATCGCGAGGGCCGCCTGGGCCTCGAGGTAGACATGCTCCTGACCGAGGTTGTGAAACACCCCCGCGAGCCGGTAGGGCGCCGCGGCGATCGCGGCGGCGGCATCACCCCGGGCAATCCGCCGCTCCGGCCCGAGAAACCGTCCGCGCTCGATCGCACGGTCGATCGTGAGGATCGGCTCCGCGGGCTCGATGTCGAGCCTCACCAGGCGGCGGGCTTCCTCGAGCGCAGCCTGTGATTCGGCGGCGATCACGACCACCGGCTGGCCCACATAGAGCACCTCACGGTCGGCGAGAATCGGCTCGTCTTGGATGATCGGCCCCCACACCTTTGCCGCCGGAAGATCCGACGCCGTGACGAGATCGACGACGCCGCAAACGGACCGGGCCGCCGACAGGTCGATCCCGCGGATCCGGCCGCTGGCCACCGGGCTCGGCACGAAGCCGACGACGAGTTCGTCGCTCCGCTTCGGAAGATCGGCGATGTAGGCAGCCGTGCCCGTGACGTGGCCGACGGCCGAATCGTGCGGGATCGTCCGGCCGACGCTCGGCACGTGGTCCTGGGGCTCGATCACAGGCTTCCCGACGGCACCGCTCATCCCGCCCCCACCAACTGCTCGTGAAAAAACCGGAGGAGCACGTTGCGGGCGAGCTGCAGTCGAAACGCGCTCGTGCCGCGCACGTCGCTGAGCGGACGAATCTCGGCAACGGCCACGTCACCGGCCCGCCGAAACGTCTCCTCCACGAAGAGCTGCCCCACGAGGGCCGCCTCGGTGCGACGCATCCGCACCACCGTCGGCCCCACGCCGCCATAAGCGATCCGCGCCGCCGCGATCCGATCACCGGTGCGGCGCACGAGAATCGCCGACGTGAACGTGGAGATGTCGAGATCGCGACGGCGAGAAACCTTCACGAGCCGGAGCACGTCGTCGGAGCCCGGAAGCGGCATCCGCACCTTCACGAGGAGTTCGTCGGGAGCGAGATCGAGCTGCTTGTAGCCCCTGAAAAACGACTCGATCGGCACGTCGCGGGTGCCGCTGGCCCGCGCGAGTTCGAGCGTGGCCTCGAGCACGAAGAGCAAGGGGAGCGAATCGGCGATCGGCGAGCCATTGACGATGTTGCCCCCGAGCGTGCCGACGTGACGGATCTGCGGGCCGCCGAAGGATTCGAGCACGGCCACCGCCTCGCCACACCGCTCCCGGCACACGGCGAGCATGTCGGTCCACGAGGCGAGCGGCCCGGCCACGAGCACGGGTCCCGTCGCCGCATCCTCCACGCAAAGACCACGAAGCCCCGTCACTCGCGACAGATCGAGCCAATGCTGCGGGCGAAGCCTGCCCTTGTTCCAGAGCACGCCGAGGTCGGTCGCCCCGGCCACCACGCGGGCGTCGGCGTCACGCCGGGCAGCGAGGGCCTCGTCGCGCGTGGCCGGCGACGTGACCCGCATCGCCACGCCATCGCACGCCCCGCGCACGTCGATCGATTCCGTGCGCAACCGGCCCCCTTCCGTCATCCAGGTGTCGTCGGCAAAGCGGGCGCCGATCCAGTCGGCCTCGCCGCCCGCCCGCTCGGCCGCCTCGAAGATCGACACATACCCGGTGCATCGGCAGAGGTTGCCGGAGAGTTCCTTCGGCCAGTCGACCTCGCGGGCCGCTCCCTTCGCATGACACGCCCCAGCCAACGCCATCACGAACCCGGGCGTGCAGAAGCCGCACTGCGATCCGTGGCACTCCACCATCGCCTGCTGAACCGGTGCGAGCCGGCCGTCGCGGGCAAGCCCCTCGACCGTGACGACATGGCAGCCGTCGAGCTGAAACAGAAAGCGGATGCAGGAGTCGATCGGCAGGAAGCGGGGCCGGCCTTGCTCCACGGGCTCGGCGACGAGCACGGTGCAGGCGCCGCAGTCGCCCTCGGCGCACATCACCTTCGTGCCCACGAGCCCGAGCCGGCCGCGGAGGTAGTCGCTGAGCGTGAGGAAGGCATCGCCACCGCCGACCACGCGGCGCGTGCCGTTGACCCAGATCACGAGGTGATCGCGCATGGCAGCATCGTAGCGTATCCGGCCCGACGGCTCCCCTCGCCCCCCGTCACCGGGAGTGCGTGGCCGCGCGGAGGTTGACGGGAGTGCCGCGGAAGGCCCGGGGAATCACCGGCCAGTCGGCCGAGAGGAAGTAGGCGTAGGTGCCCTCCGGAAACTCGGGCGTAACGCACCGCCGACCATTGCATTCGTCGAGGTCACCGGTGCCCGCACCATAGACATAGTCCTGCACGAAGGCGCCGTCGTAGCGGCCGCCGGGGCCGTCGGGTGGGGCGGGGCGGCGGCCAGTTTTCAGATGGTAACTGCTCCTGAGCGGCACGATGGCCGAGGATGCATCGTCGGGCGTGGCGAAGCCATGCAGGCAGTAGACCGGAAAACCGTCGGCCGCCCAGCCCACGAGCGGCGAATGGCGGTCGGTGGCGGCGGCGACATCGGCCATCCCGAGCCGGGTAAGAAGTCCCGTCGGCAGCCCGTGGTAGTGGTAGATGCCACCGGGCTGCACGTGCGCATGGTTGGCGTCGAGTCCAAGCGGCACCGCTCCACCCAACGCCTCGTAGTTCCAGTCCCGCTCACGGTCGCCCATCCAAAACTCGGCGGTGCCCGGATCGAACAACACACCATTGATGCCGATGGCGAAGGGCATGTTGGGTGGTCCCGCGCGGTCGGCCCGGTGCAGCAAGGTCGGCGTGTCGTTCATGATCGGCTTTGCGGGAAGACGGATCGTCCAACGCTGCTCGGCCATCGCATGGGGATTGCCACGATTGGGAAAGGCACCCACGTCGTGAGCGGGCATGTCGTTGGCGACGATCACGCGGGTGTCTCCCTCCTCGGTGATCGTCACGTGATTCGTGGCGGGGGGACGCCGATCGGCAGGAACGAGCCGGAGCGGCGCCGCGGCGGTGACGCGGTGCTGCCGCATGGGCGGCGGGCCCTGCCCCAGCGCCAGGTTCCCCACCCCGATCACGGTGACGGCCGCGGCAGCGAGCACGCGGCCCGGTCCGACCGATCGATGGAAGCGATGGCAGCACATGCTCAATCTCGTTGGCTCAAACACCGAAACCCTCCGGCTGCGGGCACGGGCACCGCAGCCGGAGCGAGGCATCAGTCGCCGCAGTCGGCCACCCCGCGGTAGAGAAGCCCGCCCACGATGCCGCCGACGATCGGCGCCACCCAGAAGAGCCAGAGCTGCTGCACCGCCCAGCCGCCCACGAAGATCGCGGTGGCCGTGCTGCGGGCCGGGTTCACGCTGGTGTTGGTGACCGGAATGCTCACCAGATGGATGAGCGTGAGGCACAGGCCAATGGCGATCGGAGCAATCACGCTGCCCGCACGCTTGTCGGTGGCGCCGTGGATCACGAACAAAAACACCGCGGTCAGCACCACCTCGATGATGAAGCAGCTCTGCCACCCATACCCGCCGATGCCGTCGACGGCCGACGGGGAGTGGGCTCCGTAGCCATTCGAGGCGAATCCGCTGGCCGCGGCATCGAATCCCGGAAGCCCGCTGGCGACGAGAAAGAGAACGCCGGCGCCGAGGACCCCTCCGACGACCTGCGCGATCCAGTAGGGAATCATGTCCTTCGCAGGAAACCGTCCGCTGGCCACGAGGCCGGCGGTGACCGCCGGGTTGAGGTGACACCCCGAGAGGTGACCGATCGCGGTCGCCATGGTGAGCACGGTCAGCCCGAAGGCGAGCGACACGCCCACGAAGCCGATGCCGAGTTCCGGATAGGCGGCCGCCAGCACGGCGCTTCCGCAGCCGCCAAGAACGAGCCAAAACGTGCCGATCGCTTCGGCGAGCAGTTTGCCGATCATCGTGATGATCTCCAGGAGAACGTGCGGGCGAGCCCCACCCGACATGGCGGCCGACTCCCCCACGGCACGACACGCTAGGCGGAACCGATCGAAACGGTCAACGGCAGCCGACTCACACCCCCCGCGATTCCCACACCACGCTGCCCGCTCGCGTCACCCTGTGCACGCGGTGTTCGAGTCGCTTGGCCGTGGCCCGCACGTCGGCGTCGAGCACGGCCAGGTCATGCCCCCACTCGAGGCCCTGGTCGCGGAGTCGCCCGATGGCCACGGCCCTTGGATCGTCAGCCTGCCTCCACGGCTCCAGATCGTTCGCGGTCATCCGCAAGAGTCCGACGAGAATCGCGGTGCGGGCGTCCGTCGGCACCGGACCGTCACAGGCCACCTCAATGAACGACCACTCCATGCCCGCGGCAAACGACCCGAGGCGGTCGCCGAGGCCGAGCATCCGGGCCGGTGCCACCGTCACGAGGCGAAGGGCCTCCTCGGGGGTCGCGGCCGCCGAGGTGGCGGCGTGGACCTTCAGAAACTGCGCCATCTCGCACAACAGCGAGGTGGTCGGCGACGCCCCCACATCGGTGCACAGGGCATGGGGAATCCCGGCGGCCCGGATGGTGTCGAGTGGCATCACACCCGAACCGAGCAGCGTGTTGGAAACGGGACAGTGGGCGATCGACGACGCGCTCGCGGCGATCATGTCGACCTCGTCCGATCGAAGGTGGATGCAATGCGCGAGGATCGGCTCCCGCTCGAGCAGGCCGTCGCGGGCATAGACACCGGTGTAGTTTCCGACGTCGGGATAGAGCACCTCCTCCACGAGCTTCTTCTCCGCTCGCTGCTCATCGAGGTGCGTCTGCATCCGCAGCCCATGCCGCCGCGCGAGGGCGACGCCCTCCCGTCGCAGCGGCGTGTCGACGCTCACGGCAAAGCGGTCGGTCACGATCAGCCGTCGGCCGAAGCCACGCGCCAAGGCGTCGACGTCTTCCGCGAGGCCCGGCTCGTCGGTGCGGAGTGAGGAGGGGCAGTGGTTGTTCATGAGCACGAGGCCCACGCTCCAGGTGTCGGGGAGATGCTCGAGCGCCAGTCGCGTGGCCCGCGCATGCACGGTCATGTAGGCCGCGCCTCCGATCACGCCGTTGGCGAGTGTGTCGGTCGCGAAATCGGCGACGACGTGCCGGGCATGAGCCGGCCCCTCGCATCGGCCCTCGGCGGGAAAGACGTTCTTCTCGAGGCTCGCCAGGAGCCTTCCGCCCGGTGGATCGGTGCCGATGCCCTCGGCAAAGCGACCGCGGATCGGGTGCTGAGGGATGTGGATGTGGGCATCGAGCAGCGGCGGCAGGATCAGCCCGCGGCTCCGCGGCACCTCGGCGGCGGCGAGGTTCAGCCTGGCCGCCACATCCTCCCACGCCCCCACCGCCACGATCCGCCCGCGATCATCGCCAACGAGCACGCCGTCGGGCCAGTAGTCGACACCGGCCGCCGGCAGCGGGTTGAGCAATGGACCGCGGATCGCCCGCCAGCCGGCATTCATCGTGGCACCCCGCCGCCCGCAGGACGAACCAGCTCGCCGATCGGCGGCCCCACCTCGCGCCCGTCGGCAAAGACCGTGCGTCCGCCCACGATCGTGCGCCGCACCCTCCCCCTGAGCGTCTGTCCGACGTAGGGCGAGAGCCGATGGCGGTCACGGAGGTCGGCCGCCACGAGCGGCGCCGCGTGCGCGAGATCGACGATCGCCAGATCGGCGACGCACCCCGCCTCGACACGGCCCCGATGGCCGAGACGAAATCGCTCCACCGCGCCCCGCGAGGTGAGCCGCACCACGTCGGCGAGCGTGAGACCGCGTCGGGCATGCCCCTCTTCGAGCACGAGACCGAGCGTCGCCTGAATGCCCGCGATCCCTCCCCACACCTCGAAGCAACTCGTCGATCGCTTCATGGCTGCGGGGGCTGGTGAATGATCGGAGGCGAGCAGGTCGACGTCGCCCCGGCACACGGCCTCCCACAGTTCCGCCTGCACCGCGGCCGGCCGCAGCGGAGGGGCACATTTGGCGATCGCCCCGAGCCGCTCGGCATCGGCGTCGGTGAGCACGAGGTAGTGGGGGCAGGTTTCGCAGGTGACGTCGATCCCCCGGGCCCGCGCCTCCGCCACCACCGCCACGCCGGCACCGCTCGACACGTGCACCACATGCAGGCTGCACCCGGCATCGTCGGCGAGCGCGATCGCCCGTCCGATCGCCTCGACCTCGGCCACGACGGGCCGTGACGCGAGGTACTCCCGCATGCCCGTGCGACCGGCAGCCACGGCCTCGCGGGCCAGTGCCCCGGTGATGGCGTCGTTTTCCGCATGCACGAGCACGGGGAGGCCGAGGTCGGCCGCCACCTTCATCCCCTGCCAGAGCGTGGCATCGTCGGCCGCGAGAAAGTCGTCGATGCCACTGCTGCTCATGAAGGCCTTGAAGCCCACGACGCCGCGGGCGGCGAGCTCCGGAAGATGCTCGATGTTGCCAGGGACGAGGCCGCCATGCAGGGCGAAGCCGGTGCGGCACACGCCGCGAGCCGCGGCCACCTTGGCATCGAACGAGATCGCGTCGAGTGTGGGGGGCGACGCGTTGAGCGGCATGTCGACACAGAGCGTGCCGCCCCCTGCGGCCAACGCTGTCGAGCCGGTGGCAAAGCCCTCCCAGTCGGCTCGGCCAGGATCGTTGAAGTGCACATGCGGATCGACGAGCCCGGGCAGCACGTGACAGCCCGTGGCGTCGATCACTTCCGTCGCATCCCCCGACACATCCGGGGCCACCTCGACGATGAGCCCGTCGGCGATGGCAACATCCGCCCGCCGCGGCCCGTCGGAGCCGACGACCATACCGCCGCGAATCACGGCGTCGTGCAGCATGTCAGCTCCCGCGGTAGGTGCTGTAGCTCCACGGCGACACGAGCAGCGGCACGTGATAGGAGCCGGCGGGATCGTCGATCCCAAACACCACCGGCACCTCCCGCAGAAATCGGCAGGCGTCGGGGGATCCCGCTGCAGTGAAATACTCGCCGACGTGAAACGTGAGCCGGTAGGTGCCCGCGGCGATCGTCGTGCCCGAAAGGAGTGGAGAATCGGTGCGGCCGTCGGCATTCGTGGTGACCGACGCCACATGCCTCGGCGGTCCCATCACATCGGTGCGGTGCAGGTCGATCCGCATGCCCGCGGCCGGTCCGCCCTTCACCGTGTCGAGCACGTGCGTCGAGAGTCGAGCCATACCAAGCGCCTCCTCATGGGCCGAGTATACCGCCGCCCAATCAAGGGCTGGCCTGACCGACGAAACCGTCACGCCACCTCACGCCTCGCTCACGGCGTCCCCGAGCCTCAGGCGACCGATCCTGCCGATTTCAGCGATCGCCGTGGCCCGTTCCTCGTCGGCCGAATGCCCGAGCCGCACCGGAAACGCCGCGAGGATCGCCTCTTTCCGATGCTCCCGAGCACAGATCACGAACGGAAAGCCGAACCGTTCCCGATAGGCGGCGTTGAACCGCTCGAACGACGCGATCTCGTCGGCCGACAGGGCGTCGAGTCCGGCCGCCGCCTGTTCGCCCGTGGAGGCTGACGTGAGCCTCCCCTCGCGGGCCAGCCGCCCGACGAGATCGGGATGGGCGCGAATGAGCGAGAGCTGTTCGTCGGGCGAGGCCGACGCGACCGCATCCAGAAGCGCCGCGTGGAGCGCCTCGCGGCTTGAAAACGGACGCCGTGCGAAGGCCCGCTCGGCCACCCACGGCGAGTGTTCGTAGAGCGGCCCGCACACCTCCAGAAAGCGCGGGAGGCTGCAGGCGTTGAGCTCGGCCAGTGGACACGGCATCGGATCACCGGCTCAGAAGGCGTCGGGAACGTTGCGCACCACGTCGGCAAGGAGCTGGGTGGCCTCGGCCACATCGTCGATGCGGCTGAACTCGGCCGGGTTGTGGCTGATGCCGTCGCGGCTGGCCACGAACAGCATCACCGTGGGCACGAGTGGCGCGAGGATCGCCGCGTCGTGCAACGCGCCGCTTACGGCCTCGGGCAGCGGCGACAGGCCGAGCCGCTCCGCCGCGGACCGCACCCGATCGGCAAGCCCCTCATCGAGCCGCACGGCCGGCAGGGATTCGGTCTGCGCCACCTCGTGCCCGAGCCCACGACGAAGCGCCGCCGACGCGACGAATGCCCGAAGCCGCTCGTCGCCGTGGTCGAGTGCATGGTCATCGGGAGCGCGGAGATCGACCGTGAGGTCCGCGGATGCCGGAATGACGTTCACGGCATTGGGAGACACCGTGATCCGGCCGACCGTGGCCACCGCATGATCGCCGAGCAGGTCGGGCAGGCATTCGACCGCGGCGATCACCTCGGCCGCCCCGGCGAGCGCGTCGTGGCGGTCGTTCATGCCGGTGGAGCCGGCATGATTGGCGGTGCCACGGAGGGTCACGGCGTATTGCCGACGGCCGGCGATCGCCGTCACGAGGGCCACCCGCCGGTCGTGCTTCCACATCGCCGGCCCCTGTTCGATGTGCACCTCGATGAAGCCGGCGTAGGAGGCCGCCTGCAGCCGCTCGGCCACGAGCCGATCCGGCACGGCGCCGTGATCGACCCCCGCCTCCCAGTAGTTTCGGCCATCGCGGTTTCGCACCGCGGCAAGCCCCGCGGCATCGAGCGTGCCGGCCCAGCCACGGCTGCCGAGCATGCCGAGGCCGAAGGTGGTGCCTTCCTCCTCGGCAAAGACGATCGCCTCGAGCGGGAGGTCGGCGCGGCCGTCCTCGTGGGCCGCCCGCAGCACCTCGAGCGCCGCCACGACCCCGACCACGCCGTCGAAATCGCCGCCATGGGGCACGCTGTCGAGGTGCGAGCCCGACAGCCACACCCGCCGCGACCATGCCACCCCCCGCGGCCGGGCGTGCACGTTGCCCGCGGCGTCGATCCGGCAGTGGCATCCGGCCCGCTCGGCCTCGGCCAGGAAATGGTCGCGGGCCTGTCGCCACGCCGACGAGAACGTCGGCCGATCGGCCCCGTTGCCGGGCGAGTGCGTCATCCGGCCGATCGCCTCGATGTCGGCGGCGATGCGTTCGGCACGAACAGGCATCAGGAGTCCTCCGGTCTCACGTCCCAAACTCGCGCCGCCACTCGTGCCCCGTCTTCTCCATCGCGCTCTCGGCGGCGGTTCGCCGCATGCGATGCAAGGTCGGCATCCCGAGGGCCCATTCCTGCATCCAGTCGCGGGCAAACTCGCCCCGCTCCGTCTCGCGGAAGATCTCGCGAATCGCCTCCTCATTCACCACGCGCGGGCCGCGCGTGCGGATCGCGAACTCGGCCGTGCGGCTGCAGCGTCGGCTCACGTATTCCTCGATCCCCACCTCGTCCATCACGTCGATCACGCTGCGGAGCGATCGGATTGCCTTGGCGTAGGCGAAGCTGGGCGGATAGCCGTTGTCGACCATGGTCTTGAAGCAGAGCCTCATCAACTGGATGGCACCGCCGTAGAGGATCTGTTCTTCGAAGTTGTCTCCCTCGGTCTCGTGCTGGAACGACATCTCCACGACGCCGGCCCGCGTGCTGCCCACCGCCTTGGCCACGGCCAGGGCGATCGCCAGCGCGTTGCCCGTGGCGTCGTGATCGACCGCCACACAGCCGTAGATCCCCTCGCCCGCCAGATACTTCTGCCGCACGAAGTGCCCCGGCGCGTTGGGGACGAACAGCACCGTGTTGATGTCTTTCGGCGGCTGGATCGCACCGTAGAGCACGTTGAAGCCGTGGCAGAAGCATGCGGTCTTTCCCGCCGAAAGATTGGGGGCGATCTCCGCCTTCCAGATGGGCGGCTGGGCGGGATCGGCCAGTTCGATGAGCAGCACGTCGGCCCGCTTCGTGGCCTCGCCGATCGAATAAGCCTGGAAGCCATCGGCCTCCGCCTGCCGGCGGCTGGGCGACTCCCCCTCGGGCCGCGTGCCGACGATCACGGTCACGCCGCTGTCGCGGGCGTTGGCGGCCTGCGCCTTCCCCTGGATGCCATAGCCGATCACGGCCACCGTTTTGCCGGCAAGCGGCGCCATGTCGACATCGGCGTCGCGGTAGATCTTCTCGTCCATCGGCTCCTCGCTGGTTGCGCCCACCGGCTCGAGCGGGTGGGCTTCCTGGGGAATCAGACCGGAATCTCGCGATTGACGTTCTTGTAGTAGATGTACTTCGAGGCGACGGGGCCGGTGGCATAGAACGACTGCGGCACGAAAGGCCCCATCCAGATGAAGTCGTCCCGCTCCACCTCCATCCAGGTGTCGTCGAGGTAGTACAGCCCCTTGCCCTGCAGAAACCACAGGCCGTGCTCCATGACGTGGGTTTCCACGTAGGGGAGGCTGTGGCCCGTTTCGAACGTGAAGATGTTCATCGCGAGGTCGTAGGGAAGTTCGTCGGGAATCAGCGTCTGGAGCCGCGCGCCCGCGTCACCCATGTAGATCTCGCCTGCAACCTTCGACGCGTCGCCCACGTACAGGCCGGGAGGCGTCACGCCCGCCAACGGCTCATAGGCCTTTCGCAGCACGATGAGCCGGCTGTCGGCCGAGGCCGTGATGGCGCAGTCGGCGGTGGGGGGCACGAGGGCGTAGCCACCTTCCTGCAGCAAATGGGTCACGCCGGCGACGGTGAGTTCCACCCCTCCCGACACGACGAAGAAAAACGTCTCCACCCGGCCGTCGGCCCTGGCCGCGCCCGCCTGTCCCCGCTTCACGTCGATCAGATACTGCACGAAGGCGGCACCGAGCGCGGGCGAGGCGAGCACGCGGGCCTCGACGCCAGGCCAGTCGGGCAATCGGGAGCAGGGGTAGCCCTCGAGCGGAAAGAGGGCATACCGCGGCCGAACACGGGCCCGGCTGTGGAGGAGTTGGTCTTGGGACCGCATGCAACACCGTCACGAGACAGGATGGAAATCTCTCGCGGCAGTATAGATCGCCCGTTGCGCACGCGGGAACCTCATCCGCGATCCAGCCAGGCCTCGATGAGCCTCCAAGCCGCATGGACACGGACGGGGCGATCCCCCACACTTGCCGCTGTCACTCCCCGCCGCAGCCCGCCGCCCCCACGAGCCCAGCCGTCGTCCCATGAGCGTCTTCGTCTTCGGTCACCGAAATCCCGACACCGACGCCATCTGCTCGGCGATCGCCTACGCCGACCTGCTCCAGCAGACCTCGAGGCCCGATGCCATCGCCGCCTGCTGCGGCGCCCCCAACAAGCGCACGGAATACGTGCTCGAACGGGCAGGCCTCACCCCGCCTCGCATCATCATGGATGTGCGCCCCTCGGCGGAAGACCTCTGCCGCAAGGCGGTGGTGGTCGCGTCGTTCGGGGAGTCGTTTCACGAGGTGTATCAGCGGATGCAGGCCCACGACCTGCGGGCGGTTCCCGTGGTCGATGGCGACGGCCGCGTCGAGGGCATTCTCTCGGTGCTCGACGTGATGCGGCTCTTCTTCCACGACGACAACGACCCGATCGCATCGCGGACCGTCGCCACCTGCCTGCAAAAGATCCAAGACTCGCTCGTCGGGACCTTTCACCACGCCATCGAACCCGATCGCCGCGATGAACTGATGGTGATGGTGGGCGCCATGAGCGCCGAAGGCTTCACCGAACGGATGAAGAAGTTTCCGGCACAACGCCTCATCGTGGTCTGCGGCGATCGGCCCACGATCCATCTTCCGGCCATCGAGCATGGCGTTCGCGTGCTCGTGGTGACGGGAGGCTTCACGCTCTCCTCCGGCCTGATGGAGCTGGCGAAGCTCCGCGGTGTGTCGGTGATCACGAGCCCGTTCGACACGCTCAACACGGTGCTTCGGATTCGTTCGGCCCAGTTCATCGACCCGGTGGTCGACCGCGACGTTGCCACGATCGATGGCAAGGCGAGCCTCGCCGAATCGCGGGGGATCGCCGAGCGGTCGTCGCAGCCGGTTTTTCCGGTCGTGGGCGACGACGGTCGGCTCGTCGGCTACTGCTTCAAGACCGACATCATCAATCCGCCGAAGCCGCAGCTCGTGCTCGTGGACCACAATGAGCTCGCGCAGGCCGTGGCGGGCGCCGAGGATTCGGAAATCGTGGAGGTGCTCGACCACCACCGGCTCGGCGGCGGGCTGAAATCAACGCAGCCGATCCGGTTCATCAACGAGCCGGTCGGTTCGACCTGCACGCTCGTGGCCCGGCAGTTTCGCGCAGCCGGTCTCGAGCCACGGCCCGAGATCGCCCTCTGCATGGCGTCGGGCATCATTTCCGACACGCTGTTCCTCCGGTCGCCGACCACGACCGAGGCCGACCGAGACGCCCTCTCCTGGCTTCGCCGCCTGCTCACCGTCGACCTCGACGAATATGCCCGGGAGTTTTTCGAAATTGGATCGGCGCTGCGATCGAAGCCGGCGGCCGGCGTGATCGGCGAGGATTGCAAGGAGTTTTCAGAGCAAGGCGTTCGGTTTTCCATCTCGCAGATCGAGGAGACGGGCTTCGACCTCTTCTGGGAACGGAAGGACGAGCTCCGCGCCGCCCTCGAGGCCTTTGCCGCCCGACGCGGACTCGACTTCGCAGCGCTGCTCGTGACCGACGTCGTGGGGCAGAACTCGCTGCTGTTGCTCTCCCACGAATCGGAGGCGCTCGACGAGATCAACTACCCGCGGCTCGACCGAGGGCTCTACGAACTCGACGACGTTGTCAGCCGCAAAAAGCAGCTCCTGCCGCTCTTGGCGCAGCTGATTACCCCGCAGCCGACCGACCGCACCTGATTCACCACGCCGCGCGCGACCCGGTCATACACTCCCGTCGAGCGGGTTTCCGCGCACGAGCCAAACACGCTCTGCGTTTCGCCGCGCCGGTCCCACGGCTCACGCCGTTGGGCTTCCACGGGCACCCGAAGCGAACCACCAGCATCCCGTCCCGCACCGCATCGCACCGCACCGCATCGCACCGCATCGCACCGCATCGCACCGCACCGCACCGCACCGCATCG
>JAFMIU010000162.1 GCA_017853835.1 Pirellulales bacterium | reverse complement strand
GGCGGCGACGGCGCGAAAGTCAGCGTGTGGGCAACCCCGAAGCGTGTTTCAACGATACGCCGTAGAGTGCACAAGCGCCCCAAGCCGGAGCCAACGCCGGGACAGCGTCGCCTTTTACGCCTTGTGCACGTAGTCGGCGGGCACGTGCTTGAGACGGTCGAGGTTTTTCTTCAGCCAGGCGATGGTCTCGGCGATCACGTCGGCGACCGATCGCTTCGGCTCCCAGCCAAACTCGGTGCGTGCCTTCGTGCAATCGAGCAGGTAGGCCGAGTCTTGTGCCAGCCGTGGCGGGGTGGTCTCCACGGCGTCTTCGAACCTCACGCCGAGTTGGCGGCAGATCTCCTCCACCACCTCGCGAATCGTCTGGTTCTGGTCGGTGGCGAGATGGTAGACGTCGCCGGGAATGCCCTTTCGGGCCACCTCGAGCGTGCCGCGAGAGACATCAGCCATGTGGATAAACGACCGCACGCTCGTGCCGCCCCCCTCGAGCCGGAGCTTCTGGCCAGTGAGCACACAGAACACCGTTCGCGGAATGATGCGGTAGAGCGGCTGGCCCGGACCGCAGACGTTCGCCGCCCGGGTGAAGGCGACCGGAAACCCGAAGGCCCTGCGGTAGGCCTGAAGATTCATGTCGCAGGCGGCTTTCGACACCGCGTAGGGCGTGCTCGGGTTGAATGGAGCCGTTTCCTTCACGAGGCCACTGGTGCTGCCATACACCTCGGGCGTCGAGATCTGAACGAACTTCTTGAGAAAGTCGAGCGACTTCAGCCGATCCACGAGCCTCGCCGTGGAAACCACGTTGGTCTGATACCAGTGCTCGGGGTGCTCCCAGCTCTGGGCCACCATGCTCTGGGCGGCGAAGTTGACGATGTATTCCGGACGGGCCTCACGGATCACCGCATCGATCTGATCGAGGTCACGGTTGAAATCAAGCGCGTGGAAGGTGAACCGGTCGTGCGGGGCCCAGCGATAGGGCAACAGGGCTTCGTCGGGCTCAGGCGAACGGCTGATGCCGATGACGCGGGCACCGTCGGCCAGGGCCTCCGCCACGAAGGTGGCGCCGGAGAACGAGTTGCTGCCGAGGACGACGAAGGTTTCGGGAGACATGCTGGATCCTGGCGGGAAGAAACGGTGCAAGCCCGTCGTACGGCACACGACGTGCCGGCCCGTTTATTGCAGGTGAACGGCCTTCATCGTCTTGATGTTCGAATACCGCGTGTCGGTCATCGAGTCGGGGAGCTTGCCCGCCTTGAAGGCCTTGATCAGGTCGCGGGCGCCGTCCTCGATCGTGTGCGTGGGAACGAAGCCCAGCACCTTCTGGATCTTGTCGGAGTTGATGCGGTAGGAGCGGATGTCGTCGGAAGGCGTGGTCACGATCTCGATCTGTCCCTTCTCTGGCAGCTCTTCCTGCACCACCTTTCGGATCACCTCCGCCGTCTCGGCCACCGAGTAGTTCTGGTAGCCGGCGTTGAAGATCTGGCCGGCGATCTTCTCATCGGCCACCTCCAAGAGCAGGCAGTAGAGGTCGACCATGTCGGCCATGTGGAGGTTGGGCCGCATCTGCACGCCGCCAAACACCGTGATCTTGCCGTTGTTGACGGCGTGGTTCGTGAGGATGTTGACGGTGAGATCGAGCCGCTGACGGGGCGAATAGCCGCAGATCGTGGCTGGACGCACGGCGACGGTCGTGAACGTCGGCGACTGCTCCGCAAAGAGCAGCGGCTCGCAGGCTGCCTTGTATTTGTTGTAGAGCGACACCGGCACCAGGGGATGCTCCTCCGTCACCTGCGGCGAGTCGCTCACGCCATACACGCTGCCCGAGGAGGCGAAGATGAACCGGCGAACCCCAGCGTCCTTGGCCGCCTTCACGGTCGGCCCGAAGGAGTCGAGGTTGACCGACTTCGAGAGGTCAGGGTCGAGCTCGACACTGGGGTCGTTGGAGATGCAGGCGAGGTGGATGACGGCATCGGCCCCCCGAACCGCCTCCCTCACGGCCGCCTGATCGCGTACATCCCCCTTCTGAATCTCGAGCCGGGGGTTGTCTCGCACGGAGGCGAGGGCCTCTTCCCCGTAGATGAAGAGGTCGAAAACCCGAACGCGGTAGCCTTCCTCGAGGAGCCGCGGCACGAGCACGGCTCCGACGTATCCGGCTCCGCCGATCACCGCCACCGTCTCAAACTTCTTCTCGCTTCCAGAAGCCGTCATGTGAGCTCTCCGTCCGCCATTTGCACGAGATCCATCCACCGGTGCAGGGCCGCGGCGTGGGCGGTTTCCGTCTGGCCGTAGGTCGGCGCCGGTACGTAAAGGTTGAGGTCGCCCCGGCTGCGAAGCGGGTTGGATCCGTCTTTGCCGGTCAGCGTCACGATCGTCATTCCGAGATCGGCGGCCACCGCAGCGGCCGCGAGGATGTTGGGCGACTTCCCCGAGGAACTGATGGCCACGAGCATGTCGCCCCCCTCGCCCCGACGGCGAAGCGGTTCGGCAAAGACCTGTTCGTAGGAGATGTCGTTCGAGATGGCGGTGATGAGGGCGAGGTCGAAGAAGGTCTGCGTGTGAACGCGGCCGTTCTTGGCGAGGTCGGCGGCGAAGTGGCTTGCCATCGAGGCGCTGGCACCATTGCCAATCATGTAGACCGTGTGCCGCTGGTCGCGCACCCGCAGCGTGAGGTCCCGCCACTTCCCGTAGCCGGCGTCGCTCGTGAGGGGAGTGCCGTCGCGGGCCGTAAACTCCGCCCGGTGGAGCACGGCGGCAAGGTCATCGACGTAGCTTTTCCAGGTATCGGACATCGTTCTCTTTCGACGCTCACTTGAGGAGGGATTCGATCTGCTTGCAGTAGGCGATGCGATCGATTGCATCGCGGTTGGCCACGGTGGCCACGGCGAGAGCACCGGCCGCGTTGCCGGCAAGCCCAACGACGTCGATCGGGGCACCCTGCACCGCCAACAGGGACGACACCGAAAGAAACGCGTCGCCCGCCCCGATGCGGTCGACCACCTTACCGGCCACCGCGGGGATGTCGATCACACCAGACGCCGGATCGCAGCAGATGCAGCCGTTCTTCCCGCGGGTCACGATCAGCCGCTGGCAGCCGAGTTTTTCGTAGACCTCCTGCACCAGACCACGCACGGGGCCGTGGCGGTCGCGGGATTCGATCCGAACCTCGGTCTCGGTGGCCGTCATGTAGTCGACGCCAGGATACTTCGAGAGGGCGTGGTGGCCGAGGTTGCCCGCGTTGCACTGGGCGTTCACCGCGAGGAACTTGGCCCGCTCCCGGAGGATCTTGCGCGCTCGCTCCGACAGCATCGAGTGGCCGAAGTCGATCACGATCACGAGATCGTACTGCGGCACGTGCTCCATCAGCGCCTGGCAGACAGCCTCGTCTTCCTCGGGCGTGAGGGCCGCGTCGTTGATCTCGTACACCTCCATCAACTTCAGGAAGAAGTAGTGCTCCACCAACCGTCGCTTCACGATCGTCGGGGAGTTCTTGCGGTGGAGGTAAATCCGCTTCACGTTGGGCTTGAGCTTGCCCTCGATAAACGCTTCGTGTGAGTTCTCGGTGCCGAGCTGGGTGAGGCAGGCCACCTCGTCGCAGAAGCTCGCCACGTGGTTGGCCGCGGCGAGGATGCCGCCGGCGAACTTCTCGCTCGAGAGCCGCTTGACGACCATCGTCGGCTCCTTCGACGACTTGCCGAT
>JAFMIU010000080.1 GCA_017853835.1 Pirellulales bacterium | reverse complement strand
CGCCGTAGGCCGCCGTGAGCGTGTCGTCCACGGTCGAGTCCTTGGCGGCGATGAAAAGGTCGATCGGCAGCAGCTGCTTGTCGATGGCGTTGACCACGACCTGGATGTCGTCGCTGCCCAGCCCGAGCCCCGCCTCCATGGCCGTTGTCTGGCCGTAGCTCGCCCAGAGTTTCGCCGCGCCGGTGATCACGGCATCGGCGAGCTCGCCCGTGAACGGCGGCCGCTTGCTGCGGACGGCGTTGAGGGCCGTCTCTTCCATCGGACCCGCAAGCGATGTTCCATCGGCCTTGCGGGCGAACGAGCCACCGGTGGGGTTGGGCGTGTCGGCCGTGATGCCGGCGACCTCATACACCTTCGAGTTGCCGGCACCGAGGTGGCCCGAGGAATCGACGATCATCACCGGCCGGTCGACGGCCACGCCGTCGAGCTCCTCGATCGTGGGCGTGCGGTTCTCCTTCATCTGCCGCGGCTGGTAGCCGAAGCCCACGATCCAGGCTCCCGGAGGAGTCCGCTCGGCCTGCGTCTTCATCCGCGCGAGCAGGTCGGCGACGTCGCTGGAGCCGAAGAGGTCGGCATCGACGAGATTCTTGCCGAAGTAGACGAAGTGGCCGTGAGTGTCGATGAATCCTGGCAGGAGCGTCTTGCCTTTGAGATCGACCGTGGTGGCTCCCGGGGCGGCCAGGGACTTCGCCTCCGCGAGTGGCCCGACGAAGAGGATCGTCCCGTCCCGCACGACGAGGGCCTCGACCGTCTCAGGCTGGGGGCCGCGCATCGTGAGGATGTCGCCTCTCGTGTAGATGGTGTCGGCGTGCACGGTGGACGCGGCGATCAGGCAGGCGGCGATGAGGGCAAGTTTGGACATTGGGCGTGAGGTCTGCTGGGGCATGAGTCGTGCGTGCTCCACGCTCGGGGTTGCCCATGCCCCGTCGCCGGAGGTTCGCGGATGCCATCGTGACATCCGCTCACTCGGATGCCGACTTCGCTTCGCCATCGTGGCTTCGCTCGTCGGCATACGCCGGCTCTCGAGGCATGGGCAACCCCTCGCTGCGGACCACAGAGCCTAGTCGACGGAGTTGGTGCGCAGAAAGCGGGACGGCGTCAGCCGGACAGCCGTCCAGTTTACGGCCACCCGAGCTGCTGGCTGAGATGCCAGAGTGACGTGGTGGCCAGCGGCAGTGGTGGGCCGGCCTTCGCCCATGCCTCGGCGGTGTCGACGAGGTGGTTCAGGGGCTGGCTGCTCGCAGCCACGAGTCCCGCCAGAAGCCCGACCGCCACCGCGGCAAGCGTGGTCGCCGCGAGCCGACGCTGCCGAAGGCCTTCGGTGGCCACCGAAGGCCGTGGCGTTACCGACATCCCACCATACCAGTCCCGCACCACATCCTCGATCACGATCATGGCTGCCGCCGTGCGCTGGGCTGTGCCGTTTCCTTCCAGCCCGATGAGGGCACGGTCGGCCGCGCCGGAGATCGACTCACCCGCAAGCCAGAGCCCGATGTCAGCGGCGAGATCACGATCATGGCTCATCGCGTGCCCTCCACGATGCCGGCGAGTTGGGTTCGCAGAAGCGTGCGGGCCCGGTGGATCGCGTTGTTGACCTCGGCGTAGGTGAGCGACAGCGTCTCGGCGGCGTCGCGGTAGGACAGATGCTCGCACACCGTGAGGAGAAAACATGCCCGCTCGCGATCAGGGAGACGACCGATCGCTCGGGCGACCACGTCGCTCACTTCGCGGTGTTCGGCGGTGGCATCGGGCGTGGGCACAACGCCGGGAGCCAGGGTGGCGATGCGGCGGCGCTCGGACTGCCGTGATCGTCGATGGTCGATGCACACCCGAGTGACCGTTTTGACGAGGTAAGGGCCAAAGGAGTCGGCGAGCGGATAGCGGTGCCGATGCTTGAAGAGACGGCCGATCGCCTCCTGCACGGCGTCTTCTGCAAGGTGTCGATCGCCGAGGAAGGCGGTGGCGAACCGCAGCACTCGAGGCCGGTGGGCGTCGGCCAACGCAAGAAAGGCGTCGGAGTCCAGCGATGCGACGGCAACGTCAGCAGACGCGGGAATGACGTCGTTGCGGGTGGGCGCCATGGCGGGTCTCCTGCATGCCGGGGAGCCAAAAGCCTATCACGTCAGCGTCGCTCCCGGGCGGGGAGTTCGCCGTCGGCGCGGTGGCCGAGTTGACGCAACACGTCGGCGCTGACGCTGCTTGCCACCACCCGCACCGCCCCGTCGGCCATCGCCATCAACACGACGCCTCCTGCATGGTCGCTTCCGAAACTGCCGACCACGAGCGGGTCGACCGGGGCCGGGTCGTCACCATGCTGTTCTCGCTGCCGCTCCTGGATCGGCGACGTGTTGCGAAGCGTGGCCCTCGTGCCCGAAGCCCATCCGAGATCGTTGTCGCTGCCCCGCCGCTCCCCGAGAAGCAACGTGTTGGAGCTGCCGTCGGTGATGTCGGAAAACCGGATCCGGCTGTTGAGAAACAGAAGGCCGTGGTTGGTGGTATCGATCGGCGCCTCCGTGTCGTGATGGCAGCCAGCGTAGCTCGACACGGCGACCTCGACGCCACCCTCATCGTGGCGGACCTCCTCGGAGGGCGATGAGGGGCAGATCAGCGTCCGGATGCAGGCGGCGCGTGGCTCGTCATTGGATGCGGCGTAGACCCCCTCGTCGATATGGAAGTGACGTTCGAGCGACTGCTGTTCGATGAAGGGAAGCAGGCGGACGATCCAACCGATGTGCTGGCCTTCGGGCATGTTGCGGATCGGGCCGGTGGCATCGGTCACGCCTGGTGGGAATGCCTCGTTGGCAAACTCGTAGGTATGGAGGGCCAGGCCGAGTTGGAGGATGTTGTTGCTGCACGCGCACCGACGCGCCGCTTCCCGGGCCGATTGCACCGCGGGAAGGAGTAGGCCGATCAGCGTGGAGATGATCGCGATCACCACGAGCAGTTCCACGAGGGTGAAACCATGGAGGGGGCGGGAGACGCGGCGACCTGCAATCAACGCAGGCACGGGGCAGGACATCATGGCTGGGACTCCTTGGAACGAATGGCGTGGTGCGCGGAAGAAAAAACGAGGCGGGTGCGGCGGATCGTCGCCGGGCTGTGGAGCGGGAACTCAACGCTCACGCGAATGGCCGGCATCCCAACCTCGGAGGCGGGGGCAAACCCGATGCGGGCCGTTCCGGCGTCGGCGAGGTGCGGGGCTTCGAGAAGCAGCGACGCATCCCCCTGTGTGCCGGCCGTGAGCCGGGCGCGGGCTTCGGCGGATGCGGCCTCGAGCAGTCGTTCAACCTGCCGGAGGTGGAGTTCGGCGCGCAGCGACCGCCGTGCGGTCACGGCCGTGTGAAGCATGGTGGCGGCGATGGCGGCGGCCACCGCCATGCAGGCGAGCACCATCACCATCACGCTGCCGTCACGCCGGGTGGCGGCGCACCCATCGGTGGAGGCGAGCCTGGAGTCTCTCATGGTGTGCCTCCGGGAGCAGCCGCTGTGGTGACCGCGGCGACGATCTCGACCATGGGCCGAGCCGCGTGGGTCCCGGATGTCATCAGGCCGACGAGGGTGATGATTCCGTCGTCGCTCGTCGCCGACCACGTGATCGGCCGTGACACCAGGAACTCCTCGCGGGCCGTTGCCATGCCGGCCGAGGTTGCCAGTCGCACAAGTCCGTGCTCACGACGGTGGTAGGCTACGTGTCCCGTCGGCCCGAGGATCGTCACGAGGGGCGTGTCTCCTGGCTCACCGGCGGCGGTCATGGCCGTGGAGGCCTCATGAACGTCGGCGCGAAACCGCCGCGCGAGCCGCAGGGCCGTTCGCTCGTCGGCCAACGTGGCTCGCGATCGGGTCTCGAAGGTGTAGCTGCGATGCACGAGTGCCGCGGCGGTGGCCATCACGGTCGACGCAGCGGCCATGGTCGCCAGCAGTTCGATGAGCGAGATGCCGCGACGGCGGTCGAGACGATGAGACGTCATGGTGAGCCTCCCCTGCCCTTCCCGGGGTTCGGGAGCCAGGTGACGAGCCGGAGCGGATGGTCGAGCCGGCCCGGGGAGTTCCATCGGAGCCGAAAGGTCACGGTCGGACCGACGGGCGAATCGCCCCGCACCGCGTCGAGATGGGCGTCGGGAAGCAAACCGTCGGCCATCGGCGAGACCGCCAAGGACGCGAGGTGATGATCAAGGCCATCCGCCGGCACGGCCGCCAGCCGTTCCGCCTGATTGGCGAGTTCCTCGATCGCGATCCGTTCCCGTCGCGCCTCTGCCATGAGCCTGGTGTGCTGCATGAAGAGCGGCGTCACCGCGGCCAGGGCGGCGGCCGTGACCGCCGATGCGGCGAGCACTTCGAGCGTGCTGAACCCGCGAGAACGCGAAGCAACGGATGGGGGGCTCGGCGGAAGGTGGATCACGACAGGTGCTCGATGAGGTCGGACAGAAAGGTGAAGACCGCCAGCGACTGCCACAGCACGATCACGCCCATCACGATCGCCACGAGGGGCACGATCGCCTCGCCGATGGCAGACAGTCTCCGCCGCGCCGCCCCGCGGCGCGCCGAGGCGAGACGCAGGAGCGCGGCAGGCGCGTCGGCTCCGGCGTTGTCGATCGCGTCGGCTTCGACGGGGTCGATGAGGCCGGCGCGAGCGAGCGCGGTGCCCGCCGGCCCCGGCTCCGTCGATGCGCGCAGCCGCGCAGCGATGACGGGATCGGTCTGGCAGGCGGCGAGCGTCGTCGCCGCCTCCTGGGCGGACAGGCCACAAGCTTCGGCGGTGGCGAGCGCGTCGAGGGCGGCGGTCGTCCGGCGCGAGCGGTTCCAGGGCCGAGTCACCACCTGCCAGGCTGGGGGCGAGAGCCGAAGCACGGCGACGACCGCGGCCAGCGAGACGGGAATCCACCAGAGCGACACCGCGGCATGCATGAGCCATTGCCATCGCGTGAACGCCGGCGGACGGCCCGTGTCGTATTCCTCCGCGATCCTGATCAGCATCGGGTTGATCTTGATCACGAGATACGCCGCCACCATCACGAAGATCACGAACACGACCGAGAGATAGCCGATCGACAGTCGAATCGTTCGGCGAATCGACGGATCAAGCAGTTCGTCCCCCGCCAGATTCACGCGCACGACGGGGGAGAGGAGCCCGCTTCGCTCTCCAAACGCGAGTGCCACCGCATGGTCGTCGTGAATCAGCCCAGGCACGCGGGTGGCCGCATCGGAGGCCGTCGCGCCCTGTCGCATGAGACTGGCCGCCTTTTCGAGGCGGAGCCCCTGCCCACTCCGGCTGTCTTCCGCCCATGCGTCGAGCAGGGGGGCCACGGGCACCCCCGCCGTCACCGACGCGGCGATGATCCTCAGCACCGAGGCGCTCTCGGCACGGGACGCCCGACGCGACCATGATCGCCGCCATTCGTGGCGGAG
This sequence comes from Pirellulales bacterium, assembly GCA_017853835.1. Classification (GTDB taxonomy): domain Bacteria; phylum Planctomycetota; class Planctomycetia; order Pirellulales; family UBA1268; genus QWPN01. The sequence continues at coordinate 10,773 of JAFMIU010000080.1, read as the reverse complement.
AAAGCGAGCCGCAGCGGCGGGAAATGGAATACGAACGGTCACGACAGCGCGCCTACGAGTTTGATGAGCGGCATGAAGAGCGCCACCGTGACGAATCCGACGAAGAGTCCGACGAAGCCGATGAGCACCGGGCCAATGAACCACTCGCCGAATCCGCGCCGTCCTCGTGCGAGGTCGTCGTGGCAATCGGCGATCGCGTCGAGCAGCACCGCCGCGGAGGCGGGAGCAGTATCGAGAGCAGCGACGGCCGCGTGGGTGAGAGGGCGACGTGGGGCTGCGGGGTCCTGGGGGCCAACTCCCGCGGCATGACTGGCGAGCGCGATCGCCTCGTCGGTGGCGATGTCGGCGGCGACGAGCCGCGCGAGGGTGCGGGTGAACGAGGCTGTGACGGTCGCACTGCGGGCCGCACGACGAAGGCCAAGCCACCAGGGCAGTGACACGAACCCCGCCGCCGCCACGATCGGCTGCCACACGCTCGACATGAACGGCCGGAGAGCGAGCACGGCGCGGGTTGCCGCCGGGAGTTGCATCCCGAAATCGACATACATCGCCTCGAACGTCGGGAGGACCGTCGCCGCCAGGAAGGCCACCAACGCCAGGGCGAGCAGCACGACCACGAGCGGATAGGCGAAGAGCCAAAGCCACGGCTTCGGGAGCACGGGGGGGCGGGCGGCGGTTTGCAGCATGCGGATCGGCACGCGCGGATCGCCTGCCGCGGAGGCAAAGAGCGGAATCCAGCAGGCGAGCGATGCGGCGGCGGCTTTCGTGCCGGCCGCCACATCGCCCCGTTCGAGGGCGTCGGCCATTCGAAGCCAGGGTGTTCGCTCGGACGGCGGAAGTTCCTCGGCCACGAGCCGCGACACGTCGGCCATGGGGCGATGACGTTCGATCGCCATCGCGACGTGCCGTTCGATCACGCCTCCGTGGCTCATCGCGATTCACCCCCCGAACGAACATGCTGGGGCACGCTGATGGATTCGAAGAGGCGTGTCATTGGACGGAAGATCGCCACGCCGTAGAAGAGCACCGCGATGCCCGCCACGAGGCTGCCGATAATCGGCACGAGTCGGTGTGCCCGGCGACGCCGTCGTTCATCAAGGCTGCGTTCGAAAAGCCCCAGCGCGCGGAGCCCCTGGGCGCGATCGTCGATGTCGTCGCTCGCCATCGTCACGTTCGCGAGCCGTCGCGCCGATGGGCGGTCGGTGAGGCCTATCGCGGCAAGCAGGTCGTCGGCAAGACGATTGTGGCCTTGTTTCAGGCCGTCGATCGAGGCCAGTTCGGCGAGGAGGTCGCATCGGGCGGCCGAGGCGAGATGGCCGTGGCCGTCTCGCGTGGCACGGACTCCCCAGACGATGAGGAACACGACGGCGCCAAAGGCCATCGACATGAGGCTCCAGTCGGCAGGATCGAGGCGCGGCCACGGTGACGGTGCGACCGACGGAGGGGGCTCGTGAAAAGACCCCTCCACGCCGCGCATGAGCGGCCCATTCGACAGGGTGCTCCAGGCAGTGCCGAGAAGGGCGAGCAGGAGCACCGCGGCCGGATAGACGAGGGCGAGGCGGCGACGGGCTCGTTCGTCGCGGATGATGGCGAGGGTGTCGTCCAGCACACCGACCACGTTGTGGCGCTCGACCCGCTCACCAAGCGGGGCCAGCGCCTGCTGGACCGCCGGCAGTTCCCCGGCGGTTCTGCGTCGGCGATGATTGGCGATGGGCATGACGGTGGTCGTCGGAGCTGCGGGGAGGGCGCGGGCCCTCACATCGAGGACGGAGGAGCCGGGAAATCCTTTTTATGTCCCTGTTGTCCGGCCGATCGCCGTGTGAAAAAACGCGGCTTCGTCGGGCCGCCGGCTGCTCGTTTCCCGCGTGGTGGTCACGTTGATCTCCCCGAAACCCGCTGTTTCGAGCAGATCGCGGAGTTCCGGGTCTGTGAAGTGGTGGGTGGCGTAAAGGACCTCGCCACGGTCGTTTCGCGAGAGGTAGGTATGCCGCTCACCGGTCAGGGGCAGGTCGTCGGCGTAGAGCCTGGCATAGCCGGGATTGATCGCGTCGGAGACCCCCGACGCGGAAAGGAAGAGCCATCCGCCAGGTCGGAGGTTCGCCCTCGCATGCCGCAGGAGGTTTGCCCGGTGTCGCACGTCACCAATGATCGAGATGACGAGCTGGCAGATGACCACGTCGAACGGTCCGCCATGGATCGATGGAGGGGCATCGTCCGAGAAGTCGGCCACCTCGAACGAGACCCCGCGGCCCGAGGCGTCTGCCGGCATGGCCAGCGCCTGGGCGGCGTGAATGGCTTCACGATTGATGTCGACACCGAGCACCGCGAAGCCCTGGTCGAAGAACCGTCTGGAAAGCCGCCCGGTGCCGCAGCCCACGTCGAGCAGCGCGAGCGGTCGGCCCTCGGCATGGTGGATTAGGTCGCGGAGGAACGCATCGAGGTGTGGTGTCGAGTGCTTGCTGGGGATCGCGTGGGCGTCGTATCGTTTCCAGTCGTCGCGTGCATCTCTCATGGTGGTTGCTCTGATCGCCAGTCGCTGTGAAGCGTGATGGGCACCCCGGCTGGCGGGCTCGCCTCGACGGTGCGGCCTCGCTCGCGGATCATGCTGCCGGCCTGACCCGCGCTCTCCTCAAAAAGGTGGCGATGGTGCATAACACACCCCGGTGTCTGGCCGACCGACGGTCGTTTGTCGATCGCGACCCGTCGGATCCGGACCGGGGTGAAGTGGCCATGAGCATACAGCCCACGGGCATCGTCGTTCCGCACACGCACTGGGATCGTGCGTGGTATCTGCCGTTTCAGGCCTACCGCCTCCGGCTGGTGGAGATGGTGGCCGAGCTGCTCGACCTGCTGGAATCGGGCACCCTGCCAAACTTCGTCCTCGATGGCCAGACGGTCGTCCTCGAGGACCACCTCGCCATCCGTCCGCAGGATCGGCCACGGATTCGAGCCCTCGTCGAGTCGGGGCGGCTCAGGCTCGGGCCTTGGTACTCGATGCCCGACTGCTTCCTCGCCCGGCCCGAGTCGCTGATCCGCAACCTCCAGCGGGGCATCGGTATCGCCGTGGAGCATGGCGGCGCCTCCCGGGTTGGCTACGTGCCCGACTCGTTCGGTCACTTCGCGCAACTGCCGCAGATCCTCGCCGGCTTCGGGATCGACTCCTTCCTCTTCATGCGGGGCATGCCCGCGGCGGTGCGAGACCGCGACGGCGCCATCTTCACGTGGCGGGCGCCCGACGGCTCGGAGGTGCTCGCCACCTTTCTGCGCGAGGGTTATTTTCCGCTCGGCGCCCTCGGCCAGGAGAGTTTTCATGGGCGGTACGACGGGCTCGCCGCGAGCCCGGAGCGTGCCCGGGAACGACTGAGCCACACGCTCGCCCGGGTGCTCCCCTTCCAGAAGCAGTCGATCGTGGTGCTGCCCGCCGGCGGCGACCACCTCCCCGCCCGCGGCGATCTCGCCGCCGTCGTTGCCGATCTCAACGCGAGCCAGTCGGAGATCCGGCTCACGTTTGGCAGTTTTGAGGACTACCTCGCCGCGCTTCGCACCGCGACGGAGCACGAGCCGCTGCCCGTCTTCAGCGGCGACCTCCTCGGCCAGGCTGATCATCCGCTCCTGCGAAACGTGCTCTCTTCGCGGGTCGATCTCAAGATCCTCAACCATCGGGCTCAGTCGCTCCTCGCCCGCGTCGTTGAGCCGCTCGCCGCCTGGGCGGGTGTCAACGGCATGCCGGCGATCGACCCCGCGCTGCTCCACGCGGCATGGGACGCCCTGCTGAAAAACCACGCCCACGACGACATCTGCGGGTGCAGCGTAGACGACGTCCATCTCGACGACGTGCAGCGGTTCCACGAGGTGCTTGCGCTCGGGGCCGAGATGATCACGAGGCAGATCGAACACGTCATGCAGCTCCGGATGCCGGCCCCGGGCGATCCCCGTTCGGCCCGCGTGTTCGCCTTCAATCCGCATCCGTGGCCTGTGAGCGTCTCGGCGACCTTTCGCATCCTCCTGCCCGACGAAGGGGGCGAGTTCTCCGAGCCGTCTGCGGCCCGCCGGCTGCGGGCCGTCGATGCGTCCGGTGCCGACATGCCCGTGCGGGTGCTTGCTACGTCGTGCAAGGCGATCCGCAACCGGTATCTGGAAACCACCTGGGGGCGGGCTTACGAGGTGCAGGCGCCGCTGAGCCTTCCGCCGCTCGGGTTCAAGGTTGTCTCACTGTCGGAGACGTCCGAGCCCCTCGTGCTTGCTACGAACGAACGGCCGGAGCCGGTGCCCGAGTCGCTCATGCATGCGATTCGCTTTGAACTCGATGCCGACCTCGGCGACGGCTATTCCCACGGCCCCTGCCCCGACCTGCCCCTCGAGCAGTCTCGGCTCGTCTCGGCGCAGGCCGACCCCCAACTGCCGGACGTGTTTCACCTTGCGTATGAGATCTGTGGCCACTCCTCGATCCGTCGTGAGGAACTCGACCAGAAGCCGATCGCCGAGTGCGTCGGACCATCGGTGACCATGCCGATCGTCGTGCGGGCCGAGCGGCGTCTGGTGCCTGCCGCATCGGCGGGCGTGCCGGCGTTCGTCTGGGACCTGCGGATTGCCTCTACGAACGTCTGTTCCGACAGCCGCCTCCGCATCGTCGTGGATGCACTCCCGCTTGCCGGAGTGGAACGACTGGGAACCTGTCGCCACGTGGTCGTAGACGGTCAGGCGCAGTGGTGGTCGCTCCCCGCCGAGCCGGCGGTGCATGACCTCTGGCCCGGCCCGCTCGCCACGCCGGCCTACCCGGGCGAGAAACCCTATCCAGTGCATCACACGAACGACGGCGTCGTTTGGGAGGGGACGGGATGCATGCCCTTCGCCGGCGGCGTCGGTCTGCATGAGTTCGAACTCGTGGCGGGGTCGGGATCGGCGGTGCCTGCGGCGGCGTTCACCCTCCACCGGGCGGTCGGGTCGCTCTCGGTCCGTGGCGGCCGAATCCGGTCGTGCCAGGCGGGGCCGGCGCGCCCCACACCCGACGCGCAACTGCAGCGGCGGATCGACCATTCGGTGGCCATCGGCTGTGCCGGGAGTGTGGTCGCAGCGATGCGGCTTCTGAAGGAGACGCTCCATCCCTGCTGGATCCAGGAGTGCCCCGTGGTGCCCGTCAAGGCGGCGAACGGGCCGGCCGTCTGTGCGGCATCGATGCTCGATGTCGGCGACACGCCGCTGGAGGTGATGGGTTTGAAACCGGGGGCCCGCAACGGTCTGCTGGTGCGGTTCGTGAACCCAACGGGCGACACCGTGGTGGCCACGCTCTCGCTTCCGGGGCTCGCCGACGGAACGCACAGGGCCTTCCGCATGAACCTCGACGAGGCGACGACGCTCTCATCCGCCGACCTCGGCAGGTCGAAGCACCTCGCGGTGCACGTGCGGCCCTACGAAATCCAGACGTGGAGGATCGAGCCATGCTGAAGATCACAGGCACGTTTCTCGACGAGATCACCCACGACATCCCGCCGCAGAACTGGGGGCGAAAGGAGTGGGCGGCTGATTTCGACGCCATGCAGGCGATTGGCATCGACACCGTGATCCTGATCCGGGCCGGCTACCGCGAGCGGCTCACCTTCGATTCGCAGGTGATCAACCGACACCGTCCGTGCCTGCCCGCCTATCAGGATCTCGTCGACCTTTTCCTCACCGAGGCGGAACGCTGCGGCATGCAGTTCTTCTTCGGCACCTACGACTCGGGGGAGCACTGGATCAACGGCGACTACCGCAAGGAAAGCGACCTCAACCGTGACTTCTGCACCGAGGTGATGGACCGCTACGGCCATCGCCGAGCGTTCGCCGGCTGGTACATCAGCCATGAGATCAACACCTTCAACGCCGGGATGATGCGGGTCTACGACGAACTCGCGGGGCATCTGCGGGCGCTCAAAAACGTTCCGATTCTGATGTCACCCTACGTGAAGGGGGCGAAGCAGTTTGGCGCGGAGGCCATCTCGCTCGACCAGCACGTGCGGGAGTGGGAGTCGGTGTTCCGCGATCTCGAGGGCAAGGTCGACATCGTGGCCTTCCAGGACGGACAGATGTCGTTTTTGGAGCTGCCGGACTACCTGCGGGTGAACCGGGAGCTCGCCGAGCGACACGGCCTGCGGTGCTGGAGCAACCTGGAGAGTTTCGATCGTGACATGCCGATCAAGTTTCCGCCCACCGACATCCGCAAGCTGCTCTACAAGGCGGACCAGGCCTCGGCCGCGGGCGTCGAGAAGCTGATCACGTTCGAGTTCTCCCACTTCATGAGCCCGAACTCGGCTTATCCGGCCGCCCGACACCTCTATGACCGCTACCGGGAGTGGTGGCGGGGCGAAGGACTCTGACATGACGCAGGAAACAGGCGGCACCGAATCGTCCGCGGGGACGTTTGCCGTGCCGCGGCAGACGCTCACGCAGCTTCGCGAGGAGTTCGACCAGGAACTCTTCGGCAGCGTGATCCCGTTTTGGGAGCGGCACTCGTGGGATCGGGAGCGCGGCGGTTTTTGGAACTGCCTCGACCGCCAAGGCCAGGTGTTCGACGTCACGAAGTACGGCTGGCTGCAGGGCCGCGAGACGTGGCTCTTCAGCAAGCTCTATCGCACGGTGGAGCCTAGGCCCGAGTGGCTGGCGATGGCCAGGAGCGGCGCCGAATTTCTGCGGTTCAAGGCGCTCACGCCCGACGACCGGATTCCGTTTCGGATGACGGCCGACGGCACGCCCATCTCCATCCAGCGGAAGATCTTCAGCGAATGCTTCTACGTGATGGCGATGGCCGAATACGCCCGGGCGATCGGCGACGACAGCTACCTCCGGGAGGCCGAACGGATGTTCGCGCTCGTCTGGTCGTGGGCCTTCGACTGGACGAAGGTGGGCAGACCGTCGTATGCGGGTGAGACGCCGCTGCAGGCCCTGGCCGTGCCGATGATCCTGATGAACCTCATCGAGGAGCTCACGGATGGCCAAGCCGTCCCGTACGAACGGGAACTGGCGGAGTGCCAAAAGGCGTTCCTCCGGCACGTGAAGCCCGAGGAGAGACGGGTGTACGAGTTCGTCCGTCCGGATGGATCGCTCTGCACCGACCTGCCGGAGGGCCGGCAGCTGAATCCGGGCCACGCGATCGAGGCGGGCTGGTTCCTCCAGCACTGGGCCGAGCGGCAGCACAACGCCGAACTCTCCTCGCTGGCCGTCGACATCGTCCGCTGGTCGCACGCGGAAGGGTGGGACAAGGAGTATGGCGGGCTCTTCTACTTCCTCGACGCCCGCGGCCATTCGCCCGTGCAGCTCGAGTGGAGCATGAAGCTCTGGTGGCCACACTGCGAGGCCCTCTACGCCCACCTGCTCGACTACCGTGTGACACGGAGCGAGACCGACTGGGCGCTTTTCCAGACCGTGAAGGACTACACCTTCGGGCATTTCCCGGATCGCGACTACGGGGAATGGTATGGCTACCTCGACCGCGAGGGCCGCGTCAGCCAGTCGTTCAAGGGGGGCGCCTACAAGTGCGCCTTCCACGTGCCGCGGGCGTTGCTGCTGTGCCGGAATCTCCTCGCGGACCTCGAGCAGCGTGCCTAAGATGTGCCGACGATCAACCAGGGAGCGGCGACCATGACGATCTTCACGGGCACCAGTGTCTTGGCCCCGCTCGACTACGGCTTCATCGCCGCCTACCTGGTCGGGATCATGGCGCTCGGCCTGTGGCTCGAGCGGAAGGCCCGCGACAGCATCGACGCCTACTTCCTCGGCAATCGCAACCTGCCATGGTGGGCGCTGGGTGCCTCGGGCATGTCGAGCAACACCGACATTGCCGGCACGATGGTGATCACCGCGCTCATCTACTCGCTCGGCGTGAAGGGATTCTTCATCGAGATCCGCGGCGGGATCGTGCTGATCATGGCCTTCTTCATGATCTTCATGGGGAAGTGGACCCGACGGGCACAGGTGATGACGCTCGCCGAATGGATGAGGCTGCGTTTTGGCGACGGCCACGAGGGCCGCACGGCGCGGCTGATCAGCGCCCTGGCCAACCTGGTGGTGTCGATCTGGATCATCAGCTACTTCGCCGTCGGCGGCGGCAAGTTCTTCGGCATGCTGATGGGAATCGACGACCGCGCAGCCTCGATCGCGCTGATCCTGCTGACGATGACCTACACCGCGGCCAGCGGCTTCTACGGCGTGGTGTGGACCGACGTCATGCAGGGCGGGCTGATCCTCGCGGCGGTGCTCTACGTGATCGTCCTGGCGATGACCCGGGTGGTGCTGCCGGCGGAGTTCATGATCTCGGTGCCGGACGGCCAGGGGGGCTTCGAGGCGGTGAAGACGACGCTCGCCGAGTGGTCGGCCGTGATGCCGCCGATGAGGATCGACATGCCTGGGGAGTATTCCCGCTACAACGCGTTTGGAATCACGATCTTCTTCTACCTCGTGAAGACCTGCGTCGAGGGCTTCGCCGGGGCCGGCGGCTACACGAGCCAGCGGTACTTCGCCGCCAAGACCGACCGCGAGGCGGGGCTTCTCTCGCTGTTCTGGATTCTCCTGCTGTCGTTCCGCTGGCCGCTGGTGATGGGCCTGGCGATGCTCGGCATCCATTATGGGCTCACCACGGGAAAGGTGATCGATCCGGAGCTCGTGCTGCCCACCGTGATCGCCGAATACATGCCCGTGGGCATGAAGGGCGTCGTGATCGCCTGCTTCATGGCGGCGGCGATGTCGACCTTCACCGCGGTCATCAACGCGGGGGCCGCCTACTGGGTGAAGGACATCTACCAGACGTTCATCAACCCCCGGGCCAGCAGCAAGACGCTGGTGTGGCATTCGCGGATTTCAACCGTGGTGATCGTGCTGCTCGGGCTCGCCTTCAGCCTCGACAGTGTCAACATCAACGACATCTGGGGTTGGATCACGATGGCCTTCGGCACCGGGCTCTTCATTCCGCTGCTGCTCCGCTGGTATTGGTGGCGCTACAACGGCTACGGCTTCGCTCTCGGCACGCTCTTCGGCATGCTCTCGGCGGTGCTGATCCGCGTGCTCAAGATCGAGGTGACGGAGGTGATGAGCTTCGTGGTGCCCAGCGTGATCTCACTCGTGGGCTGCGTGCTTGGGTCGCTGCTCACGCAGGCCACGGCCCGCGACACGCTGCTCAACTTCGTGAAGGTCACGCGGCCGTTCGGCTTCTGGCGACCAATCGTCACGCAGCTGCCGCGGGAGGACCAAGACGCCATCCGAGGCGAGTGTCGGCGTGATCTCGCGGCCATCTGCTTCGCGGTGCCCTGGCAGCTGGTGCTCTTCATGATGGGCATGGTGTTCGTGCTTCGGCAGTGGTCGACGTTTGCGGCGCTCTTCGTGGCGTTCGTCGGGCTCTCGGCCGGCGTCTACTGGTTCTGGTTCCGGCACCTCCGGACCGACGAAACGGCCCGGGAGGCGGCATGATGGCCGCGAGCCCCTTGCAGCCGTGTCGGTGTCAACGCGGAACGCGGTGCGTCGTCCTTCTGCTCGCGGTTGCGGGAGCCGTGGCCGCCCCGGCGCTGGCCGGCGATGCGCCCGCGGCACGATCGCGAAGGCTCGCGACCGCCGCCGAGCTCCGCGGCGTGTGGGTGAGCGATGTCGATTCGCAGGTGATGAACTCGCGGGACGCGATGGCAACCCTGGCCGAGCGGGTCGCGGGCCTGAACCTCAACGCGCTCTATCCCGTCGTCTGGAGTCGGGGTGAGACCTTCTACCCCAGCGACGTGATGGTGAGGTATGGCGGCGCGAGGATCTCCGGTCGCTATGGCCTGGGCGCCGGCGACCGCGATCCGGCGGCCGACTGGCTCGCGCTCGGCGAGCGGTATCGCCTCGACATCGTGCCGTGGTTCGAGTGGGGCTTGAAGGTTCCCGCTGACGCGCCGCTGGCGCGGCAGCATCCCGACTGGCTGTCGCGCGACGTCGACGGCCGAATCACGTTTGACCAAGACGGCACGTCGACAGCGTATCTGAACTTTGTCCACCCCGACGTGCAGCAGTTCTTCGAGGAACTCTCGGTCGAGTTCGTCACCCGATACGACGTGCCCACCATCCAGTTCGACGACCACCTCTCGCTGAAGAATACCTTTGGCTACGACGACGTGACGCTCGCCCGCTATCGGGAGGAAACGGGGCGTGCTGAGCGGCCAGATCCTCATGACGCCGACTGGCTCAGCTGGCGGGCGGCGAAGCTCACGCAGTTCGTCGCGCGGATCTCCAGGGCGATCAAGGCGGCCCGTCCCGGCATCGAACTGTCAGTGTCGCCCAATCCCTATCCCTGGTCCTACAAGAACTACGTTCAGGACTGGCCGTCGTGGGTCGAGCAGGGCATCGTCGACGAAGTGGTCGTGCAGGTGTATCGCGACACCGTGCGGGCCGTCGAGGGCGAGCTTCGCAGCCCGGTGCTCGCGAAACTTGAGGGCAAGGCGCGGCTCGCGATCGGCGTGATGGCGGGCCAGAAGCCGTGGCCCGTGCCGATCGGCATGGTCCGCGACCAGACGGCCGTGGCCCGCGACCACGGCTTTGGCGTCGTCTACTTCTTCCAGGAATCACTGCTGCGGTTCACGGCCCCGGGTGAGACGGTCGAGGGGCGGCTCGACGGCATCCGCGCGATGCTGCCTCCGCAAGCCGCCAGGCCGTAAGGCTACGGACTCTCTCGGTGGCTCGGGGCAGCCCAGGCCCCGTCGCCGGACGTTCGCCTCGGCCCTCGTGGCCTCGGCTCACTCGGATGCCGCCTGCGCTTCGCCATCCTGGCTGCGCTTGGCG